>JBIKVN010000340.1:0-2708 GCA_044356865.1 Phycisphaerales bacterium | reverse complement strand
TTCAACCTGATCACCGAGCTGACCATCGTCGAGAACGTCGAGGTGCCGCTCTTTTACCAAGGCATCGCCGCCGACGAGCGCCGCCGCCGCGCGGTCGCGAGCCTCACCCGCGTCGGGCTCGGCGACCGCCTCGGCCATCGCCCGATCGAGCTTTCGGGCGGCCAGCAGCAGCGGGTCGCGATCGCCCGGGCCCTGGTGACCGAGCCGGCGATCCTCATGGCCGACGAGCCCACCGGCAACCTCGACTCGCGCACCGGCGAGAGCATCCTCGAGCTCTTCGAGGACCTCCACAAGGGCGGCCTCACCCTCATCATGGTCACCCACGACGATCGCATCGCCGAGCGGTGCGAACGCGTGGTGCGGCTTCGCGACGGCCTCATCGAGACCGACCGCGCCGGCGGCGGGAAGAACGCGAAGGCCGCCACGGCAATGTCCGGGGGAGCCGCGACGTGAACGAAGAGAGCCTGCGCGTCCTCGGCATCGATCCGGGACTGCAGCGCACCGGCTACGCGTGCGTCGAGGTGAGGCCGGGCAGCCTCGACACGCGGCTCGTCGAGGCGGGGCTGGTGCGGCTCAAGGCTTCCGCCCCGATCAGCGAGCGGCTGCGGCAGCTCGAGGCCGACCTCGAGGAGATACTCGCCGAGCTGCAGCCCCACGCGGTCGTGGTCGAGAGCGTCTTCAGCCACGGGTCCCATGTCCGCACCGCGATCGTGATGGCCCATGCCCGCGGCGTCGTCCTGCTCTGCGCGGCCCGCCGCGGGGCGCGGCTGGTCGAGCTCGCCCCGAAGTCGGTGAAGAAGGCCTTCACCGGCAGCGGCAGCGCGTCGAAGCGGCAGATGCAGGTCGCGGCGATGACCCAGTTCGGGCTGGCCGCCCCGCCGGAACCGGCCGACGTCGCGGACGCGATGGCGATCGCCGCGTGCGGGGCCCGGCGGCTCGGTTGAGTCGCCGCAGCTCAGTTTTTCCAGCCGTTCCAGAGCTCGTCGTCGTCGCCGCCCTCGTCGTTTCGGGAGGGCGGTGCGGGCGCCGCGGGCTTCGCGATGGTCGGCGGCTCGAGCTCGATCGGCTCGCGCTCGGCGATCGGCCGCGGCGCCGAGACCTCGAGCGGCGCGGGCTCGGGGCGCGGGGGAACCGCACGTGGCATCGGGGCGAGTCGCTTCGGGCGGAACCGGGGCATCGAGGGCAGCTCGTCGGCGAGTCGCGCGGTCGAGATCCAGATCATCGCTCCCGCCGCGGCGGCAAGCAGCCCGGCGGCGAGCGAGGCGAGGAGCAGCGCATCGAGCGCGGCGTTCGGGATCGTGCCGCCGGCGGCCGGCGCGACCGCCCGTCCGAGCGCGAGCGCCGCCCCCCCGGCGACCAGCCCCGTCGAGCCCACCGTCTCGAGGATGCCCGAGCCGCTTCCGCCGCCGGCCGCGACGACCGTCGCGGCGGTGAGCCGGCGGGCGAGCTCGGCCGCGGCGGTCGCGGCCAGGATCCAGGCGACGAGCGCGACCGACGGCACCGCGATCGGCATCCACCCGGCGCTGGCGAAGAAGACGCTGGCCGCCAGCACGACCGCAAGGCCGCACTCGGTGGCGGCCGCCAGCGTCGCCGGCCGGCCGTTCACCTCGGCCGTCGCGGTGGCGACCTTCCGCACCCCGAGCAGCCGCAGCCACGAGAAGCCGGTCGTCGCGACCAGGATCGGGCCGCCGATCCAGCCCGACAGTTGGGCGCACCCGAACGCGATCGGCACCGGCCAGAGGGCGGCCTTCGCGATCCACCCGAGCCCGACGGCGGCCTCGTCGGCGAGCCGGCCCTCCTCGCCGCCGAAGGTCGCGTTTCCGCTTGGAATGCGGGTGCCGCACTCGGGACAGCTTCCCCCCGGCTTCAGGCCGCGGAGGTCGTAGCCGCACCCGCGGCAGGGCCCGAGTTCGAGGACGGCCCCCGGCCTCACCGGCCGCTCCCGGGTTGCCTGACCGTCACGACCGGCCGAATCCGCACGGAACGAACGATCGGGGCAGAACCGGCCATGGGGTCAGGAGTATAAAAGTCCCGGCCCGCCCTTCCCGGCGGGATCCGTTCCGGCCGCTGCCATCTCAGTCGGGGCGGCGGAATGTCCGATCTCGGAAGGACGACCGTCATCGACGCACGCGGCCTCCGCCGCCTGCCGCCGGAGAGAAGGAGCCGGAGCCGCACGCTCCGGCCGAAACCAACCCGACCGAACGCCATCATGACCAACACTTCCCCGCATCGCGTTTCCTGCCGTTCCGCCTCGCGTCGGTGGCCGCTCGCCGTCCTCGGCGGGTTCCTGCTCCTGTCGCTTCCGCTGCAGGGCTCGCTGGCGATCGCCAATCCGCCGGCGACCGCCGTCCCCGCCGAGGTCCCCGCCGAGGTGTCGACCTGGAGCGACGCGGTCTGGCAGGCCGCGAAGACCGGCGACGAGTCCCGGCTCGAGTCGAGCCTCGCCGCGGTTCCGGCGACCCGGGCCCTCACGCAGGCTGAACGGCTGAAGTCGGGCGTGGCCGAACGCGACGCCCACCGTGCCGAGACGCTGGCCGAACGGGCGACGCAGCGGGGCGAGGCCGAGAAGGAGATCGCCGAAGCGCTCGCGAAGGACGAGATCTCGAAGGCCCTGACCGCGGTGGTCAAGTACCAGACGCTGTCCGACCGCTGGAACGACGCCCTCGAGCGCGACGACGTCCGCGCCCTCATCGCCCTCGCCGAGGCCG
>JBIKVN010000339.1:0-2713 GCA_044356865.1 Phycisphaerales bacterium | reverse complement strand
CGACATCACCTACATCCCGACGGAGGAGGGCTTCCTCTACCTCGCCGCGGTGATGGACGCCTGGAGCCGGAGCATCGTGGGCTGGAGCATGTCGGCGACCCTGCACGCGAAGGTCGCCATCGACGCGTTGCGGATGGCGATCGGTCGGAGAAACCCGCCGAAGGGCCTCGTGCACCACTCCGACCGCGGCGTCCAGTACGCCTGCCGCGACTGTCGCGAGCTGCTCGAGGCCCACGGCATACGGCAGAGCATGAGCCGGCCCGGCGACTGCTACGACAACGCGATGATGGAGAGCCTCTGGGCGATCCTGAAGAAGGAGTTGGTACACGGCCGGACCTTCCGCAGCCACGTGGAAGCCCGGCTGGCGATCTTCGAGTGGATCGAGGTCTGGTACCAGCGGAAGCGGATCCACGGCTCACTCGGCTACGTCAGCCCCGAAGCGTTCGAGGCGGCCGAGAGAGCCGGATAGGATGGACTTGCGTGTCCACCGTTCGTGTGGAGGTCCATAGACTGCGACGACCGTACCGGGCCGAGTGTCACCCATGTGCCTGCACTCAGGTGTAACCCATGCGGCCGGGATGCACCGGAGCCGCGCTCGCGCAACACAGGCCCATGACGTAAGCGAACGCCCCGGGATTGCCGCATGCACGGCCTTCCCGGGGCGACGAGCGTCCTCCGATTCGTTCTCAATCCGCCCGCGGCACCCACGACCCGCGGTTGTCCGGCGTCACGCCGGTCCCGCGGAGGTAACGCATCCCCACGTCCAGCACCCAGCGGTCGACCTTCCCGACCGACGAGCGGACGAGCAGGCTGGGCGAGACGTCGTCAGCGAAGCGGCGGAGTCCCACGACCGTCGAACCGGACGGCAGGACCGCGTAGGCCCCGGACCCGGTCAAGACGTACTGCGTCCCGGCCAGGCTGAACCCGTTCAGGCTCCACACGATCACCCGGCGGTTGACCTTGTTCTGGGCGACGATCCGCGTGGTGCCCGCGGTCGGCCCCTCGATCACGCCACCGATGACCCACGCCGGGTTCGACGGCACCGCGGCCAGCGAATGGGTCGAGACCACGGTCGCCCCGATCATCCGCCAGACGTTCATCACGCCGGTGCCCGAGTCGCGGGCGAGGATGTCCGTCTGGCCGTCGCCGTCGAAGTCGGCGGTGCCCTGCACGATCCAGTTGCTGCCGGGGGCGAACGGCTGCTTCTTGTTGGCCATGACCGGATCGAGGCGGACGGGATCCGAGCCGCGCGAGCCGCCCAGCGACCAGAGCATCAACCGTCGGGCCGCTGCGTTCTGCAGCAGGACCTCCCGCACGCCGTCGGCGCCGAAATCCGAGTACCCCACCGGCAGATACCCCGCGGGCGGCGTCCCGATCGCCCGCGTCTCGCCCGCCGCCGCATCCGGCCCGAGCAGCCAAGCCGAAACCTGGCGGGAAACGTTGTCCTGTACGACCACATCGGGAGTCCCGTCCCCGTTCACGTCACCGCGGACCCGGCACCGGTTGGTACGGTCGAGCGGACAGGTATCGAGGCAATCCGCCGTGCCGTCCCCGTCGGAGTCGACCGTCGGCAGCGCGAATTGCACATGGTCGATCTCGCAGAAGAACGGCGGGTTGAAGCTGATGAGCAGGCTGGCGATGCCCGCCTCGCTGCGCACTCCGAAGAAGAGGTCATCCGCCGGGTTGCCCGGCAGGTTCGGATTGTTCACCTGATGCACGTGGTTCGCGATGCCGCCCCGTCCGTTCACCACGGTCAGCGTGATGGTCCCGTTGAACCCGCGGGTCCACGCGAAGCCGACGCGGTTCGGAAGCCCGCCGAGGATTTCCTGGTGAAAGTCCAACTGGAGCATCCCGACGCTGTTCGTGCCGCTCAAGGCGTACTGCGTCGAGCCGGGATCGACGACGCCGCCGGGCGAGACGATCGCCGCCCCCGCCGCGGTGTGGAACGAGAAGCCGGGAACGGTCAGGCGACCCTCCTGGAAGTTCTCGAGCGAGTGGCACGAGCGGCCGTCCCCGAAGTACGGGCTGTCGGCGGGGCTGAGATACGGCGTCGCCGGCGTGAAGAGGACATTCTTCGCGACCTGCGCGGCCGCATCGCCCGTGAACAGGCCGATCGCCCCGATCATCGCCGCCCCCGCGCCGCACATCGTGTTCATCCCCGGCATCGCAAGCTCCTTTGGGGGAAACCCCCGTCGTTCCCGCGGGCGGCTTCTGGTCCCGGCTTCCCGGGTCCGCCACGCCGCCATCGATTCGCTCGACGCGTCGCGCGGTTCGCACGACCGACCGAGTCCGCACGGGAATCGGTCGCCGCGGGACGGAAAGGTCAGCCCAGCTTGAACTTCACGTCGCGCGGAACGGGCTTATCGGAGGGGCACGGGCCGCTCGTGTCGATCATGCCGATCGCGCGGGGCCGACTCACGTCGTCCACGCGCCGAGCAGCACCGTGAGATCCGCCGCGCCGGTCGTGCCGTCGCCATCCAGATCCGTCGCCCCCGGCTGCCCCCATCCTCCGAGCAGGATCGCGAGGTCCGCCGGACCGACGACGCCGTCACCGTTCAGGTCCGCGGTCACCGTGCACTCGAGCGCCAGGACATAGCGCAGCCCGAACGGCCCGGGCTCGTAGGGCGGATCGTCCGGTCCCGGCGGCGGGGCGTCGGGATTCACCTCGTCGCACGGGAAGTCGCGACGGAACGGCCGGGCCTCGGTGCCCCCG
>JBIKVN010000338.1:0-2718 GCA_044356865.1 Phycisphaerales bacterium | reverse complement strand
GCCGACGGCACGGTGCGGGCCTGGGGACGGAACTGGGCGGGCCAGAGCACGCCACCCGCGGGCCTGCGTTCGGTCGTCGAGATCGCCTGCGCGGCGGGCGGCAACGACACGCTCGCGCGGCGGGCGAACGGCACGGTCGTCGCGTGGGGCGAGAACGGCTACGGGCAGAGCTCGGTTCCCGCGGGGCTGTCCGGCGCGACGGCGATCGGGGCGTCGGTCTTCCGCTCGATCGCGGTGCGGACCGCGGGCGCCGTGACCTGCTGGGGCGCCTCGGGGCCGGTGCCTCCGACCTCGACCTGGCAGGCGTTCGCGGGCGGCGGCGATCACCTGCTGGGGCTGCGCTGGAACGGCACGGTGTCGTGCTACGGCTACAACGCCGACGGCCAGTGCAGCGTGCCGGCCGACCTCGGCAACGTCCGGCAGGTCTCGGCGGGATGGTCGCACTCGGTGGCGCTGCGGGCGTTCATTTCCGGCGGCGGCGGCTCGTCGCTGACCTGCCCCTATTCGCAGGGCGATCTCGATGCGAGCGGCACGATCGACGGGGTCGACCTCGCGATCCTGCTCTCGCTGTGGGGCGAGGTCGGGCCGGACATCGGCGACCTGAACCTCGACGGCCAGGTCGAGGCCGGCGACCTCTCGATCCTGCTCGGCTTCTGGGGCCTGCCGCCCTGCTTCCAGGGCGGGTGCTGATTCAACCCATCCGCTGGCGGCCCGCGATCGCGTCGGCGAGCACCGCGGGATTCGCGTACTCGAGCTGCGAACCGGTGGGCAGCCCGCGGGCGAGGCGGCTGGTCGCGATGCCGCGCGACTTCGCCTCGTCGGCGAGCCAGAGGGCGGTCGAGTCGCCTTCCATGTCGGGATTGAGGCCGAGAATGAGCTCGGTGACCTTCGCGCCGCGGGCGTTTTTCGCGGGATCGTCGAGCCGGCCGAGGAGCGCGGCCGCGGTGAGGCTCTCGGGCCCGACGCCGTCGAGCGGATCGAGCCGGCCGAGCAGGACGTGGTAGACGCCGCGGTAGAGGCCGGTCGACTCGAGCGTGATGAGATCCTTCGGCTGCTCGACGACCAGCACCTGCGACGCGTCGCGGCGCGGGTCATCGCAGATCGGGCACGGGTCGGCGTCGGTCAGGGTGCGGCAGATCGAGCAGTGCCGCACGCGACGCTTCACGTCGGCGATCGCCTCCGCGAGCCCGAGGGCTTCCTTCTCGTCGGACTTCAGCACGTAGAACGCGAGCCGCTCGGCCGAGCGGCGGCCGATGCCCGGGAGTCTCGCGAACTCGTCGATCAGCCGCTGGACGACCGCGGGAAGGGCCATGTCAGAGGAGTTCCTTCAGCTGCTCGGGCGAGAACGGCAGGTCGAGGTCGCGGGCGGCCTCGGCGAGGGCTTCCATCATCGAGAGGCGGGCCCGCTCGAGGGCGAGGTTGGTGGCCTCGCGGATGAGCTCGGCGGCGAGGGCCTGCGACTCGGGACCGCCGGAACCGGCGAGGGCCGCCACGAGCGCCGGCTCGAGCCGCACGCTCTCGATGGTCAGCTTGCAGCTGGCGACGACGGTGACCGCGCCGCCGCCCGAGCTGGCCGCGACCTTCGTCGACTCGGCTTTCGTGCGCACCTCGCCGAGACGGGCCTTGATGCGCGGCAGGTCGCGCATGAGGTTCGCCATCGCCGCCATGTTCTTGAAGCCGTCAAGCATCGTCGGGGAACTCCGGGTCGGGAACGGTTGCCGAGGAACCCACCGCCTCGACCGTGACCGCGCCCTCGGGCGGCCGGGGCGAGACGGCCACGACCGTCGCATCGAGGGCCTCGGCGACGGCGCGGATCCGCGGGTGGTTGCGGATCGCCGCGGGAACGGCCCCGCCGGTGCGGCGCAGCGCGACCGCGTCGGGGCGGCGCTCGGCCGCGACGGTCTCGAGCCGCACCTCGACCTTCCGGCCGAGGGCCTTCTCGGCGATCGGCTTGAGGTCGGCGATCCGGTCGCGGATCACGCCGCCGCCGAGGGCGTCCTCGGGCATGGCAAGGACCAGCGCTCGCCCGTCGAAGGAGACGAAGCGGAGCTGGGCGACCATCGCCGAGATGAGCGGCGAGCGGGCCGCCTCGGCGACCACCGCGTCCCACGGCGATCCGGACGGGGAGACCGGGAGATCGGCCGGCGGGACGGCCGGCACCGGCTTGATCTCGACGCCGGTGACCGCGGGCCGCGCGGCGGTTTCAGCGGCCCGCGGCGGGGCTTTTTTTGGCGGGCCTCCGCTCGCGGCGGACGGCGGCGCCGGATCGGCCCTCGCCTCGGCGGTGACGAACCGCCCGGGCAGGCACATGCGGACGAGCGCCGCGTCGAACAGCGCCCGCGGCGTCGACGAGTCCCGGGCCTTGCCGCCGATCGCGTCGCAGAGGGCGACCAGATGCACCAGCGTCGCGGCGTCGAACGGCGACGCGAGACGGGCCAGCGTCTCGCGAGTCTCGTCGGCGACCTCGAGCAGGGGCGAGTCGGCCCCGGCGACCTTCGCCAGCATGAGCCATCGGAACCGCTCGGCCAGCAGGTCGAGCCCGCGCTCGATCGAGACGCCGCGATCGAGGAGGTTGCCGCCCGCGTCGAGCGCCGCCTTCGGGTCGCCCGAGCCGACCGCCTCGAGGACGCGTTCGAAGAGGGCCTCGTCGGGCAGGCCGAAGATCTCCTCGAGCAGCGCCCAGTCGAGCCGCACGGCCCCGGCCGCGTCGGGCTCGGC
>JBIKVN010000111.1:0-9903 GCA_044356865.1 Phycisphaerales bacterium | reverse complement strand
GCCGTGCCCCACGCCGCGAGCATCGTCGCGAGATCGGTCGCGTCGATGGCGCCGTCGCCGTCGAGATCGGTCGCGCCGTGCCCGGCGCCCCACGCCGCAAGCAGCTGTCCGAGGTCGGCGCCGCCGACGATCCCGTCGCAGTCGAGGTCGGCGGCATGTCGGCAAGGTGTCGCGAGGGCGTCGCGGTAGAACCGCCAGCCATCCTCGCCGAGGCTGTCGAGCGTCGCGAGCGCCTGGTGGCCGACGCCCGGCACGACCGACATCCGATGCGGAACGCCGAGGCCGAGCAGGTGATCGTGGAACGCGAGGTTCGGGCCGAGCATCGCGTCGAGCTCGCCGACCGCGATCCGCAGCTCGGTGCAGCGGGCGAGATGGGCCCCGGCCCGCCGGGCCGCGATCGTCCACGGGTGCTGCTCGAGGTAACACGCCGGGTCGCCGCCCCAGACCAGTTCGAACAGTTCCGCCCGCTGCCGCGGCGGCACGTCGGTGCCCTCGGGCGCAGCCATGAAGTCGAGCTGCATCGGTCCCGCGCCGAGCATCGAGATGCCGGCAAAGAGATCGGGTCGCCTGAACCCGAGGCGACCGCTTCCCGCGCCGCCCATGCTGAAGCCCTCGACGATCCGGCCGCGCCGCGCCGCGATCGTACGGAATGTCGCGTCGACGTGCGGGAGCAGGTCATCGATCACCACCGACTCCATCGGCACCGACCCGTCGAACGAGTCGCACCACATGCTCGCCCCCATCCCGTTCGGGAAGACCACGATCATCGGCGGAATCCGCCCTTCATCCATGGCGCTCGCGAAACGGGCCCGCACCCGCGGGATGCCGGCGATCGGGCTGCCCGAGCCGTGCAGCCAGTAGAGCGTCGGGAAGCGCTCTTCGGGCCGGGCGTGATACTCGGGCGGAAGATAAATATGAAAACTCACCGTGGCGAGGGCGGCGGGGCTCCAGAAGGTGCGGTACTCGAGGCCCGGCCCGGCGACCGGCGGGGTCGTCCACGAGGCCGCGGCGAACGGGAGGGCCGGGAAGTTCGCGAGGAGGAGGGCCAGCAGCGGGGCGGGAGAGATCATGATCGGTGGCTCGGGTCGGCAACGACGGCCTACCCGCCCCCGCACGCTCCCCACGCCGCGAGGATCGCGGTGAGGTCGCCCGCGGCCACCTCGCCGTCGCGGTCGAGGTCGGCGGGACAGCCGGGGCAGGGGCCCCAGGCCGCGAGGATCGCCGCGAGGTCGGCCGCGTCGACCTCGCCGTTGCCGTCGAGGTCGGCGGGGCAGGCGTAAGCAAGAGAAAGCTCGAGGCAGGCGACGAGCAGCGTGCCCGCGTCGCCGGCGACTGCGTCCTCGACGACGATTCGCCACGCGCCTTCCGGCGCGAGCCCGACAAGCGCCGCGAGCGGCCCGTTCGGACGCAGCGTCCCGCCGAGGACCGGCGGCGGGCCGAACGAGCAGGTCGACTCGATCGCGGCCGCCGCCTCGTCGGCCAGCGTGCAGCGGAAGTCGTCGCCGCCGCAGCCCCACGGGCCGGGGAAACCGGTCGAGGGGATTCCGGGACGATCGAGAAGGAGGACGGCCGCACCCGAGGGGTGGAAGAGCGTCGCGCGAAGGTCCCCGACCCACGGGTGCGTTCCCTCGAGCCGCACCCGCACGCCGGCGATCGCCTGCGGCGTCGCGGGCGGCGGCACGACGACGATCCGCTCGAGCGTGCCGCCGTCGGGAATCTGCCCGCCTTCGACACACCGTTCGGGCTCGCCGGCCGAGGCGAGCGCGGTCAGGGCCAGCGTGATCATGTTCAGTGCGGTCTTCATCGTGCCCCCGCCTCCCGCATCGCGGCGTTGCGATTCGCGTCGAGCGCCTGGTCGGGATCGCGCATCCCGCCCACATGGCACCAGCCGTAGGTCAAGCCGAGATCGTTCGCCCCGGGGAAGTGGCCCGAAGCATGCTCGGTGACGCCGTCCTCGGGGTACGCCAGGAAGAGCGCCGTCGCCAGGCTGCAGTACCCCGACCAGCCCGGGCCGCTGTAGCTCGTCGTGAAGGTGAACACCCTCGCCCGCGGCGCCGGCGGGATCGTCGAGAGCCAGATCGCCGCGCCCTCGGGCGTCATGTCGTAGTTCGCGCCGCACTGCACGCCGAAGATCGAACCGAGCGCCGCCAGGACGCCCGCGATCGGCGTGCCCTCGAACGGGGCCCCGACCGCCTGGACCAGCCGGCCCGGACCCGCCCAGTCGAGACCGCTGAAGTAGAAGGTGTACAGGTGCAGCGAAGCGAGCCCGCCCTGGCTGTGGGCGACGGTGCCGAAACTCTTGAATTGCTGCGTGCGTTGCCGGAGATCGAGCGCGAACGCGTCGTTGGGCAGGTTCTGGTCGGGCACCTGGTACGCCCACGCGTCGGGCCCGAACTGGGCAAGCGGGAAGGGGTTCCCGTCGGCGCAGTAGCCGTGCATCAGGACCTGGGCGTGCGAGCCTGGCCCTGGCACCAGCATCCCGCCCGGCGGCGCCGCGACCGTCGCCACGCCGGGCCGGCCCATCCAGTCGGACTCGGCCGGAGGCGACGCGGCCGCCGCCGCGGCGCGGACCCCGTCGGCGACCGAGGTCTCGGCCCGATCCACGACCTCCAGCGTCGCGAAGCCGTCGCGCTCGTGGAATCGCACCTGCCGGCACTCGAGCCGCTCGGCGGCACCGAGGTCGAGCCGCGATGCCGCCAGGCCGAGCCGCACCACCGGGCCGAACTCCTCGTCCTCTTCGACCTCGGCGATTCCGCCGAGCCAGCCGAGGCACCGCTCGGCGGAATCGCCCACCGCCCACAGCTCGGTCGCCGCGACCAGCGACTCGCGCCCCGACGAGACGGGAAGCGAGAGTTCAAGCCAGCCGTGGCCGGCCGCCGCAAGCGACGGGGCCCCGGCCAGCCGCAGGTCGTTCGCGGCGATGCGGACGAGGAGGGCGACGCTGCGCGACCGTTCGACCCGGCCGTCGCGCACCGTGGCGTCGATCTCGACGAGCGCATCGCCGGCAAGGGCGTGCGGGAAGGAGAGGAGGATCGAGCCGTCGGACCGGACCCTTGCCTCGGCTTCCGCCGTCGTCCCGTCGCTCCAGCGCACGCGAGCCGATTCGACGCGAAAGTCCAGCGGCGCGCCGGCAAGGGCTCGCGCCGCGAACGACGCCCCCTCGAGCGGCGGTGCCGCGGCGGGCCGTCGCGCGACCGCACGGATCGCGAGCGTTTCGCCTTCGCGCACGAGCCGGCCATCGCGATGCGCGACCAGCGCCGCCTCCGACCCGTCGCCGAAGGCCGCGAACACCGGCGTTCCCGCGTCGCCCGCGAAAGTCACCCGATACGGGCCGGCGGGCAGCGTCGTCTCGGAGAGCGCCGTTTCGGCGCCGATCCCGAGGGCGTCCAGCGCCACCGACCGCGACTCGATCGACGGCGCGCCCCCGCCGGTCGTGCCCACCGGCACCGACGCGACCGCGGGCCGGCCCGTCCGTTCGAGCCACAGCCGGCCGCGGAATCCCGGGGCGGCGATCGGCAACACCCGCAGCGGGCCGCCTCCGTGCACGATTTCCACCTCTTGGGCCGCCGCGGGAAAGGTTCGCAGCGCCGCCGTCGAAGCGACCGCGGTGGCCGCCGGATCGGGCAACCGCAACGATCCGTCCAGCACCGCCTCGGGCGGGGCGAACAGCCGCTTCACGGCGAGACGATCGCTCGCCTCGCCCGTCGTCGCGACCATCAGCGCCGAGACGACCGACAGACCGAGAACCGCGCGATGCCGGGTTCGCTCGTGATGCGTCACGACGCGAGCATACTCCCGATTCTCGCGGGATCTTCGCAGAGCCGTCCATTTTCCATCGCGGTCTTCAATGGCTCGCGTGCGACCTCTGGTACCGTCCGTCCCATGTCAGGTCCCTTCCGGCTTCGTCCCTCGATCGCACTGGCCCTCGCACTCCTGCTCCCATCGTGCGGCGAAGGCGACTCGGGCGCTGCGCCCCCGACCGCCGGGACGCCAGCCGCCCCGGGCCAGGAGTACGTGCTCGAGGAGGTCACGATTCGGCTGCCCGAGCGGATGGTCGCGATCGATTTCGGCCGTTTCCAGGACGCGGCGGCCCAGGAACTCGAGCGTCGGGTCGGCGGCGAACCCGGCCGCCGTCTTGCCCAGCAGGTCCGGGCGATTGCCGAACAGGGGCTCCTCGACTTCTGCGCGTTCGATCCCTCGACGCCCGGCGACGGGATCGCCGAGAACGTGAACGTGATCATCGCGCCGCTTCCGCCCGGTACCGATCGGGCCGCAGTTCTCTCCCAGAACCTCGCCCAGTTCGGGGCGGCGGGGATCACCGTGCTGGCGACCGACGAGTTCGCCGTCGGAGATCTGGTTTTCGATCGCTTCCGAACCCGCATGGATCGGGCCGGCACGGAGGGGCAGGCGTACATCCTGGTCCACGACGGGAAGGTCCACACCATCACCTTCACGGCGGGTCGGGGATCGGCGGAGGAGTTTCTCCGGGACGCCGAGCCGATCGTCCGCGACTATCGCCCCCGCTGAGCGCGGATCGCCCTGCGGCCCGCTCCGGCGGGCGGGACGGCTCCGGCCGCGGGCGGCCGATGGACGGCTTGTCCATCCGGGCGGTACGAAGTATGCTGCTGGATTCTCCGGTCACCGGGGAGAGTTCCCGGGGTGTAGCTCAGCTTGGTAGAGCGCTTGGTTCGGGACCAAGAGGCCGCAGGTTCAAATCCTGTCACCCCGATTGCCGCCGCCGCGAGGCGGCGGCGTCGTTCCCGGCGGCCTTTCGGTGGCGGCACCGCGTTCCGGGGGCATGGGGCAGGTTGAGTCCGAACCTCCGGAATCCGCTCAATCCGCCTCTTCGGGACGAACCCGGACCCGAGGCCCGCCGTTCCCGGCCCGGTTCGCCCACCGGGCGGGCCTTCGCGAAATGCCCCCCCGCATCGGGCGGGATGAAGTCACCCGCTTCCGGGGGTCGATAGGTGACCTGACCCGGGCTCGGCCGCGGGCCTCGCCACGCCCGCCGATCCCGCCATGGAACGCCCCTCGGTCATCTCCCCTCCCTCGCCCGACCGGCTCGGGGACCGGACGGGGGCCACACGGGTCAAGGGCCCGATCCGGCGTGCGGCGGGAGCCATACAGCAGGGAGGTGCCCTGGTCGTCGAGCGGGTTCCCAACCCGGTCCTCGTCCTGCTGCTCACCCTGATCATCCCGACCGCGATGAGCTTCTACGTCGGCACGCTGCGCATCTCCCCGTACCGCATCGTGCTGCTGGTGATGACCCCGATCCTGTTCATCCAGCTGATCACGGGAGGCGCGGGGAAGGTGACCTTCAGCGACCGGCTCGTCCTCGCCTCGACCTTCTGGATGTGGGCGGCGCTGGTCGTCAACGACGGGGGGCAGGGAATCGAGAGCGGCGGCATCGGTTTCCTCGAGACCTGCGGCGCCTTCCTGATCGCCCGCTGCTGCATCCGGACCGCCGGGCAGTGGGTGGCCACGGCGACCGTCATGGGCGTCATCATCGCGGCCATGGCGCCCCTCGTGGTGTTCGAGAGCCTGTCGGGAGTCCAGGTCATCAAGCTCTTCTTCGTGGGGCATGGCCCCGGCGGCGCGATCAAGGAGTCGCTCCTCGCCAAGCCGCGCATGGGGTTCTACCGCGCCTCGGGCCCCTTCGATCACCCCATCCTGCTCGGGGTCATCTCGGCGGCGGTCACCTCGGCGGTGGGCGTGATGGCCCTTCGGCGATGGTCCGTGATCGCGCTGGTGCCCTTCACCTTCATCGCCACCATCTGTTCGATCTCCTCGGGGGCGCTCGCGGGTCTCGCCGTGACCGGCGTCCTGGCGTCCTGGGAGCAGATCACGAAGTCGGTTCCCCGTCGCTGGGTTGTCTTCCTGATCATCTTCGCGATCTTCTACGGCATCATCGAGATGCTGTCGAACCGCTCGGCGCTGGTCGCGGTCCTGAGCGTCGTGACCCTGAATCCCAAGACGGCCATGGACCGGACCATCATCTGGGAGTGGGGCTTCCACTACAACGCCGTCGTGCATCCGTACTTCGGGCTCGGCAAGGCCGGGGCCTTCAACTGGGTGCGCCCGGGATGGCTCGGCGAATCGGTCGACAACTACTTCCTGTTCCTGATGATCCTGCACGGCATCGTGGCCGTCGCGATGCTGCTCCTGGCCATCGTGGTGAAGGTCCGGAATGCGGCTCTGGCGGGGAAACTGCCGGGAGTCCACGGGCTCGCCTCGAGCTGGTGGATCGCCATGGTCGCGTTCGTGATCTCCGGCTGGACGGTGGCGCTGTGGAACCACGCCCAGATCATGTTCTGGTTCCTCCTCGGGGCCGGCAGCTGGATCGAGCAGCAGTACTTCGCGGACAAGGCCGCCCGGAAGGGCCGGAAGCGGGTCGCCTCATGAGGCGGTTGCGGCTCCTGCTCATCGCTCCGTACACCGACGGGACCGATGTCGGCGAGTCGTGGAGCAACTTCGAGTGGGCCCGGAGGCTGTCGGGCCGGCACGAGGTCACCCTGCTCACCATGCGCAAGGCCGATCGGGTCTCGGTCGTGCCGCAGCTTCCGGGAGTCGAGGTCGTGGAGTGGCACGACCCGGACCTCCTCCGCCGCTTCGAGCGGTTCGGGGCCCTTGCCAAGCCCGGGTACCTCCTGTTTCACCGTCGGGCCCGCGCCTGGATCCGCACGGCGGTGCGGCAGGGCCGCCGCTGGGATGTCGTCCACCAGCTCGCGCCGCTCGCGATCCGCTACGCGTCGCCGGCGACCGGGCTGGTTGATCCGCTCGTGATCGGCCCGCTGGCCGGCAGCGTGCCGACGCCGAGGGACTTCCGGCCCGAGTTCGCCGGCGAACCGTGGTACATGGGGCTGCGCGAGCTCGACCCCTGGCGGGTGCGGCACGATCCCTGGCTCCGCCGGACCTACCGCGAGGCCGCCGTGCTGGTCGGGGTCGCGCCGTATGTCCGCGAGTTCCTCCGGCCGGCGACCTCGCGGCCGTTCCGGTTCATCTCGGAGACCGGTCCCCGCGGCGATCGCGAGGACGCGGACACGCTCTGGCGCGACCGCCGCGGTTCCCGGGTGCCCGTGCGTTTCCTGTACGTCGGCCGGATCGTCCGTTCGAAGGGCGTGCGCGACGCGGTGCGGGCCTTTCGGCGGCTCGCCGGTCGCGAGGACCTGCGGTTCGACGTCGTCGGCGACGGCAACGACCGCGCCGCCTGCGAACGCGAGGCGGCCGGCGACGCCCGGATCCGTTTCCACGGGAAGCTTCCGCGGGCCGACGTCGACCGGTGGTACCGCGAGGCCGACGCCTTCCTCTTCCCGAGCTTCCGCGAGCCCAGCGGCAACGTGGTCTACGAGGCGATGGGATTCGCCCTGCCGATGATCGTCGCCGACGCGGGCGGACCGGCCCACACCGTCGACGACTCGTGCGGCCTGCGGATCCCCGTGCGCGATCCCGGACAGTTTTCCCGTGACCTGGCCGCGGCGATCGAGCGGGTCGCGCGGGACGGTGCGGATCGCGAGCGCTGGGGACGGGCGGCGCTCGACCGGGTCGAGGAGGTCGGCTCGTGGGATCGTCGGGTCGAGCGGATGGAGGAGGTCTACGGGATCGCCCTCGGGGAGCGGAACCCATGAGCGGCGCCGCGATCCGCCCCGACCTCACGGTGGTGATCGTGAACTGGAACGGCCGCGGCATCCTGGACGATTGCCTGCGTTCGGTGTTCGCGCGGGATCCCGGCATCGGGCTCGAGGTCATCGTCGTCGACAATGCCTCGACCGACGGCAGCCAGGCGATGGTGAAGACCGGCTACCCGGATGCGATCCTCGTCGAGAACGCCGAGAACCGAGGCTTTGCGGCGGCGAACAACCAGGCGATGCGGATGGCCCGCGGCCGGCACGTCCTGCTGCTGAACTCCGACACGATCGTGCACGGCGATGTCCTGCTTCGCACGGTGCGGTTCCTCGACGAGCGACCCGAGGTGGGGGTCCTCGCCTGCCGGGTGCTGAACCGGGACGGGACCGACCAGCAGGTGGCGCGGCCCGCCCCCTCGTGGTGGAGGCTGTGGCTCTGGACGCTCGGCGCCGAGAAGCTCGCCGGAAGGCCGACGGTGGGCGTCGCGTCGCGGCAGCGTCTCGACCGCGAGCGTGACGTGGGCTATGTCGCGGGCTGCTTTCTGGCCGTCCCGGCCAGTACCGTCGCCGCGGTGGGGATGCTGGACGAGGAATTCTTCTTCTACGGAGAGGACGCGGATTGGTGTGAGCGGATTCGCCGCGCCGGGAAGCGGGTGGTGCAGGCCCCGATCGGATCGATCATCCATCTCGGGGGCGCCTCGAGCGGGCCGCACAGTTACCGCCGCGACCTCATGCTGTCGAGCGGACTCGTCGTCTTCAACCGGAAGTTCCGCGGTCGGGTCGCCGCCTTGGCGGCGGCGGGCGCGCTCTGGACCTTCTACGCAAGCCGGCTGGTGGCCTTCCGGATCGAGGGCGCCGTGCGACCCAACGAGTCCCGGATGGCGAGGGCGGCGGGAATGGGCAAGATCCTCGCGGGCTTCGGTCCGGTGTGGGCATTGGCGTGGCGCGGCCGTTCCCCGGCCGCGTCGGCCTGATTCACCGCAACCGTCGCCCGCCGTCGAGCGGCAGGATCGCGCCGGTGACATAGCGGGCCTCGAGGGCAAGCCAGCGCACGCACTCGGCGGCGTCCTCGGGCGTGCCGGGCCGGCCGAGCGGGATCTTCGACTCGTACGAGGCCCGCATGGCGGCATCGACGCCGTCGGGCCACGCGACGACGCCGGGGGCGACCGCGTTCACGCGGACTTTCGGGGCGAGCTCGATCGCGAGGCTCTCGACGAGGGCATGCAGCGCCGCCTTCGAGGCGAGGTAGGCGGCGTGCCGCAGGTAGGGCCGGCCGGACGCATGCAGGTCGCCGAGCATCACGACGGCACCGACGCCGGGAAGGGCGCTCGCGGCGAGCCGCGGCGCGAACGCCTGCGTGAGCAGCAGCGGGGCGATCGCGTGGATGCGAAACTGCGACTCGGCATGGGCGGCGTCGATGGCGCCGAACGCCCGCGGCTCGTAGCGGCTCGCGTTGTGCACGAGGACATCAAGCGGGCCGGGGCCCACGCGGTCGGGGAACGACGCGACCTCGGCGAGATCGTCGAGGTCGAGCGGCACGAGCCGGACGTCCGGCACGGGGTGTCCGGCGGCGCGGGCCGACTCCGCGGCGAGCCGGGCCGTTTCCCGCACGCCCTCGCCGTCGCTGCGCCAGGTCAGGACGAGGTCATGCCCGGCCCCGGCCAGCGCCCGGGCGATCGCCCGACCGACGCGGCGGGAAGCTCCGGTCACGAGCGATCGGGGGCGGGGTTCGCTCACCATTCCATGCTAGAGGATGCGGGAGGGTCGGTCGGCGAGAGAGTTATCCGCCCGTGTCGAAGGCGTCCCGGTGATTTCCTGGCCTTGCAGGTTGACTTCAGCGGCCGCGGATACATCTTGAGGACGCAGGGATCTGGGCGACCTCGTGGTCGATTCCCGGTTTCCCTCCCGCGAGAGGACCCCTGAGGTCCCGTTCCGCGGATCCGGATCGAGAACGAGGCAACGCCCGGCACCCTCGGATCGCGATGTTCGCGACCCGCGTGTTCCCGTTTCCTCCCGTTCCCGGAGCCAGACCCATGATGCGTTCCCTTTTCGCGGCCTCCTTGGCCGTGGCCTCGCTGACCTCGATCGCGTCGGCCGACTTGATCTTCCAGGCCGGCACCCAGACCGGCAGCCGTTACAACCCGCAGGCCAATCCCGCGCTGCCCGGCGGCTTCACCGCCGCGAACACCATCGCCTTCACGAACTGCCTGTTCGAAGGCGGCAACACCAGCGTCACGCTGGACAGCTTCACCTTCGGCATCCGGCAGCTCGGCGGGGCGCC
>JBIKVN010000110.1:0-9911 GCA_044356865.1 Phycisphaerales bacterium | reverse complement strand
CGCGAAGAGCCTCGTCGACTACATCTTCCGATGGCTCGGCATGCAGTTCATCCCCGGCTATCGCGAGCTCAACGCCCCGAAGCGGGGCGGCGAGAAGCCGGTCGAGGGCGGCTACGGGAATCCCGTGCCGTCCGAAGCGGGAGCGAAGAGGATCGCCCCCGCCCCCCATCAACACCGTGAGGACCAAGGATGGCCAGGACAAGGATCCGGATCGAAGGAATCGGACGGACCGGCGGCGAGTTGGGGTCACCGCCTCGGGAACTTCGCGGGCGGCAACCCGACGGGCGGCTCGGCCGCGAGCCCGCTCGAGCGAGGCGGCTCCGTCCGGGCGAAGACCGCCGGGACGGGAGAAGCGAGCGACCTGACGGGTGGCTGCCGGCCCGACGACTGTTCGTGTGAGCCGACCGGCTCGACCCGCGTCTCGCAGGTGATCGTGACCGAGGAGTCGGTGCAGGTCGCGGCCGACGGCTCGACGCGGACCGCGACGCGGACGGTCTCGGCCACCGCCCTCGACCAGTCGAACGCCGCCCTCATGGGTGACGCCCCCGCCTGCGACGTGTGCGGCTCGATCACCGTCCGCAACGGCACCTGCTACCGCTGCCTCAACTGCGGCAACTCGATGGGCTGCTCGTGAGCCCGGCTTCGGAACGACTTTCCCGCCACTTACCAAGGAACCCCGCGAGCGTCGGACTCGCCGCCTGAACACGCAGCACAAACCCCGAGGCCGGGCGGCCTCCCCTCCGACACGCCCGGTCTCCTCCCCCGCGACGGAAGGTTCGCCCCGGAACGCATGTGACGGTCGGCGAGTGGATGGACCCTCCTTGCATCGAACGAACTGCCAAGGATTGGCTCGGTTCGTTTCCCCCGAACCTTCGGGGTGACCTGATCGAGGTCATGCCGGAAGCGTCCTTCCGTCGCGGGTCTTGACCCCACCGGAGCGTCTTCGCCTCCCCGCGAGACGCTCCCCAAGGCGGCCGCGCTCTGCGTGGCCCCTCCTCCCTCCCCCCGTCGCGATCCCCACCATCGCGACGGGGGACTTTTCTTTTCGGCCAGGCTGCCGAGAATTCGACGCATGAATCGGGTCACGAGTGTCGCGGCCGTCCTGACCCTGGCCGCGTGCGGCGGCTCGATGCGTTCCTCGCCTCCCCCGATACCTTCCGCGGAGATGATCGAGTCGATCCACGCGGACGAAGCCGAATGGAACGCCTGGCACGAGGCCCGGATCCGGTCGCTCACCGCGCCCGAAGGCTGGCTCTCGCTCGCCGGGCTCGTCTGGCTTTCGGACGGCGAGTGGACGACCGGGCGGAAGCCCGGCGGGCCCGACGACCTTCGCATCGAGCTCGCGCACACCCCGGCCGACGCGTGCGGGACCTTCGGCGTCGCGGGCGAAGTCGTCCGTTTCCGCCCCGCTCCCGGCGTCGACGCGACCGCCGACGGCACGCCGATCGCCGGCGAGGTCACGCTGGTGCCTGATTCGGAGGGAACGCCGACCGTGGTGCGCTTCGGGCCGATCGCGGTGACGCTCGTACGGCGCAACGGCCAGCTCGCCCTGCGGATCCGCGACCGCGAGAGCGAGATCCGCACGCGATTCGCCGGCATCGAGCGGTTCCCCTACGACCCCTCGCGCCGAGTCGAGGCGACCTTCACGCCCGCGGCGGCCGGCGCCACCTTCGGCGTGCGGAATGTGACCGGCTTCGTCGACGAGACGCCGCTCGCGGGCGAGTTGCGGTTCCGGCTCGACGGCCGCGACCTCGCGCTCCTCGCGACCGGCGACGGCTCGGGCGGCCTGTTCGTGGTCTTCGGCGACCTCACGAATGGCCGCTCGACCTACGGCGGCGGGCGATTCCTGTCGGTCGCCGCCCCGGCCGACGGGAAGACGACCGTCGACTTCAACCGCGCGACGATTCCCCCCTGCTCGTTCACGCCGTTCGCGACCTGCCCGACGCCGGTCGCGGCGAACCGCCTGCCGCTGGCGATCGAGGCGGGCGAGATGTCGGCTCGGACCGGAGGATCGCCATGAGTTTCCCGCGCTCGCTTGCGGCCCTCGTACTCTCGCTCGCCCTCGTCGGCTGCGCCGCGCCGCCGGGAAAGGCAGACTCGTCGCGAACGGCCGCCCCGCCCACGGCGATCCGGCATGTCGTGCTCATCGAACTCGCCGATCCGGCCGAACTTTCCGCCCTGGTCGCCGACTGCGACGCGAAACTGGCGGGGATTCCCGAGGTCAGGTCGTATTGGCGCGGCAAGCCCGTCGACATCGGCCGCGCCAACGTCGACGGGAACTACACGCTGGGGATCACCGTCGATTTCGATTCCCTCGACGCCTACGGCCGCTACCTGCGGCATCCGGCCCACGAGGAACTCGTGCGGAGCTGGAAGCCGAAGTGGAAGGCGGCCCGGATCTTCGACGTGGGCCTCGAGCCCCGCTGAGGTCACTCGGTCGCGGGCGGAGCCACGGGGCGGGCGGTTTCGCTTCCGGCCGAACCGTCGAGCAGATCCGCGAGCCGGGACTGCTCCGGGCACCGACGCCGCACCAGGGCGGCGAGCTCGCGATCGAGGGCGTCGCGATCGGCAAGCGACCGTAGGGCGACACGACCGGCCGGTGGCTGGGCCGCGACCCCCGCCGCCCGCGCCGCCTCGCGCCGGGCCTTTCGCTCAGCCGCGTCGATCCGGTCGGGAAGGCCGGGCTTCGAAAGGAACACCTCGCGCCCGGCGAGCGAAGGGACCTCACCGGCCGTCCAACCCGCGGGCGCCGGCACCACGGCGATCACGAGTCCCTGCCGGTTCCCGGGATTCACGAGTTCGGCGATGTCGTCCCCGACCATGAGGAGGGGCATGTCGACGGCCCGCGGCCGCAACGCCTCGGGCTCGACGCGGACGACGAGGATCGTGCCCGCCTCGACCGCGGGCCGCTCGGCCGACCAGTGATGCGTCCACGGCTCGTCGCAGCGGAACGGGATCGCCTCGAGCACCTCGACCTGGCCGGCGGCGACCGGATCGACGGGAGGCGCGGCCGCGAACGAGAGCGACGGGAGGCCGAGCAGGCTGATGGTCCGGATGCGGTGCATGGCGGGTCTCCGTGCGACGGTTCTCATCGCGAATCAAAGAGGAGGTCGTCGACCGTGATGCGACCGGCCGGCGCCCCCTGGCCCCCGAGCCCGATGCGGATCGCGACGATGTCGGAAAGGTCCAGCTCGCGCCCGCCGGCGAGGAAATCCGCGATGGGCATCCGGACGGTGACGAACTCGTCCTGCCAGCCGAGACCTTCCCCAAATCCATCGCGGGCGTAGGGCACGGGCAACGCCATGCGGTACGAGGAGATCGGAAGTTCGCTCGAGCGGCCCTCGCCGTCGACGAGGACCACCGACAGGTCCAGCGGGTGCGCGACCAGGACGGTCAGCGGATGGCGAGTCACCCGGGCGGCACGGAACGACAGGAACCCCTTTGAGGAGAGGTCGCGCAGCGACGGCACCAGCCCGAACTGGACCGCTCCGATGCCGTTCCACTCGACGGCAAGGCCGCGGGTGTCGTCCTCCGGTCGCCCGCGCGTCAAGCCGTTCCACGGGTCGCTTCCGGACCACGAGAAGAACAGGTCGCCGTCGTCGAGCTTGCCCTCGAGGAGGCTTGCTCCCTCGGCGGTCACCGGTCCGCCGCTCGAGGAGATCGCGACGCCGACGCCGTCCTGCAGGTCATCGACCACCGCGACGCCGTCGACGGCCCGAAACTCGCGGGTCGCGAGGATCGAAGGGTCGAGGTCGGAGGGTTTCAGCTCGACGAAGGGGCGCCACAGGAACTCCCGGGCTCCCGGATCGGCGTCGAGCACATGCCGCATCGCCGCCAGCACCTGCATGCGGGCGATCGATTGCGTGGCCTCGCGGCCGATTTCCGTATCCTCGGGGCCGGTGAAGTCGTTCCACCCGAAGAACGAGAAGTCGTCGTGGTCGGCCCCGTGGATGTAGAGGGCCGCCCGCTCTCCCCGGGCCCGTTCGAAGAGGTGGAAGCCTCCGGCCACCTCGTTCTCGGGACTTCCCCGCACGTCCCCGTCGGCCGAGCCGTAGATGAGGACGAACGGGACCTCGTGGGGCGACGAGAGCGCCGGACCGAGGAAATCGGTCGGCGCCAACGCCACCATCAGCCGGATCGACGCCGCCCCGAAGCGGACCGGCGCGAAGGTCCCGTCGAGCATCCCGTCGTAGGCCCGGACGATGCCCTCGCCGCCGCGGCTATGGCCGATCCAGACGATGCGGCTGGCGTCGACGCGCCCGGCCAGCGCGCCTCCGGCCAGCGTCGCGGGCGCTCCGAGGATCGCGTCGGTGTGCACGATCACGCTGAGGGCGGACGAGTCGATCCCGGGGCCGGTGTAGTTCGAGTACGCGATCGCGACGAACCCCCAGCTCGCCAGGTGCCGGCCGAGCCAGTCGTACCAGTCGTAGCCGAAGCCGTCGCCGTGACCGATCGCCACCAGCGGACGCGGCCCGAGCTGGGCGATCGCCGTCGGGTAGAAGATCCGCTGGAACTGGAACGGGCCGGGCAGCGCGGAAACGTTGGTGTCCCAGTCCGAGACGGTCGAGACCGCGTACGGCCCGTCGCCCGCGGCCTCGACGACAATCCGGAATCCCGCGTCATCGCCCCGCCCGTCGATGAGGTCGGCGTCCGAAAGCTGCCCGTCGCCGTCGGCGTCGATCACGAGGTCGAAGCCTCGCGAGAACGCCGCCCCCGTCGGCAGGGGCAGCCCGACCGTCGACAGCGGCCGCACGCCGTTCGCGAGCGTGGTGCCGAAAGTCACCGCCTCGCTCGCGCCGCGGGCGTCGACGAGGCTCGGATCGGCGTCCCACTCCGCCGCGGAACGATCGGCGACGACGAACACCGGGACGGTCGCGCCGGCCAAGGCCGCGAAACGCGAAGGGTCGATCGCGACGTGCAGCGTGCCGGGCCGGAAGGCGACGGTGGGCGACGCGAACGGATGCCCGTCGAGCGGCCGCGCGGCGAGCTCGGTCTCGATCGGCCCGGATGCGGGACAGGGTCCCCAAGCCGCGAGCAGCGCCGCGAGATCGCCGCCGCCCACCAGCCCATCCCCGTTGAGATCTCCGGTGCCGCTTCCGGTCCAGTTCCCGAGCAGGAGGGCCAGATCAGGTCCGCTGACCAGACCGTCGCCATCGAGGTCGGCCGGGCACGAGCCCCACGACGTCGTGGACACCGCGGCCGCCGCCAGCCAGGACGCCACGGTCCGCACGCGATCGCGCGGGAATCGGCCTTCGTTCCAGACGGATTCACGCGGCATGAACGAGAAAGTAGTGCGCGGCGGCACCGCTTCCAACCGTCCGTCCGCAAATCGGGCAAGGAAACGGTTCCCGGACCCGACGGCGTCCCGCCGTGAACTCGTCAGGGATTCGACGCCGGAATCGCCCGCGGCTCGGAGTCGACCCGGCCCTCGAGCTCGTCCGCCCGGGCGGACTCCGCGGGCACCATCCGGCGAAGGATCGCGCCGATCGCCCGGTCGAGTTCCTCGCGATCGGCGACCTCGATGGACGGGCCTCCGACGCCGCGGGCGCGAGTGAGTTCGGCGCTGCCGCGCGGTCCGATGCCGGCCGCGACGGCGGCCGCGCGGCGGGCCTCGGCGCCCTCCAGCGCGAGCGACTCGGGCAACGCGGGAATCGCGAGATGGAACGGCAGCGAATCGATCGCGTCCGCATCGCTTCCGGCCTCCCGCGGCAGGATCGCGACGACCGTGCCCGACTCGACCGCGACGTGCACGACCTCGAGCGTCATCGCCCCGGCCATGAGCACCGCCTGCTCGGTCTGCCGCGGGCGCACCAGCGCGGGATCGGCCTCGAGCACCACGATCCAGCCCTCGCGCACCTCGGGCCGGTCGGCCCGCCACCCGTGCCGCCACGGGACGGCGACCCGGAACGGCTGCACCGCGAGCACCGTGCGGATGGGGGCGGGCAGGACGAGGCCGCGCGGATTCCGCATCGCGGGCGGTTCCGCAGCCGAGGCGGGCCCGGCCATCCCGGCGAGGGCGATCCCGACAAGCGTGATTCGAAGGAAAGACATCATTCAGCGCTCCTCGAGGCGAAGGTCATCGATCGCGAGCCGGCCGCCGCCCGATCCGAACCCCTCGCCGAACTCGAGCCGCACCGCCGCGACATCGGCGAGATCGATGTCGCGCCCGCCCGCCGCGAAATCGGCGATCCGCAGCCGCACCGCGGCGAACTCGTTCTGCCACCCGGCGCCGGTCCCGAAGCCCGTCCGCTGGTACGGCCGGCGCACCACCGCGCCGCCCGCCGACATCGCGAGCGAGCTGGTGCGACCCGCGCCATCGACCAGCGTGACCGTGAACTGCACCGGCCCCGCGAGGGCCACTGTCCGCGGATGCCGCGTCCCCTGGGCCGCCCGCAGCGAAAGCACGTCGCGGGCGGTGAAGTCCCGCAGCGCCGGCACCACCGAGAACTCGACCGACGAGGGCCCGGTCCAGTCGAACACCAGCCCGCGGGTCGACTCGCCCGCGCGGGCCCGGGTCATGCCGTTCCACGGGTCGCTGGTCAGCCAGCTGAACGAGGTGTTGTTGTCGTTCATGAAACCCTCGAGCGGACTCGTCGCGGCGACGATCGAGACGGTCCCGCCGCTCGAGCTGGTGCCGATCGCGGTCTGGGTCTGGAAGTCATCGACGACCGCCGCTTCCGCGGGCTTCCACTCGAGCGAGGCCTGCACGTTCGCCCCCACCCCGGGCGGCCGCAGGTCCTCGTAGGGTCGCCACAGGAACTCGCGGGCCGCGGGGTCGCCGTCGAGGAAGTGGCGGAGCAGGGCGAGGTAGGTCGCCCGGGTCAGCACCTGGGCCGCGGGCCGCCCGATCGCGGTGCCCGCAGGCCCGGCGAAATCCTCGAATCCGCAGCAGTTGAAATCATTATGGTCAGCCCCGTGCACGTAGGTCGAGGCCCGCTCGCCCGTCGCCCGCTCGAACAGGTTGAACGAGTCCCCGACGTCGGAATCCGGGCAGCCGCAGACGTCGCCGTCGGCGGCCCCGTACAGCAGGTGGTAGTTGGCCGCGTGGGGATTGGCGCTGGCCGCCCCGAGGAAATCGGTCGGGGCGATGCTCGAGACCATCCGGACCGCCGCCAGCGTGTAGAGCGCCGGTACGTAGGTCCCGTCGAAGATCCGGTCGTAGGCCCGGACCACGCCCTCGCCGCCGCGGCTGTGGCCGATCCAGGCGATCCGGGTCGGGTCGATCCGGCCCGCAAGCGCCCCGCCCGCCAGCGTCGCCGGGGCGGCAAGGATCGCGTCCGTGTGCTCGAGCGTGGTGGTCGAGGCGCTCTCGATGCCCGGCGAGGTGTTGTTCTGGTGGGCCATCACCACGAATCCCCAGCTCGCCAGGTGCGAGCCGAGGTAGTCGTACCACGTGTAGGAGTGCCCGTTCCCGTGCGAGATCACCACGAGCGGCAGCGGATCCATCGAGGCGATGCCGCTCGGGTACCAGACCCGCTGCAGCTGGAACGAGGACGAGATCGCCGGATCGTTGGTGTCCCACGACGAGACCGTGGTCACCGCGAGGGGCCCCGCGCCCGATGCGTTCGCGACCAGGAAGAAACCCGGCCCGTCGAGGCCGTCGATGAGGTCACCGTCCGAAAGCGTGCCCGAGCCGTCCGCGTCGAGCACCAGGTCGTAGCCACGCGAGAACGCGAGGCTCGTGGGCCCGGGCAGCGACGCGGTCGACAGCGGTCGCACCCCGCCGGCCAAATCAAATCCAAAGGCGACCGGCACGGCCTCCCCCGGCAGGGTCGGGTCGGCGGTCCACCCGGCGCGATCACGATCGTCGACGAGGAACGCGTTCACCGTGCGGCCGGCCAGCGCGGGGAATCGCACGAGATCCAATGCGATATGGACCGTCGATCCGGTCAGGAAGGTTTCGACCCGCGACGCGAACGGGAAGGTCGCCCTCGGCACCGCCGCGAGCTCCTCGGCCACGATGCCCCCCGGCCCCGGACAGGGCCCCCAGAGCGCCAACACCAGGGCCAGGTCGGCGGCGCCGGTGTCTCCGTCGCCGTCGAGGTCCGTCGCCCCGGGCAGGCCCCATTGGGCGAGAACCAGGGTGAGGTCGGTCGACTCGACCCGCTCGTCGCCGTCGAGGTCCGCCGGACAGGACTGCCCGGAAACCCCCGCGGAAAAACCCCCGGCGACGGCTCCGGCGGCGAGCGCGGGACGGACGAGGCGACCGAGGGACGGGCAGGCGCGGGGCATGGTCCGTGAAGGTACCCGCGGCCACCGGGGAGGATCCCGCGAAATCGCGGTTCCCGGCCAAATGGCGTCGCCCCGGACGCTCGAATCCGCTTCCTTGCCGCCGGTAATGTTGACCGCCCCCGGACCGCCGATCCGACATACAAGGTTCCTCCCATGGCCATCACCACCTCCATGCAGCCCCGGCAGTTCTGGACCAACGCCATCTACGCGGTGGTGTGCCTCGTCTTCGCCCTGTGGGGCTGGTACGACTACTCGGTCAAGTACCCGACCATGCAGCGGGAGTTCGACGAGCACCAGGCCCTCTCGGACGAGAAGGCCGCGATCGAGGAGACCAAGAAGAACCAGGGATCGCTCGACGCGGGGCAGATCCAGCGCTACGAGGAGGTCGACGCGAAGCTGAAGGAGTACAAGGAAGCCCCGCTCGCGCCGGGCAAGTACGACATGGCGATCCAGCTGTGGCTGTACATGGTCGGATGCGGCGTGCTGGGCACGCCGTACTTCCTCTGGAACTTCTGGTCGATCCGCCGGCGGACCTACCGCCTCGAGGACGACGGCACGCTCGTGATGCCCGAGGGAACCTGCCGCATCGAGGAGCTCAAGGGCCTCGACATGTCGAAGTGGATGAGCAAGTCGATCGCGACCATCACCATGCCCGACGGTCGCGAAGTGGCCCTCGATGACTACAAGTTCAGGAACATGGACAAGATCGTCGGCGTCCTGGCGCACCAGTTCGAGCCCGGACGGTGGACCGACGAGGTGAAGCCGGTGAAGGCCGACGATTCGCCGGCCGAGGAGACCACGGCGGCGGCCGAGGGCACCTCGCCCGACGATCGCTGAGGCCGACCCCGGCGTGATTCGCGGGTTCCCGGACACCGGCAGGCGGGCCGGGCCCCCGCTATGCTCTGCCCCCTTCCATGGCCCGCGCCCTGACCGAACCCACGACCGCCCTTCCCAAGCAGGATCGCTGCGCGGACCTCCCGCACCGTCCCCGGGTGCTGCTCGGCAAGATGGGCCTCGACGGGCACGACCGCGGCGTGAAGCTCATCGCCCGCGTCCTCCGCGACAGCGGGGTGCACGTGGTCTATTCCGGCCTCTGGCAAACGCCCCGCAGCCTCGCGATCAGCGCCCGCGACGAGGACGTCGACTGCATCGCGGCGAGCATGATGAGCAACTCGCACCTGGTGCTGGTGCCGAAGCTCGTCGACGAGTGCCGCAAGGTCGGCCGCCCCGACATGACGGTGAACGTCGGCGGGATCATCCCGCAGGAGGATGTCGAGACGCTGATCAAGGCCGGCGTCCACCGCATCTTCCATACCGGCACCGGCATGGAGGCGATCGTCGAGAGCGTCCGCGAGGCCACAAGGGCGTACACGCCACTCACGAGCCCGAACGCGACGGCCCGTCTCGCCCGCGACATCTCGTTCGCCCACGCCGGCAAGCCGCCGGCGAGCTCGCCGCGGAAGCGGCCGGCCCAGGTCGTCGGCATCACCGGATCGCCGGGCGCCGGCAAGAGCACGCTGGTCGCCGCGATGGCGTCGGAAGCGGTGCGGCGCGGCGAGCGGATCGCGGTCGTCGCGTTCGACCCGATGAGCCCGATCACCGGCGGCGCGCTCCTCGGCGACCGGCTGCGGGTCGACTTCAACGTGGTCGACGAGGGCATCTTCTACCGCTCGCTCGCC
>JBIKVN010000337.1:0-2726 GCA_044356865.1 Phycisphaerales bacterium | reverse complement strand
GGGGCAGTACGGGATGGTCATCCCCAACTTCGTCGATCGGGCCCTGCGCGGCCAGCCGATCGAGGTGCACGGCACCGGGAAGCAGCGCCGGTGCTTCGCCCATGTCGACGACGCGGTCCGGGCGGTCTTGCTGCTGGTCGCGTCGCCGCACGCGGCGGGACAGGTGGTCAACGTCGGGAACGACGAGGAGGTCACGATCGACGAGCTCGCCCGGCGGGTCGTCGCCCGCACCGGATCGACCTCGCCGATCGTCCATGTGCCGTACGAGGAAATCTTTCCGGTGGGGTTCGAGGATATGGAACGGCGTCGGCCCGACCTGACCAAGCTCGAGCGGCTGGTGGGTTGGCGGCCGCGGCGATCGCTCGAGGAGATCCTCGACGACATCATCCGGTTCCGGCGCGGCGTCTCGGCGTGAAATCGACCCCGCGGGATTTGCGGGATCCGGGGATCCGTCGTAGCCTCCGGCCCCCGCCCGGGGCGGGCCGCTTGCGATGCCGCTGCCGACCTATTCCATCATCACCGCCACGCTGAACGCTGCCGGGTTCGTGGACCGTTCGCTCGCGAGCGTGCTGAGGCAGTCGGTGCCCCCCCGCGAGCTCATCGTGGTCGACGGCGGTTCGACCGACGACACGCGGTCGATCGTCGAGCGGGCCGACCGCATCCGCCGGCGGCTGGGTCTGGAGATCCGGGTCCGGGTCCTGCAGAGGGCCGGCGGCGGGCTGGCCGGCGCCTGGAACCGCGGCATCGCCCGAAGCCGGGGCGAGGTCATCTTCCTGCTCAACGCCGACGACTGGCTCGAGCCCGACGCGGCCCGCAAGGCCTTGTCGAGGTTCTCCGCCGACGCCGACCTCGGCATCGTGCATGCGAAGGCCCGCATCCACGATCGCGAAGGGATCGCCTTGGGCGTCTTTGCCCCGACGCTCGCCCACCGCATGGGGCTGAACTGCCGAACCGTCCACTGTTCGACCTTTGTCCGTCGGGAGGTCTACGAGCGGATCGGGGGATTCGATCCGCGGTTCCGGACCACGCTCGACTTCGACTTCATCGAGCGGGCGTCGGCGGCGGGCATTCGCTTCTCGTTCATCGACGAGGTGCTCGCGAACTTCCGACTCGGCGGCATCTCCTCGGTGGAGGTGCAGCGGGCCGATTGGGAGACGCTCCAGATCGGCCTGCGCCACTCGCGGACCAAGCTTCCGCCCCTTCTCGCGTACGCGCTGCGACGGGCCGTCCTTCGCCCGCTCGGTTTCCACGGCCTGCGGGCGTGGGCCACCCCCGAGGCCACCGAGCACGGGTGGACGCCGGAGCTGGACGGGCTCGAGGAGCTCGAGTCGAGATCGATCGCCGGTCGGAGGCCGGCCCGCGCGGCCGTCGCCCCGGTCGGCTGACCGATGCCGCGGCCGCCGCTCATTTCGGCGGTGGTCCCCTCGCTCAATCAGGGGGCGTTCATTGCGAAGGCGATCCGCAGTCTGCTGGCGCAACGCGATCCCGCCCTCGAGATCCTGGTCATCGACGGCGGCTCGAGCGACCGGACCTTGGCCGAACTCGAGCCGTTCCGCACTCGGCTGCGATGTGTGGTCAGCGAGCCCGATCGCGGGCATGCCGATGCCCTCCGCAAGGGATTTGCCCGAGCCGAGGGCGAGTTCCTGTGCTGGCTGAACTCGGATGACCTTTTGCTCCCGGGGGCTTTCGCCGCGCTTCGGGCCGCGCTCGAGGGGCGTCCGGAGGCCACGTTCGCCCATGGGGCCCGGGTCTTCATCGACGAGGCCGGCCGGGTCACGGGGTTCCGGACGTTGCCTTGGCGTTCGGCCTACGCACTCACCCGCTGGCCTTGGTTTCACCAAGAGACCGCCCTCTTTCGGCGCGATCACGTCGAGGCCGCGGGCGGCATTGACGCAAGTCTTGATTTTGCAGTGGATTACGATCTCTTTGTCCGGCTCCTCGGCCGAGGTCCCGCGGTCTGGGTCGACCGGCCGCTCGGGGCCTTTCGCCAGCATCCGGGCTCGAAGACCGTGCGCGAGTTCGACTCGATCGGGCGTTCCGAACGGGATCAGGTTGCCCGCCGGCACGGGGTCGCGCCGCGCTGGTTCGAGCGACCGCTCGGCCTGGCCATGAACGCGTGGATCCGATGGGCCAGTGCGGCGGCGAGCTCGCGTCCCGATGTTCCCCGCCGAGGGGTGGACCTCATGCAGGGGATCGGTTGGGGCGACACACGATGAAGGGGTGAAGCTCGTGCTTATAGGACTTCTTTGATGATGAATCTGCTCAGATCCGCGCAACTTCATCCCCGGCCGGAAGTTTCCTCTTGCAACCCTCTTTCCGACATGGGTAGTTTGCTGTCGTCGCGGAGGTGAACGGCGTTGGAGGAGACGCCGTTTGCCCCGCGACATTTGTTTTTCCCTCGCCGTCCCTTCCGGTCGACCATGCCGCGGTGCATTTCGTGCTCTCGATCGCCGGTCTTCTCGCGGTGTGGTTCACGGCGAGCTTCCCTCGCGAGCACCGCATCGTGGTCGAGCAGGCGAGGTTGCCTTCGGGCGAGACGGCCGATCTGCTCATCGTCGACGGAGTGATCGCGTCGGTCGGCACGGTCGAGCGGCGCGACGGGGATGTCGTGGTTCGTGCCCGCGGCGGAGCGGTCATCGCGGGGCGTCGCCGGCGCTTCGAGTCGATGGTCGAGTGGAGCGAGGTGATCGAGGGTCCGGCGCTCGGGCTCACCTCGGTGGTCTTGC
>JBIKVN010000109.1:0-10042 GCA_044356865.1 Phycisphaerales bacterium | reverse complement strand
TGCAGGCCTACCAGGAGAAGAAGATCGGCGGCTTCTGCCACGTCTACATCGGGCAGGAGGCCGTCGCGGTCGGCTGCCTCGAGGCCCTGCGGAAGGACGACCCGGTCGTCACCGCCTACCGCGACCACGGCCACGCCCTTGCCCGCGGCATGACCGCCCGGGCGTGCATGGCCGAGATGTTCGGCAAGATCGACGGGTGCGCGAAGGGCAAGGGCGGCTCGATGCACATGTTCGACAAGGCGAACCACCTCTACGGCGGCCACGGCATCGTCGGCGCCCAGACGCCGCTCGCGGCGGGGCTCGCCTTCGCGACGAAGTACGAGGACGAGGTGATCGCGGGCCGGAAGAACTCCCGCGTCACCCTCGGCTTCCTCGGCGACGGGGCGGTGAACCAGGGGGCGTTCCACGAGGCGATGAACCTCGCGGGGCTCCTCGACCTGCCGGTCGTCTTCATCGTCGAGAACAACGGCTACTCGATGGGCACCGCCATCCACCGCGGCACGACCATGGCCCACCGGCTGGTCGCGAAGGGCGAGGCGAACGGCCTCGACGGCTACGAGATCGACGGCATGGACGTGGTCAACGTCTGGCTGAAGATGTCGCAGGTGGTCGAGAAGGCCCGCACGACCTCCCGGCCGGCCTTCGTCGACATGAAGACCTACCGCTACAAGGGCCACTCGATGTCCGACCCGCGGAAGTACCGCACCCGCGAGGAAGAGGAGGCCTGGGACAGCGAGGACCCGATCGGTCGGCTCCAGAAGCACCTGAAGGACCGCGGCCTGCTGCCCGGCGAGGTGCTCGAGCGGATGGAGGAGGAGATCCGGGCGGAGGTCCGCGAGGCGATCGCGTTCTCCGACGCGAGCCCGCCGCCGCCGCTGTCCGAGCTCTACCACGATGTCTTCGTCGAGAGGATGGGCCCGTACACCGGCACGAGCCTGCCGAACATGCTGACCGGGAAGCAGGGGGTGCAGCCGTGACCACGATGATGGCGACCAGCGCGACGATGCCGGTGCCGGCCGGGACCCGCGAGATCGAGTTCCGCGACGCGATCCGCGAGGCGATGAGCGGCGAGATGCGCCGCGACAAGCGGGTCTTCCTGCTCGGCGAGGAGGTCGGCGAGTACAACGGGGCCTACAAGGTCAGCCGCGGCATGCTCGAGGAGTTCGGGCCCCGCCGCATCATCGACACGCCGATCTCCGAGAGCGGCTTCGCGGGCCTCGCGATCGGCGCCGCGATGGCCGGCCTGCGGCCGATCTGCGAGTTCATGTCGTGGTCGTTCAGCCTCGTGGCCGCCGACCCGATCCTGAACAACGCCCCGAAGATGCTCTACATGTCGGGCGGCCAGTTCGGCTGCCCGATCGTCTTCCGCGGCAACGACGGGGCGGGCGGGCAGCTCGGCTCGACGCACTCCTGGTGCGTCGAAGGCCTCTACTCGAACGTGCCCGGCATGAAGATCGCGATCCCGAGCGATCCCTACGACGCGAAGGGCCTGATGGTCACCGCGATTCGCGACGACGATCCGGTCTTCTTCCTCGAGAGCGAGCGGATGCTGGGCATGAAGGGCCCGGTGCCCGAGGAGCAGTATTCGATCCCGTTCGGCAAGGCGATCGTCCGCCGCGAGGGAACGGATTGCACCATCTGGTCGTGGGGACGGCCCGTGCACTTCGCGATGGAGGCCGCCGAGACCCTCGCGAAGGAAGGGATCTCGTGCGAGGTGATCGACGGCCGGACCATCCGTCCGCTCGACACCGAGACGCTCTTCCGCTCGGTCCGCAAGACGAACGCCCTGGTCGTCGTCGACCAGAGCTGGCCGTTCGCCTCGCCGGGGGCCGAGGTCGCGGCGCAGGTCGCACACCGCTGCTTCGACGACCTCGACCATCCGCCCCTTCGCGTGCATTCCGACGACGTGCCGACCCCGTACGCGTCGAATCTCGAGCAGGAGTACCTGCCCAACGCCCGCAAGATCTGCGAGGCGGTCCGCACCGCCACCTACCGCGCCTGATCGCCTTCCCGGAAACCGACCCATGCCGATCTCGCTGACCATGCCCCGACTCTCCGACACCATGGAGGCGGGCACCGTCATCCGCTGGAACGTGAAGGAAGGCGACAAGGTGCGTTCGGGCGACGTCGTCGCCGACATCGAGACCGACAAGGCCACGATGGAGATGCAGTGCTTCGACGACGGCACCGTCTCGCGGCTGCTCGTCGAGCCGGGCAAGCAGGTGCCGGTCGGCACGCCGATCGCGGTCATCGAGGTGAAGGGCGACATGGGCGGGGCGAAGCCGGCGGCGGCTCCCGCTCCGGTCCCGGCTGCGGCGCCCGCCGCGCCCGCCGCCGTTCCCGCGGCCCGTCCGGTCGTCGAGGCCGAGACCTCCGGCGAGCGGCTCCGCGTGAGCCCGGTCGCCCGCCGCATGGCCGAGGAGCTCGGCGTCGACCTCCGCCGCCTGAAGGGCACCGGCCCCGGAGGCCGCGTGATCAAGCGGGACATCCTCGCCGCGACCGAGGGCGACTCGGTGGCCGAGACGCGGCAGGCGGCGGCGGCGGCGGCGGCCATCGGGACTTCGTTGGGGACGGCCATCGAGACCTCGACCCCGCTGGCGGTCACGAAGCCCGCCGCGGCGGCCGTCGCGGCGATCACGCCGCTCGGCGCCGGCCGCGAGATCCCGCTCAACGGCATGCGGCAGACCATCGCCCGCCGGCTCGTCGAGAGCAAGCAGTCGATCCCGCACTACCAGGTCACGATGCGGTTCGCGATGGACGACCTCCTCGCCGAGCGGACCCGCCTGAACCGGGAACTCTCCTCCTACGGCGTGAAGCTCTCGGTGAATGACTTCCTGGTGCGGGCCTGCGCCCTCGCGATGGGCCGGCACCCGTACTTCAACGCGAGCTTCGCGGGCGACCGCATCGTGATGCACGGAGACGTGAACGTCGGCGTGGCGATCTCGCTCGACGAGAGCCGCGGCGGCGGCCTGGTCGTCGGCGTCCTGCGGAACGCCGACCTCAAGAGCCTGCGGCAGATCTCGCAGGAGACGCGGTTCCTCGCCGAGAAGGCCCGCGAGAGGGGTCTCTCGATGGACGAGATGTCGGGCGCGACCTTCACCATCTCGAACCTCGGGATGTTCGGCGTCGACCACTTCACCGCGATCATCAACCCGCCGAATAGCGCGATCCTCGCCTGCGGCGCCGCGATCGAGCAGCCCGTGGTGCGGAACCACCAGCTCGCGGTGGGCTGGGAGATGTCGGCGACGCTCTCGCTCGACCACCGCGTGATCGACGGGGCGATGGCGGCGCAGTACCTCGCGACGCTGAAGGACCTGATCGAGCGGCCGGCGGCGCTGCTCGTCTGACGGGTACGCGCGCATCGACGCGATCTGGTCCCGTTGGCCACGCGCCTGAATGGAGGTCGGTTCGATCACGCCGGCTCGCGGACCCGGCCGTCGAGCGGCCGTGGCGTCCGTCGCCGACGAGGCATGGCCTCGTCGTTCCGCGCCCGTGCGATCGACGGCTCCGGCCTTCATCGGTGCCGGCCCGCGGCCGACTCTTGGTGCCGCGCATCGCCTCACCCGCCGAGCCGGGCAATGTCGGCGAGGTCCTGCGGCCGGCCGACGGCCCGCTTGTTGCGGATGAGTTCGGCCCGTCCGAGGACCGGTGCGGGCACACCGAAGTCTCCGGTCTCGGCGCCGGCGGCGGCCTCGTCCCAGGTGACGCCGGCGAGGCAGGAGAGAAGGTCGATTCTCCAGGGTTCGAACCCCAGCTGAATCGCTCGAGTCGAATCCAGAAACTCGACTTCAGCCAGTTCCCCAGCCGCGAAGCCGGACTGTGCCAAGGCATTGGCCAGCTGGCGAAGGTTCGCGAACGAGTCGTGAACGAAGAGGTCGAGATCGACGGTGAATCGGGGTGCACCGTGGTGCGCGACGGCCATGCCCCCGACGACCACGTACGCGACACCCTTCGCGTTCAGGATCGCGAGCAGGTCGCGGTGGTCGGAATGAAGTTCCATCGACGGGTCCCTCGAGCCGCGGGGTACGGCCATCCGCCGCAACTCCTCGACGTACCGGATGCGCTCGCCGACCGGCCTCGAGAGCCAATGGGCGAGCCGATCCGCGTTCTCGTCGAGCTCGTCCTGCCGGACGATCCGGGCGGTTCGGGCCGGCTGGTGCACGCCGCGATGGTAGGGCCACCGGCCTGTCCCGTCACCCGTTCCTACCGGCACTTCCCCCACAGCCCGAGCAGGATGCCGAGGTCCTGCCCATCGACGGTGTCGTCGCCGTTCAGGTCGAAGGCGTCGAGATCGCCGCCCCAGCCGCCGAGCAGGATGCCGAGGTCGGCGGCGTCGATCACGTCGTCGCCGTTGAAGTCGCCGACGCAGACCGGCGCGTAGTCGGTGTACTCCCAGGAGATCACGTCGTGGTTGGCCCACGCCGAGCCGGTGCCCGAGGTGAAGCCGACATAGCCGGTCGGCTGCTGCAGGATCGCGGGCAGGTCGAGCGTGCGGCTCACGATCGGCTGGAAGGGCTGGATGTCGTCGCGGTTGAGGTAAAGCCGCATGGTCGTGCCGTCGTAATCGACCCACGCCCACCAGCGGTCGCCGGCGTCGAGGTCGGGGGTCACGTTCGCCGTGTAGGGTGCGCCCGGGCCGTGGTTCACGCTGCCGTTCACGTCGATCCCGACATGGCTCTTCGACGGGTCGTTGTTCGCCGCGTTGCACCAGTTGTCGAACTCGACGCCGACCGACTTCGGGATGCCCGAGTAGCCGATGCCGGCGCCGCCGGTGCCGACGCTCGAACTGACCGACTGCACGACGAAGACGACGCCATCGGCCCCGTTCGAGGTGTTGCAGTCGAAGATCGCGCCGCCCTGTCCGGTGAACCGGAACGAGAACTTCGTGCTGAAGCTCGAGGCGTCGACGGTCGCCGAGGAGAAGAACGAGCCGGCCTGCCCGCCGGCGGCGCGGGTCACCCGCAGCACGGTGCCGTCGGCGGTGTTCGCGACCGCGGCGCCGCCGTTCAGGGTCAGGAGCGAGGTGTCGGAAAACCCGTCGAAGACGAGCGTGCCGGCGAGGGCGGGTACGACGGTCGCCGCGGAGAGAACGAGCGGCACGATGGTGGTCTTTCGCATGAGACGAGGCTAGCGCGGCGCCTGGGGAGGGCAAGGAGGCACCGTTCCCCGATTGAAACTCGACGGCGCGGTCGCGCCGGCCCGCCTCACCCCACGATCCACCGGTCGACCTGCGGGGCCAGCGCCGCCGCGAGAGCGGTGAGCAGCAGGGCAAGGCCGAGGGCGAGGCCGAGGACGATCGCGATCTCGGCGGCGACCATCGCGGCGACGGTGCCGCGGGCGGCGCCGAGAGCCCCGAGCGTCGCGAACTCCTCGTCGCGCATGCGGATCGAGAGGACGAGCACGAGCGCCGCGATCGCCGCGGTGGCGACCGCCACGACGAGCAGCGTCGCGTTGAGCAGCGTGCGGACCCGCAGGATCTCCCGCAGCAGCCGCTCGATCGCCCGGGCCGGCCGCACGAGCGTGAGCGGCTCGTCGCTGCCGGTGAAGCGGCCGCGCAGGATCGCCGCCGAGCGGTCGTCGCGCGGCACGACGATCGCCGCGTGGATGGGGAAGGTCGCCGGGTCGCCGTGGAAGTGGAAGCGTTCGGGATTCGCCGGATCGACCCGGTCATCCTGGCGCAGCCGCTCGCTCGCGACGGTTCGTTCGCCGACCTTCCCGATCAGGTCCGCCGGGTCGACATCCTCGCCCGAGGGGTCGTCGTGGCCGTGCCCGAGGCCGGCGACGGTCCAGGCGGTCTTCACGTCGACGAAGGCCGCGTCGTCGTCGGGCGTGCCGGTCGGGGCGAGGACGCCGGTGATCTCGAGGCGGATCGGCGGGCTCGCCGCGAGGTCATGCGGGTCGCCCGCGTCGGTCATCGCCGAGTCGCCGGGCTTCAGGCCGAGGCGCCGGGCCGCGGCGGCGCCGAGGAGGCACTCGCCGAGGGTCGCGAACGGCCGGCCGGCGGCCAGCGAAAGGCCGCGGAAGTCGAGGTAGTCGAGCGTGGTTCCGACGAGTGCCTCGCGCTGCAGCGACTGCCCAAGATGGAGCGGGATTGCCGTCGCGAGCCCGTCGCCGCCGAGCCGGGCGAGCTCGCCGGCCGCGAAGTCCCGCGGGGCCGGCGGCACGAACCAGAGGCTCGCGACGGTGAGGTCGAGCTCGCTGCCTTCCGTGCCCGCGACCAGCGGCGTCGCCTCGGCCCGGGCCGCGAGCGAGCGCGACGCCCGTTCGAGCACGACATTCAGCGCCGCCGGCAGGGCGATGACCAGTCCGAGCGCGACGACGAGCGTCACCGCCCGCCCGCGGCGGAAGGCGAGGTTCGAGAGGGCCAGGGCGAAGGCGTGGGTCACCACGACGGGCCTCCGGCGACCCGACCGAGGTCGAGCGTGCGGTCGAACCGCGGCAAGAGCCCGTGGTCGTGCGTCGCGACGAGCACCGCGGTGCCCTCGTCACGGGCCAGCCGGAAGAGCTCATCGAGCAGCGACTCTTTCGCGGCGGGATCGAGATTTCCCGTCGGCTCGTCGGCCAGCAGCATCGCCGGCCGCGCGAGGAGCGCCCGGGCCACCGCGACCCGCTGCCGCTCGCCGTGGCTCAGCTCGTGCGGACGATGTCCGAGCCGCGACGAAAGCCCGAGCCGCCCGGCCAGCGTCTCCGCCCGCTCCCGCGCCGCCCGGTCGAGCGGCAGGGCGGGGTTGATCCGGCAGGGCAGCAGGATGTTCCCGAGGGCATCGAGATGGTCGACGAGGCGGAAATCCTGGAAGACCTGCCCGACCTGCCGGATACGAAATGCCCGGCGGGCCTCGTCGTCGAGCGAGTCGATCCGATCGCCGCGGAAGCGGATCTCGCCCGACTCGGGCACCAGCCGTGCGGCCAGCAGCGACAGCAGTGTGCTCTTCCCGCTGCCCGACGGCCCGATGAGGGCGATCCGCTCGCCTTCGCGGGCCTCGAGCGGCGGCGTCGCGAGGCCGAACGCCGCCCCGCCCGGTCGGGCCGGATGGCGGAAGCGAAGCGACGTGGTCGCGAGCATGGCCGGTAGCGTACGGCGAGGCGGTCGCGGGGGGCGCACTATGCTCCACGGCCATGCCGCCACCCCGCGCCGCCTGCCTGATCCTGATGCTCGTCGCGTTCCTCGCCACGGTCGCCTGCGACGATCCGGCGGCGCCCGCGGCCGGCGGCGGTTCGGCGAGAACCCCGGGCGGCGCCGCCTCCGCCACGCCGCTGCGCGTGGTCGCGACGACGGCGCCGCTGGCCTTTTTCACCGGCCGAATCGGCGGTGATGCGGTCATCGTCGACTTCCTCGTGCCCGAGGGTCTCGACCCCGCCGACTGGTCGCCGAAGGGCAAGGACCTTCCGGCGCTCCAGGAGGCCGACCTCGTGGTGCTGAACGGCGCCGGCCTCGAGTCGTGGCGATCTCGCGTCTCGCTCCGCGAGTCGCGGGTCGTCGACACCGGCGAGCCGATCCGCTCTCGCTGGATCGAGGTCGACGGCCCGACGCACAGCCACGGGATGTCGGGTTCGCACAGTCACTCGGGCACGGCCTCCCGCACCTGGCTCGACCCGACCCTGGCCATCGAGCAGGCGAGGGCGATCCTCAAGTCGCTCGCCCAGGCCCGACCTGGGCTCGCCGCCGACTTCGAGCGGAACTTCAAGTCGCTCGAGCAGGACCTCCTCGACCTCGACGCCCGGTACGAGTCGGCGATCGGCGGGCGGACCGGGCAGCCGGTCCTGTTCTCGCATCCGGTCTACGACTACCTGATCCGCCGCTACGGCCTGAACGCCCGCAGCCTCGACTGGGAACCGGGCGAGATGCCCTACGAAGAGCAGTGGGACGCCCTCGCCTCGCTCCGCGGCGAGTTCCCCGCGAACGCGATCCTCTGGGAGGCGGTGCCGCTCGACGCGACGGCCCGGCGGCTCGCCGGGATGGGCGTGAGTTCCTTCACCTTCGAGCCGTGCGGGAACATGCGGCCCGCGGAGTGGCTCGACGCGATGCGGCGGAACGCCGACGCGCTGCGGTCCGCGCTCGAGTGACGCTCAGGCCGTTCCCGCGGGCGGCGCGTCGGCACGCCGTCGGGTCAGCAGCCACAGGGCCCGGGCCGGGCCGAGCAGGGCGTAGAGCGTGAAGCCCGCGGCGATGGTGACCTGCAGCCAGAAGACGCCGAGGATCACCGGCACGATCAGCCGCACGATGCCCGCGAAGTCGCGGCGGGCCCGCAGCACGCGGTTCGCGAAGTGCGGGTAGCGCACCGTCGAGACCATGAGGATCGCAGCGCCCAGCGTCACCAGCGGCAGCCCGTACGCCGAGATGCGGGCGAACGGCGTCTCGTCGAGGGCGTCGTGGCGGAAGAGCAGGTGCTGGTGCAGCACGATCAGGCTCGCGACGAGACCGGCGGCGCCCGGCGAAGGCAGGCCCTTGAAGTTCCGGTGGTCCTCCTCGTCGTGGGAGGGCGTCTCGGCGTGGAAGCGGGCAAGCCGCAGGGCCGTGCAGCAGACGTAGAGCGCCGCGATCGCCCAGATCACGCGGCCGTAGAAGAGGTCGGTGTGGGGAGGCAGGATCTGCTCGACTCCCTCGACGCCGTAGTAGTGGCTCACCAGCCGCAGCATCATGAACGCGGGCGCAACGCCGAAACTGACCATGTCGGCGAGCGAGTCGAGCTGGCCGCCGAGGGTCGAGGTCGCCTTCGCGAGCCGGGCGACCGAGCCGTCGACGGCGTCGAAGAACATGCCCACGAAGATGAGCAGGCCGGCGACGGTCAGGCTTGACCAGCCGAAGACCTGCGTCGGGCCGACTTCCTTCATCGCGTAGTAGATCGCCGCGAAGCCGCACACGAGGTTCCCGAGCGTCAGGAGCGTCGGGATCGCCGCCACCGGGCGGATGCGGCGCCGCGGGCCTCGGCGGCGGAGCCGGTCGCGGCGGCGCGGGAGCTCCGGGGCGGCGGGCAGGTCGCGGTCGGTTGCGGAAGACATGGGAGGTTCGTTCAGGGGTCGCCGGCCGGCCGTGGCCCGATCCGGGTGACCGGCGGGAAGAGAGTATCGGGAAGGCGGGGGCGCAGGACCAGGATCGTCCGTCGGGGGGGCGTGCCGCCCTCCCGCAGCAGGATCTCGCCGAGGGTCCGGGGGAGCTCGGCCGGCGGTCCGGCTCCGCCCGATCGCACGGCTTCGGCGTCGATCTCGGGCCGGAGCGGGGCTTCGGTCCGGTCGTCCGCGTCGAGCGGCTCCTCGGAGGCCCGGGAGGTCACGACGAGGCAGACTTCGCGGGGGATCTCGAGCCGGAATGGCCCCAGAAGCGTGTCCGGCTCCGTTCGCCGCGAAGGCCGGCGCAGCGTGATCCGGCTGGAATCGGCGGTTTCGGGGGCCCAACGCACCTCGAGGGTCGCTTCCGAGACCGCACCGTCCTCGAGCGGGAGGGTCCATCCGCGCAGCACCAGGCGGAGCCAACCCGGTTCGAGCCTCCGCGGTCGCCCGTCGAGCATCGCGACGAGGGAACCGTCGAGGCGGCGGTGGGCGAGCTCGCGCCAGTCGATCGCCTGCCCGTGCCAGACGCTCAGGGCCACCGTGGTGCCGCCGAGCTCGGCGAGGAACTCGACGAGCGAGTCGTTCCGCAGCGCCTCGACGCGGAATCCCTCGCGTTGCAGCGACTCGCGGTCGAGCCCCGCGGCGGCGACGGGGTCCGGCTGGCGCATCGAATGCCGGCGGAACGCCGCGGCGATCGCGGCCTCGTCGTCGAGGATCGACCAGGTGAGGGCCTCGAGGCCGTTGGCGTTCGGGTCGAGCCCGTCGCGTCCGACCACCTCGGCCGCCGGCACGAGATCGGGCGGCAGGGCGTTCGCGTCCGGCGCCAGCGTCGGTTCCGGCCGCGGCCCGCAGCCGCCGGCGACCGCAAGCGCGACCAGCGGCACGGCCAGGGCCTTCGCGGGTCCGGACATCGCTTCAGGTGCCCGACCGGCCGTCGGCCTCGAGCGGGAACGAGTTGATGCGGTCGATCAGGGCCCGCAGGCTGCCGTAGCGC
>JBIKVN010000108.1:0-10078 GCA_044356865.1 Phycisphaerales bacterium | reverse complement strand
ACGCGAGCGCCGCCAGCCGCTCGATCGCCCGGGGAAGATCGCCGCGGGATGCGGCGGCCACGCCGCTCGAGAACAGCGCCTCGGCGTCGCGAGGCCGCAGCACGAGCAGCCGCTCGTGGCACTCGGCCGCCCCCGCCGCGTCGCCGAGCCGACCGAGCGTTCGGCCGAGTTCCTCGAGAATCGCCGCCGACGAGGGATCCTCCTCGGCGGCCCGCCGCAACTCGTTCGCCGCCAAGAGCAGCTTGCCTTCGGCGGCCGCGGCACGACCGCGCACGTAGCGGCGGGTCGCCTCGACCGCCTCGAGCGGCGAGACGGCCGGAGGGGCGGGCGGACGGGGCGGCGTTCGCGGCGCGATCGCCTGCCGGACCTCCTCGAGGTTCGCGGCGGCAAGCCTCGATCCGGAAGGCTCGACGGTGCCGGGCAGGAGCAATGGGAGTAACGCGTTTGGCGCGTTTGGCGCGTTTGGCGCCGACCACTCATCCGCCGCGCGACCGGCCGATTCGACCGGGGACACCGCGGACCCGGACATCGTCGGCGACCCGCAGCCGGCCAACGCAAGGAACAGGCTCCAACGCGAAGCGACCCGGCCGATCCGTCGCGACCGGGCGGGCGAAGGACGAACGACCGTCCTCGCGCCGGACCTCACTTCTTCTTGGCGCCCTTCGAGGCGGACGCCGCGCCGGGCTTGGCGGACGGCTTGGCGGCCGGCTTCACCGGAGCCTTCGCGGCTGGTTTCGGTTCGGGTTTCGGTTCGGGCTTCGGTTCGGGTTTCGGTTCGGGTTTCCCGGCAGGCTTGGCCACCGTCTTCCCGCCGGGCTTGGTCACCTCGGCCGGCTTCACCTCGACCGGTCCCTGCGCCGCAACGCGGATCCGCTCGACCCGCTGCTCGTGGTCGGCCTTCATGCTCGCCTGCGAACGCACCGTGGCGGCCTTGGCCATCGACTTCGCGTCGGCTTCCCATGCCGCGTCGGCGAAGGCGAGCAGCGCCGCGTGGATCCGGCGGGCCTCGTCGGCGGTGCCGGCGAGCTTGGCGAGGGCCGCCGAGATCTCGGCGGTGGTCGCCTCGCCGGCGGCGAACTTTCCTTCGCGCAACAGGTTCGCGGCCTGCTCGTCGACGGGCACCGAAGCATGCCCGAAGTGAACGAGCAGGATCCGCGATGCCACGAACGGCACCATGCCATCAAGGCCCTCGAGAAACGCAAGTTGCTTGCGGCGGTCGAGATCCTTGAGATGCTCGAGGTCGAGCTTGTGGCGGACCTGGAAGATCGCGTGCAGCGATCGTTTCAGGCGATCGGCCCGTTCCTCGGCCATCGGGTAGCGGCTGCCGAGCAGCGCGACCACCGCGGACGGCACCTCGACCCGGAGCTCGTTGAGGTCGACGAACGACTTGCGGATCCGCTCGAGCGCGCCCGCCGCCTGGGCGGTCGCGGCCTCCCACAGCAGGAACGACTGGACCATCGTCTCGACCGGATCGGCCGGCGACTCGTGCTCCTTCGCGCCCCGCTTGAGAAGCGCCTGCAGCTTCGAGGCCGAGAGGACCTCGCCCTTGGGTGAACTCTTCACGGTTTCTCCTGTGGATCGGTCGGTGGTTCGGCGGGCTTCGCCTCGCCGCGGGCGACCCGCAACGCCTCGGCGATGCCGGCCTCGCGAAGCGTCGCGGCGTCGAGTTCGAAGGACAGCCTCGGCACGGTCCGCAGCCGGGTCGCCTTCCGCAGGAACGCGACCAGGTGGGGCACGGCGCTCCGCAGGCCGGCGAGCGACAGCGGCCCCCGCTCGAGCGGCAGCACCGAGACCCGCACCGTGGCCTGCGATCGGTCGGGCGAGAGGTCGACGCCCACCACCGAGACGAGCCCCTGCACGCGGGGGTCGTTCAGCCCGCGGGCGAGCCGCTCGCGGAGGGCCCGCTCGAGGATCGACTCGAAGCGCTCGTCGCGGCCGCGCGGGGCCTTCGCCCCGCCGCCGAGCGGCAGGTCGGCCCAACCGCCGGGCGGCGGCACGGGGCGTTCCCCTTCGGACGGGCCGGGGCGGTCGGGAGCGTTCCTGTTCATCGCAGTGGGGACGTGGGGGCCGGTCGGGCTCGGTTCACAGCGTTCGGGCCACCTGGATCGTCTTGTAGCACTCGAGGATGTCGCCGACCTTGATGTCGTCGTAGCCGACGATCTTCATGCCGCACTCCTGGCCGGCCCGCACTTCCTTGGTGTCGTCCTTGAAGCGCTTGAGCTGCTCGAGCCGGCGGTCCTTCTCGACGACGATGCCGCCGCGGGTGACGCGGATCTGGGCATTCCGCTCGACGGTGCCGTCGGTGACGTAGCAGCCGGCGATCATGCCGACCTTCGAGATCTTGAAGACCTCGCGGACCTCGGCGTGGCCGAGCACCTCGAGCTTGAGCTCGGGGGTGAGCAGGCCGCTCGCCGCCTTCGTCACGTCGTCGGTGAGGTCGTAGATCACGTCGTAGAGGCGGATCTCGATGCCCTTGGCCTCGGCGACCCCGCGGGCCTTCGCCGAGCTGGTGACGTTGAAGCCGACGATGATCGCCTTGGTGGCCTCGGCGAGGGTGACGTCGCTCTCGTTGATCCCGCCGACGCCGCACTGCTTGACGCTGACCACCACCTCGTCGGTGCCGATCCGCGAGAGCAGCGAGCGGAGGGCCTCGACCGAGCCCTGCACGTCGGCCTTGACCACGAGGGCGAGTTCCTTCTTCTGGCCCTTGGCGAGGTGGGCGAAGATGTTGTCGAGGGTGATCTTGGGGGCCGCGAGTTCCTTCTCTCGCTCGAGCCGGCGGCGCTCGTCGGCGGCCTGCTCGGCGGCCTTGAGGCTGTCGACGATGAAGAACTTGTCGCCGGCGTCGGGCAGGGAATCGATGCCCGAGATCGCCACCGGGGTCGAGGGCCCGGCCTGCGGGATCCGCTCGCCGCGGTCGTTCACGATGTCGCGGACCCGGCCGAAGCCGCGGCCGCAGACCACGAAGTCGCCCTTCTCGAGCAGGCCTTCCTGGACGATCACGCGGGCGACCGGGCCGCGGCCCTCCTCCATCTGGGCCTCGAGCACCGTGCCGCGGGCGTTGCCGCCCCAGTCGGCCGACAGCCCGAGCAGCTCGGCCTTGTAGTCGAGCATGTCGAGGAGGTCCTGGATTCCGTCGCCGCGGAGGGCGCTGGTGCGGATGACCTCGACATCGCCGCCCCACTCGACCGGGTTCAGCCCGTGCTCGGCGAGCTGGCCGAGGATGCGGGTGATGTTCTTGTCGGTCGACTGCGGCAGGTCGATCTTGTTGAGGGCGACCACGATCGGCACCTCGGCGGCCTTCGCGTGGGTGATGCTCTCGATGGTCTGCGGCATCACGCCGTCGTCGGCCGCGACCACCACGATCGCGATGTCGGTGACCTTCGCACCGCGGGCCCGCATGCTGGTGAACGCCTCGTGGCCGGGCGTGTCGATGAAGGTGACCACGCGGTCGCGGTCGCCGGCCTTGACCGGCACCGTGAAGGCGCTGGTCGCCTGGGTGATGCCGCCGGCCTCGCCCGCCGCCACGTTGGTGTTGCGGATCCGGTCGAGGAGGCTCGTCTTGCCGTGGTCGACATGGCCGAGGATCGTGACCACCGGGGCCCGCGGCCGGACATCGGTCCGCTCGCGGTCGGCGAAGCGGCTCTCGATGATCTCGGCGGCCGAGCGGCTCTGGGCGACCTTGAGCTCGATGTCGAAGTCCATCATGACCTCGACGGCCTTCTCGGTCTCGATGGCGCTGTTGATGTTCGCGACGGTGCCGCCGAGGAAGAGCTTCCGCAGGATGTCCGCGGCCTTCACGCCGGTGGCGGCGGAAAGTTCCTTGATGGTGATCGGCTCGCTGACCTCGATCGGCTGCGAGGCGTCGCGGGTCGCGACCGGTCGCGGCCCGCCGGGCGTCTTCTTGAGCGAGTCGCGGCGATGGGCCTTGAAGAAGCCCTCCGAGCGGTTGAGGCGACCCTCGCGCTCGTCGCGGTCGCGCTGGCTCACGCCGGGCAGGCCGCCGCCGCGGGCCATGCGGCCGCTGCGGCCGGCGGGCTCGTCACGCCGGCCGGTGCGGCCCGCGGGGCCGGTGCCGGGACGGGCCGGTCCGGCGGTACCGGTCGCGGAACGCGGCTTCGGAAGGTTGTCGGGCTGCTCGACGCGAATGACCCGAGGGCCGGAGAGCGCCGTCTTGGTCGGGTTCTGGAGCTGCGGCCCGGCCGGGGCGACGCTCGTCGGCCGCGTGGGGATGTTCATCACCGGCGGGGCGGACGAGGCGAAACTCGGGAGCGGGCGCTCGGGCGGCTTCGCGGCCGCCGGCGGGGCCGTACCGGCCGGACCTTCGCCCGGGCGGGCGGCGCCGGAGGCGGTCAGTCGGCCGGTCACCGTCGACGGCCGCGACGGCGGAGCGGCCACCGGACGCTTCGCCGCGGGCGAGACCGGCTCGGCCGCGACGGCGGAAACGGGAACGGCGGGGACGGAAGCGACGGCGGGGATGGCGGGAACGGCGGCCTTCATCGCCGGCGGCGCCGCGGCCGCGGGCTTCTCGGGGGCGGACTCGGAAGGCTCGACCTTCCGGACGACCTTGCGGGCCGCGGTCCGGCCCTCCGTGCCCTTCGGGACGGCTTTCGGAGCGGGCGTGACCGGGTCGGCCTCTTCCCCGGTCGCACTCCCGTCGACGGCCGGCGCCTCGGTCCCCGTCGCGACCGCCACCGCGGTGCCGCCGCCGGCGAACCAATCGCGGATCGTCGCGGCGAGACCCGCGGAAACCGGCGACAGGTGCGTGGAGACATCGGGTATCTCCTCGGACTGGCACTTCGCGATGATGTCCTTCGAGGTGACACCGAGCTCCTTCGCGAGCTGGTGAACCTTGAGGCTGGCCTTCTTGGTCGTCGACAAGATCTGGTCTCCTGGGTGCGTCCGTCCCTACTCGATCCGACTGGGTTCCTGACCGCCGCTTCAACTGCCGCCGAGAATGCTGTCCGCCCGGCTTTCCGCGGCCTCGTCCGGGAGGACGGCGGCGCCGCCCATCGCCCCCGTCCCGAGAATGCCGTCGGTGGCCGCGAGTTCCGCCGCCTTGCGCTCGGCGTCGAGGCGGGCCTGTTCTTCCTGTTCCCGCTTGACGATCTGCGAGCGGGCCGCGGCGGCCGCGACCACCGCGTCGCCGAGCTCGGGCGTCATGCCGAGCTCCTGCTCGAGCACGTCGACGCCGATCTCCTCGACATCGAAGACGCTGATCATGCCCATGGCGCCCATGCGGTCGAGCAGGTCGCCCGAGACGCCGTCGACGCTGCGGAGCGTCTCCTCGAGGGTCTCGAGGCTCTTCGCGAACTCCTGCGGCGTGAGGATGTCGACGTCCCAGCCGGTCAGCCGGGCGGCGAGGCGGACATTCTGCCCGCGCTTGCCGATCGCCAGCGACAGCTGGTCGTCGCGCACGATGATCGTCGCGCGACCGAGCTCGAAGCACAGGCTGACTTCCTCGACCTCGGCGGGCTTGAGGGCGTTCGCGATGAGGATCTGGCTCGACTCGTTCCACCGCACGATGTCGATCTTCTCGCCGCCGAGCTCGTCGACGATGTTCCGGATGCGGCTGCCGCGGACGCCGACGCAGGCGCCGACCGCGTCGACCTTGCTGTCGACGCTCGCCACGGCCAGCTTGGTGCGGAAGCCCGGCTCGCGGGCCATCGCCTTGATCTCGATCACGCGTTCGGCGACTTCCGGCACCTCGGTCTCGAAGAGCTTGCGGATGAAGTCGGGATGGCTGCGGCTCAGGACGATCTTGACCTGGTTGCCCTGGTCGCGGACATCGAGGATCAGGCAGCGGACGCGGTCGCCCGACTGGAACTGCTCGCCGGGGATCTGTTCGGAGCGGGGCATGAAGCCCTCCGCCCGCTCGATCTGGACCACCAGGGCTCCGCCCTCGTAGCGCTGGGCGACGCCGGTGACGAGCTCGCCCTGGCGCTTGGCGAACTCCTCGAGCAGGCTGTTCCGCTCGTCCTCGCGGAAGCGCTGGATCATCACCTGCTTCGCGGTCTGGGCCGGGATGCGGCCGAGCGAAGCCATCGGGATCTCTTCCTGTCCGCCCTCGGGCAGGTTCCGCCAGAGGCTGATGCGGCCGCTCAGGCGATCCATCTCGCAACCGAACTCCTCGGTGTCGAGACTGTTGAAGTGCTTTCGCGCGGCGGTGCGCATCGCCTCCTCGAGGTCGCGGATGAGGAGGTCGCGGTCGATGTTCCGGTCGCGGGCGATCGAGTCGAGGATGCGGAGCGTTTCGGCGTTCATGGGGAGGAGTCTCGGACGGCTTGGGTTGTCGGGATGTCGGACGCTGGTCGTACGGACGGACGCGAGGCGGGAGAAACACGCGAGCCACGCGAACCCGCCTCGGGGAACGCGTGGCCCGTCGCCACCTACCGCGTGCAGCGAACTGCAGGCGGCCGCTCGGGGGAGATCACCTCAGGGGGCGATCCTCCGATGCCGGTCCCGGGCCGTGGTCGACGGCCGGGTCCCACCTTCGCCGATCATGGACGCGCGAGGCGTCATGGGCGGAGGCGTCGGGCGGCGACGGCGGGGCCGGCGACGCTGCGACGCGAGAGGGGATTGGTGCAAGAGTCGATCATGGCACCGGAACCAACGCGAACGGACGGGAAACGACGGACTTCGACCGCGCACGGAAGGGACGCCCGTCCGTCGCGGAAGATCGGGAGTGTAGCCGGAGCCGGAAACAAGCGTCAACGAACGGATCGGTGATCGGAAAGGTCCAAGGCGAACGCTCATCCCATCCGGACCGCTCGCCGATCCCCCGCCACCCCCAAACCGCCCCTGAGGGCGGGGAAAGCCGGTTCAACGGCCCCTTCGGAGGCGGTCCCGACCGCGACCGGAAGGCCCCCGACCGAATCGGCCGGGAGATCGGTGAGGAGGATGTCGCCCGGCTCGAAACTCGCGAGGTCGCCGGCCCGGAGGCGAACGCCCGCCCGGTCCGGATCGAGCCACACCGCCAGCGACGCGGACTCCGCCAGGATCGAGCGGTCGAGGCGACCTCCGGTCGAAGGCGAGCCGGCGGAGTCGGCGATCCAAAGCCGCAATTCACGCGGTCCGGTGGGCGTCGCGACGGTGAAGCAATGGCCGCACGCGACGGTTCGCCCGAGCGAACTTTCGGCGGGACTCTCCCAGTCGATCGCCGATTCGGCCGGAGCCTCGGCCCCGAGCGTCGCCCGGAGAACCGGGGCCACCAAGGTCCGCGCCAGCACCGCCCGCTCGAGCGGCGAAGGCCCCTCCGGCAGGTCGGCGTCGTCGGGGCCGCCGGCGGCCAGTCCGAGGACGAGGCCAAGCCACGTCCCTCGGGTCGGACGGTCGAGGCCGAGGACGATTCGTCGCTCGCCGACGAGAACCACCGCCGCCATGGCCGGCGGCTCGCGGTCGAAACCCGCCCCGGCGTCGATCTTCACGCCGGCGGCGCGGGAAAGTTCCCGCGCGATCGCCGCCCGGTCGGGAGGTCCGACGCCCGCGTTCACCCGACCCCGGGACGCCGCGAGGGCGCATAGTTCAAGCGGATGAACCTCAGGCGCGAGATCGGATCGGCGGGCTCGGGTCGTGAAGAGATGCATCGGAGAGCCGAGGAGGGACCGATATCGGAACGATCCCGGTCGCGGCTCGAAAGCGGCTTCCTTGGCGGATTCGATCTCCCGACCTCGCCCGGGGAATCGTCGGCCGGTACCTCCCGTCGAGTCCGCCCCCCCCCCCCCATACCATCCGACCCGAATCCCCCGTCACTCCCGACACGCCCACCGCCATGCCACGATTTCCGCCCGGAACTCCGCTCGCCTGTCTCGCATCGCTCGCGTTCGGCCTCGCGACGCTGGCCGCGACCGCCGCCCCGCAAGGCCTTCCGGGTCTTCCGGGCTTCGGCCTCGGCGGCTCCGGCGACCCGTCGACCGAAGAGGATTCCTTCGGCGACTCCCGGGACCGGGTGGCGGTCTCGATCGAGCGGCCGGGAACCGGACCGGTCCGGCCCGGCAGCGACCTGCCGGTCGCGATCGTCCTCGAGGTCCGCCCCGGCTGGCATGTCTGGACGAACGAACGCCCTCTGCCCGAGGGCGTCGCCGCCTTCGACGGGGCGGTGCTGACCGAGATCCGGGTGGTGTCGGCGACCGGCGGCCTCGAGCCCCACGCGGGCTTCGCCCAGTGGCCCGAGGCGCACCGTATCGAGGCCGATGTCGGCGAGGGCGAGAGGACCTACCTCGTCTTCGAGGGGTCCGCGACGATCTTCCTGCCGGTGACCGTCGCGGCCGACGCGGCCGACGGGACCGGGAAGCTCACCGTCGAGGTCGCCTTCCAGGCCTGCGACGACACGCAATGCCGGGCGCCGGCGACGGTCGAGCTCTCGATCGAGGTGCCGATCGCGGCGTCCGCGCCGGGCGGGGGCGAACCGGCCCCCCGCTTCACCGGGCTCGACCCGGGCGTCTTCGGGAAGATCCGCTCGGGTGCGGTCGCCCCGGACATGGTCAGCTTCGATGTCTTCGGCCTCGCCTTCTCGATCGACGCCGCGGGCACCGGGTTCTTCCTGCTGCTGCTGGTCGCGGCGGTGGGCGGGCTGCTGCTGAACTTCACGCCGTGCGTCCTGCCGGTCCTGCCGCTCAAGATCATGGGCCTCGCGAACGCCGCGGGCAACCGGCGGCGATGCCTCGCGCTCGGGCTCGCGCTCTCGCTCGGGGTGGTCCTCTTCTGGCTCGGGCTCGCGGTCGCGATCGCGTCGATCCAGGGTTTCACGGCGGCGAACCAGCTCTTTCAATATCCGGCCTTCACCATCGGCGTCGGCGTGGTGATCGGCGTGATGGCCCTCGGCATGATGGGGCTCTTCACCATCGCCCTGCCGCAGTGGGTCTACGGCATCGAGACGCGGCACGACACGATTCCCGGCTCGGTCGGCTTCGGCGTGATGACCGCGGTGCTGTCGACGCCCTGCACAGCGCCGCTCATGGGCGCGGCCGCGGCGTGGGCGACGACCCAGACGGCCTCGACGCTGCTCACGGTGTTCGGCGCGATCGGCGTCGGCATGGCCCTGCCGTACCTGGTGCTGTCGGCATTCCCGGGGCTGGTCAGGAACATGCCGAAGTCGGGACCGGCGAGCGAGCTCATCAAGCAGGTCATGGGCCTGCTGCTGCTGGCCGCGGCGGCGTACTTCGTCGGCGCGGGCCTGAGCGGCGTGCTCGTGACGCCGCCCGATCCGCCGAGCCGCCTCTACTGGTGGGTGGTGGCCCTCGCCGGCATCGCCGCGGGCGGCTGGCTCTTCCTGCGGGCCCTGAAGGTCGCGAAGTCGGGCGGCGCGAAGATTGCGTTCGCGACGATCGGCCTCGCGATCCTGGCCCTCAGCGGCGTGGTCGGGCTGACCCAGACCGCGAAGGGCCCGGTCGATTGGACCTACTACACGCCCGAGCGGCTCGCCGAGGCGAGGTCGCGGGGCGACGCGATCGTGCTCGAGTTCACCGCCGAGTGGTGCCTCAACTGCAAGGCCCTCGAGGCGGGCGTGCTGAACCTGCCGCCGGTGGCCGAGACGCTCAATGGCGACGGGGTGGCGGCGATCAAGATCGACCTGACCGGGAACAACGAGGCGGGGAACGCCCTGCTGAAGGAGGTCGGTCGCGTGACGATCCCCTTGCTCGTGGTGCTTGGCCCGGACGGCCGCGAGACGCTCAAGAGCGACAGCTACACGCCGCAGCAGGTGCTCGATGCGATCGCCGAGGCGAAAGCCACGCTCAAGACCGGGGGCTGACCGGCGAGCGGGGCCCGTCGACGAAAGGCCAGCCCGCGGGAACCTCGCCCGACTCGACGCGGGCGAGGCGAGCGTTCACCTCGGCGATGCGGGCCGGGGACCACTGCACGACCGGATCGAGTTCGAGTGCGGCATCGGCGGCGAGGGCGGCGCGATAGCGATCGGCCGCGAGCTCGCGATCGCCCGCGGCCGCGGCGAGGTCGGCGACGTCGAGGAGGCGTGACGGGGCGTGGGGCTGGCGGGCGGAGGCGAGCCGGGCCGCGTCGAGGGCGATCCGCCAGTCGACCGGGCCGGCGTCCGCGCGGTTCGCGGCCTCGGCGGCCAGCT
>JBIKVN010000007.1:0-32165 GCA_044356865.1 Phycisphaerales bacterium | reverse complement strand
TCGTCTGCAGCAGGTCGCCCGCGGTCGACCAGAACATCGTCCCGACGCCCGCGAGGCTCGCCCCGAGGATCAGCATCCGGGCCAGTCCCGCCGGGGCCACGAACGTCGCCACGCCGAGCAGCATGCCGAGCGTCGCGAGCCCGAAGCCGTAGTGCCAGCCGTAGCGCTCGCCGACATAGCCGCAGGCGAGGGGGGCGAGGCCCGCCCCGAGGTTGATGCCCATGTAGAAGATCGTGAAGCCCGCGTCGCGCCGCGGCGAGCCGGCCGGATACAGCGACCCGACCATCGTCGAGATGTTCGGCTTGAAGAAGCCGTTCCCCGCGATGAGGAGGCCGAGGGCCCCGTAGAGCGCCCACGGGGCCTCGATCGTCATGAGGAGGTGCCCCGCGGCCATCAGCAGCCCGCCCCAGATCACCGCGAGCCGCGCCCCGAGGAAGCGGTCGGCCAGCATGCCCCCGATGTACGGCGTCGCATAGACGAGGGCCCCGTACGCCCCGTAGATCGCGTAGGCCTTCTCGTCGTCGGCCTTCAGGAAGCCCTTGATCAGGTAGAAGATGAGCAGGGCCCGCATCCCGTAGAACGAGAAGCGTTCCCACATCTCGACGAAGAAGAGGAGGAAGAGTCCCGGGGGATGGCCGAGGTCGGTTCCGGTCCGGCTGCTTTCCCCGAACGGCGTCGACGCGGGAATCTGGCTCATGGGGCGGGAAGATACGGCGGCCTCCGCACGCACGCTTTGCCGTACGCTTTCCGGCGTGGCCGAGCACGCCCGGACCATCCTGCTGCGGAGACCCCCCGAGATCCGTCTCGTCGAGGGACGGTTCGTGCCGCGGGCCGATCTCGACGAGGTCGAGCGACGGTGGGAAGGCCTGGTCGCGGCGAATCCGCGCTACTTCGACGGCTCGCTCGTCCAGGTCCTCGGCGTGCGGCGGAACGGCCACGGCGGCGTGACCATCCACGGCATGGCGGTGTCGTATCGCTTCTACGCGGTGCAGCGGACCGGGCTCGATACCGGGGTGCGGGTGCTCGGGGCGAAGGCTCTCGCCCGGCACGGCGGGCGATACCTGATGGGGCGACGCAGTTCGAGCGTCGCCTTCTACCCCGAGGAGTGGGAGTTCCTGCCGGGCGGCGGCATCGAGCCGGGGGTGACGCCGGCCGAGACGGTGCGGCGCGAGTTCGGCGAGGAGACGGGCTTCCGGCCGGTCACGCCGCCGCGGGCTGTGGCGCTCCTGTACGACCCGATCGCGTTCTCGTGGGAAGTGATCCACGAGGTCGAGGTCGAGCCGCACGAGGACGCGCCGACCGAGGCGTGGGAACACCACGATCGAGCCGAGGCGGGGCCGGGCGAATGGCCGCTGCCCTTGTGCGACATCGCGCGGCGGATGGCCGAGCTCGTGGATCCCACGGCCCGCGACGCGACACGGCCGTTCGGGTGAGGAGCGGGCTGGGGGCGTCGGCCCGCGGCCGACGCGGGACGAGGGTGGCGTCGACCATCCGCGCCCGACCTTCGACGACCCCTCACCCGGAACGACGAGGCCATGCCTCGTCGCTCCGCGCCCCGCTTCAACCCGCCCTCGCCTCATCCAGCAGGATGCGGCAATTCTGCAGGAGCGTCTCCAGCCGGAACGGCTTCCGCAGGAGCCGCATGTTCGCGATCGGGCGTTGCGGCTCGCTGATGCCGCCGGTGATGAGGAGGCAGGGCAGGCCGAAGCCCGCGGCGCGGATCCGCTCGAGGCACTCGATGCCGGTCATCTTCGGCAGGTCGATGTCCATGACGACGATGTCGGGCCTGAGCGGGCTGCTCCGGAGGATGGACTCGACCTCGGTCGCGTCGCCGCGGGCGATCGTGTCGATGCCGAGTCCTTCGAAGCACTTCACGAGCACCTCGCGGATGGTCGCGTTGTCCTCGACGATGAGCACCGCATTGACCTCGGCGAGGGCGGCGGGAGCGTCGTCGGCCTCGTCGGCCGGGTCGCCCCCGCCCGGGGCCTCGAGAGGGAACTTCGCCTCGGCCTTCAGCCCGCCGAGCGTCTCCGATCGGCCGAGGGCGAAGCTGCCGCCCGCCTCGGTCGCGACCCGCTGGCAGATCGAAAGCCCGAGGCCCGTGCCCTTGCCCTCGCCCTTGGTCGTGAAGAAGGGCTGCAGGACCGTCTCGCGCATCTCCTCGGGCAGGCCCGGCCCGTCGTCCTCGACCGAAAGCGTCACCGCCTCGCGACCGTCGGCGAACGAGTCGCGGCGGCCGCCGACGCGGATCCGCCCCCGGCCTCCGACCGCGTCGCGGGCGTTCACGACCAGGTTGAGCAGGAGCTGCTGCACGCCCTGCCGGTCGCAGTGGATGGTCAGGTCGCGCACGGCCTCGTAGTCGAACGAGACCTCGCAGCGGATCGGCAGCAGCTGCCGGGCGAGCCGCTCGACCTGCTGCAGCTCGGGCCCGAGCTCGAGCGGCCCCGGGGCGCGGACCGCGCCGCGGTGGGCGGCCAGCAGCCCCGAGATGAGCGGGCTCGCCGACTGCAGCGTCTTCTGGATCTCGACGAGGCCGTCGCGCATGGTCGGGTCGTCGGCCCGCTTGAGCAGCAGCTGCAGCCGGCCGGTCGCCGCGAAGAGGATGTTGTTGAAGTCGTGGGCGATGCCGCTGGCGAGCTGGGCGATGAGTTCGGCCCGCTCCGAGCCGCGGCGCCGCTCGACGAAGCGTTCGCGTTCCCGGGCGGCTTCCCACCGCTCGCGGCTGCGCTCGTAGGCGAAGGCCAGCGTCCGCAGCGCCGCGACATCCTCGCTCGGCCAGCTGCGGGGCGACGGCGCCCCGAGCAGCAGCATCCCCCGCGGCCCGTCGCCGCCGGCATCCAGCGGCACGATGAGCAGCGTCCGCTCGCCGGTCTCGATGATCGCGTGATCGCGGTTCCGCACCGCCTGCTCGTACTCGGGAAACCGCTCGCGGTCCTCGTCGCCGAGGGCCGGCAGCGTCGTCTCGCGGGCGCTCCATCCGGCCACCACCTCGAGCCGCGTCCCGCTCGGGTCGGGCCGGACCACGCGGAGCCGCGTCACCTCGAAGAACCGTCCGGCCGACTCGAGCAGCCCGGCGCGGCCGAGCTCCTCGTCGTCCTCCTGCACGAGCGACTCGAGGCTGGCCGCGACGAGGCGCAGCAGCCGGTGGCTGCGGTCGAGCGAGCGGAACGCCACCAGCCGGGCGGCCTGCGCGACCGCGGCGCGGCGCGAGGCGTAGAAGAGGCCGATCGAGGTGCCCACCGCGAGCAGCAGGATCGCCCCCGTCACCGCAAGCAGCAGGTTGAAATCCTGGTTGGCCGAGCGAAGCTCGGGACTCTCGACGGCGACCTGGGCCGTCGTGCGGACGAGCAGGCCGGGGTGCATCGGGAGGGTCATCGGAAGCGGCAGCGGGTCCATCCGGGCTGCCCAGGCTCCTAGACCCAGGCTCCTAGACCCAGGCTCTGAGGCCCAGGCTCCGAGGCCGCGGCGCGGCACCGCGGCGATCCGGCCTTTCAATGCCCCCTGAAGGACTCGAACCTTCGACCCGCTGATTAAGAGTCAGCTGCTCTACCAACTGAGCTAAGGAGGCGGAAAGTCGGGCAGTGTACCCCTTCCCCGGGAGGGGTCAAGATCGTTGGAGCCCGTGGCACTGCTTGTACTTCTTGCCCGAGCCGCAGGGGCAGGGCTCGTTTCGCCCGACCGTCGCCACCGCGGCGCCGCCCTGCACCGCGGCGGCCGCGGCGACCGAGTGGGCGGCGGGTGCGGGAGGAGCGGCCGGCCGGGCCGGGGCGGCGGCGGGCGCCGGGGCCGGCTGCGGCGGGCGCGGGCGCGGCACGTTCAGCCGGCCCTTCAGGGCGACCTCGACCACGCGGTCGCGGACCTGCCCGTGCAGCTGCTCGAAGAGCCGCGCCGACTCCTTCTTGAACTCGATCCGCGGGTCCTTCTGGCTGAAGGCCCGGAAGCCGATCGAGTCGCGGATCTGGTCCATCGAGTGGAGATGGTCCTTCCAGGCGGTGTCGAGGAACTGCAGCAGGATCCACCGCTCGAAGGTCGCGAGTTCGCTCCGCATCTGCTCGGCGAGCTTGCCCGCGACCGTGCCCGCGGGGTCCGTGGCGAGCGCGGCCCGCTCGTCGGCGGAAAGCCGAAGGCCGGCCTCGCCCGCAAGCCACTCCTCGATCGCGGCGGCGTCGCGGCCGGCCACGATCCCGGCGGCGCGGCCGCGGATCCGCTCGGGCGTCATCGCCTTCGCCTCGGCCATGAGCAGCCTCTTCAGCTCGGCCGGCTCGCGCGACGGCAGCGTCTCGGGCGTCCAGTCGAGGCCGAAGCGGGCGCGGGTCCACCGGCAGAACTGCTCGATCGCCGCGGCGGGATCCTGGGCGAGGTTCGCCGAGGTCACCTCGATCGCGAAATCGATCGGATACGCGAGCTCGCGCTCCTCGTAGGCGGCGCGGATCGCGCTGCGCAGCCGCTTCGACGCCTCGGCCGGCGCCTCGGGGCCGGTCGGGAGGCCGGCGAAGAGCCCGGGATCGACCGGCACGCCGAGGGTGCGGGCCACCCACTCGGCCAGCCGCTGCGGGGCGAAGCCCTTGTCGAGAAAGGCCGCGAGGGGGTCGAGGTCGATCGAGCGGTACTTTCGCTCGGCGGCCCGGTCGAGCCGGGCGATCGCCTCGTCGGCATCGACCGTGGCCATCTCGGCCGGGTCGAACTCGGCGTCGACCGCGGCGCGGGCCCAGCGGGCGAAGCCCTCGCCGTCGCGCTCCGACGGCTCGACATCGTCGGGGAAGTACTCGGCCACGGTGACGCGGACCTGCGAGGCGCTCTCCTCGAGGCAGTCGGTCAGCACCATCTTCTGGACCTGCTCGAGGTCCTTGCCGCGGAAGCGCTCGGGCTCGAGGGCGATGCCGCAGGTCTCCCGCGTCCACTCGGCGATGCACTCCGGCACGAAGTCACGGCCGAGGAATCGCCCCGCCGCCTCGTCGCAGGCCTCGTCGAGGTATTCGAGGACCGACTCGCGGATGCCCTTGCCCTCGAGGATCGGCTGCCGCTGCCCGTAGAAGGCCCGCCGCTGGTGTTCCATGGGCTCGTCGTACTCGAGGATGTTCTTCCGCATCTGGAAGTTCCGCTCCTCGACCTTGCGCTGGGCCTTCTCGATCTGCCGGGTGAGCATCGGGCTGTCGAGGGCGTCACCCTCCTTCATGCCGAGGGCCGAGAGGGCCTTCAGCGTCGCCTTGCCGGCGAACATCTTCATGAGGTCGTCCTCGAGCGAGAGGAAGAAGCGGCTCGAGCCGTGGTCGCCCTGGCGGCCGGCCCGGCCGCGGAGCTGGTTGTCGATGCGGCGGCTCTCGTGCCGCTCGGTGCCGACGATGTGCAGGCCGCCCATCGCCTCGACGCCTTCCCACAGGGCGAGCCGGTGCTTCGGCGGGGCCCCGGCGGCGTCGAGTTCCTCGAGGCAGTCCTCTTCCGACATCTTCGCCGCGGTCTTCTCGGGCACCTGCCGCTCGACGCACCACTTCCGCAGGAGCCCGAGCCGCGCCGCCGCGTCGTCCTTCCCCTCGACCGCCTCCTTGCCGAGCTCGCGGATCGCCATGTGCCGCCAGGAGCTCGCGACGATCTCCTCGTCGGTCCACTCGGGCTTGGCCTCGCGGGGGGCGAGGTTGCGGCGTTTCCAGTGGTCAAGGAGCTCGGCCCGCGTGAAGGGCTGCAGCTTGATGTCGGTGCCGCGGCCGGCCATGTTGGTCGCGATCATGACCGCCCCGAGCCGGCCCGCGCCGAGCACGATCTCGGCCTCGCGCTCGTGCTGCTTGGCGTTCAGCACCTCGTGCGGGATCTGGTGGCGGCTCTTGAGCAGCTGCGACAGGAACTCGCTCTTCTCGACGCTGGTCGTGCCGACGAGGACCGGCCGGCCCACGTCGTGGTGGTGCTTGATCTCGTCGACGATCGCGTCCCACTTGTCCTTGATGGCGAGGAACACGAGGTCGTTGCGGTCCTGCCGGACGACCGGGACGTTCGTGGGGATCGCCACCACGTCGAGCCGGTAGATCTCGTGGAACTCGGTGGCCTCGGTGTCGGCGGTGCCGGTCATGCCCGCGAGCCGCCCGTAGAGCTTGAAGTAGTTCTGGATGGTGATGGTCGCCATCGTCTGCGTCTCTTCCTTGATCCGCACGCCTTCCTTGGCCTCGACGGCCTGGTGGAGGCCGTCCGACCACTGCCGGCCCACCATCTTGCGGCCGGTGTTCTGGTCGACGATGACCACGCCCTCCACCCCGTTCTCGTCGGGGGCGACCACATAGTCGCGGTCCCGCTGGTAGACCACATGGGCCCGCAGCGACTGCTCGAGGAGGTGGGGGAGATCGACGTTGTCGCCGACGTAGAACGAGCCGACGCCCGCGACCTTCTGGGCCTCGGTGATGCCCTCGTGGGTCGGCGTCGCCCGCTTCTTGTCGAGCTCGACCTCGTAGAACTGGACATGCCGGTCGCGCTCGCTCTCGAGCTGCGGCAGCCGCGTGCGGGCCGCGTCCATCCGGGCCTTCAGCTCGGGGACCTTGGCCTTGTCGCGGGCGTTGCGGATGTCGCCCTCGAGGCCGGCGATCTCGGCCTTGCACTTCTGGACCTTCCCGTCGGCGGTGTTCCACTCCGACTGCCGCCCGACCAGGTGCCGCGCGAGACGGTCGGCGAGGTCGTAGCGGGGCTGGCCCGCGTGGGCGGGGCCGCTGATGATGAGCGGGGTGCGGGCCTCGTCGATGAGGATCGAGTCGACCTCGTCGACGATCGCGAAGTCGTGGCGGCCCTTCTGGAGCTGGTCCTCGACCCGCAGCTTCATGTTGTCGCGCAGGTAGTCGAAGCCGAACTCGGCGGTGGTGCCGTAGACCACGTCGCAGGAGTAGGCGACCTGCTTCTCCTGCGGGCCCTGCATGTGCATCGGGTGGATCGACCCGACGGTGAGGCCGAGGGCGTGGAAGAAGGGGAAGGTCCAGTCGCGGTCGCGCTGCACGAGGTAGTCGTTCACGGTCACCACGTGCACCTGCTTGTGCTCGAGGCAGGCGAGATAGCAGGCGAGCGGGCCGACGATCGTCTTGCCCTCGCCGGTCCGCATCTCGGCGATGCGGCCTTCCGACAGCACCACGCCGCCGATGATCTGCACGTCGAAGGGCCGGGCCCGGAAGGGCGGCCTGCTCTGCGGCAGGAGCGCCCGCACCGCCTCGTAGAGCCCGTTCGGGATCTCGATGGACCGCCAGGCGGGCACCGGCTCGCGGCAGCCGCGGAACTCGCCGGTCGGGTCGGCGGGCGGCATCGCGGCGGCCTTCGCCATCAGCTCGCGGTGGATCGCCTGCACCGGCTCGGGCAGGCGCGACGCGTCGAACTTCCGCTCCGGATCGAGCACGTTGCGGATGCCGACCGAGCGGTCCATCGCCTCGCGGGCGACCGCGAAGATCTCGGGGATCAGGTCGACCGGCTTCTCGCCGTCCTTGATGCGGCGGCGGAACTCGTCGGTCTTCGCGCGGAGCTCGGCGTCGGTGAGGGTGCGGACCGAGGGTTCGAGCGCGTTGACCGCATCGACGACCCGCAGGTAGCGCTTGACCATGCGCTGGTTGCGGGTGCCGAAGAGCTTCTTCATCAGGGGGCCGAAGATGGGAACGCCCATGGGGGTGCCTTTCGGTCGACGGGCCGGTCGGGGCCCGCGACGGGAACGCGGCCGGCGGACCGGGCGCGGAGGTGGATCAGGATCAGGTTGGAAGGGGAACGCGACGCGATCCGGCGCGGGGCCGGGTCAGGCGAACGCGGGCGGCGGCAGCGCGAGCCGCTCGAGAAGCCTCGCCGCCGCGGGAGCGGGCGGGCGGGCGGCGGGGGCGGTCGCGGCGCGGGGCGCCGGCGAGCGGACCGAGAGGAGTTCGAGGTGCGGGCGGCGCTCGGCGGCCGCGGCGGCCGGGGCGAGGCGTTCCGCGGGGGCATTCACGAGCGCCGCGGCGAGCGATCCGCCGCCGGCGATGAGGAAGACCGCCGGGGCGATCTCGACCACCATCGCGAGGACCGCCACGACCAGCGCCGCCGCCCGGGACGCCGACTTGGCGTTCCGGTCGCGGGCGAGGGGGGCGGGCGTGGCGGGGTCGGATGCGGTCATGCGGACGAGGTGCTTCGGCCGAGGGTGGCCCGAGGCATGAGCGACGGGCGGGGGAGTATCCGCCGCAACCGGGGGCAAGGCAAGGGAAAGGCGGAAATCCCGGTCGCGGGGAGATCGGCGGGAGCGGGCGGGAACGGGCGAGAAGGGTCATAATCGGGTGCCGATGGATGCGATCGCCGTTGCCAAGGCCGAGTTCCGCGTGCGCGGGATGGAATGCGCGGGATGTGCCGGTACGGTTCGGGACGCCCTTTTGGCCCGGCCGGGCATCACCGCGGCGAGCGTCGATTTCGCGACCGGCCTGGCGACGGTCGAGGCCCGGGATGCCAAGGGCATCGACCCGGTCGGGGTGGTCGCCGCGATCCGCGCGGCGGGTTTCGACGGCGAGCCGGTCGCGGCGGCGGGGGCCCGGCCGCAGGCGGAGGCTGTCGCGCGGCAGCACGAGCGGGCTCGATCGTGGCGGTTCCGGGCGATCGCCGGCGGGGTGGCGTGGGTCGCGCTCGAGGCCTTGCACTGGAGCGGAGGGCACCATGCCGACGGCTGGATCGCGTGGGCGTCGTTCGCGCTCGGGACGCTCGCCCTTCTCGTCGCGGGCGGCGGTTTCTACGCCTCGGCGTGGCGGGCGGCGAAGGCCGGCCGCGCGAACATGGACACCCTCATCGCCCTCGGTGCGACCGCCGCGTGGGGATTGAGCGCGACGGTGACGGTGGCCAACGCGTGGGGAGCGCTCGGCGGGGAGCCTACGTTCTTCGCGGAGGCCGCGGGCATCCTGGCCCTCGTCAGCGTGGGGCACTGGATCGAGAGCCGCTTCTCGGCCAAGGCCGGCGACGCGGTGGCGGGGTTGCTGTCGCTCGAGCCCGAGACGGCCGAACGCCTGCGGCCGGGCCAGGCGAACGAGAGCGTTCCCACCGCGTCGCTCGTGAAGGGCGATGTCGTGCTGGTGCGGCCGGGCGGAAGGATCCCGATCGACGGCTCGATCGCCCGCGGCGCCGCCGGCATCGACGAGCGTTCGCTCACCGGCGAGCCGTTGCCGGTCGCGCGGGGGACGGGCGATCGGGTGCGTTCGGGCTGCATCGCCCTCGACGGCGCGATCGAGGTCATCGCCGAGGTCGACGGCACCGGCACCACGGTGCGGCGGATCGCGGCGACCGTGCAGCGGGCGGCCGCGAGCCGGGCCCCGGTGCAGCGGCTCGCCGATCGCGTCGCCGCGGTGTTCGTGCCGGTCGTGATCGTGATCGCGGTCGTGACCGCGCTCGGCTGGACGCTTGCGGGCGAACCGGTGGCGGGCATGCTGAACGCGGTGAGCGTGCTCGTGATCAGTTGCCCGTGCGCCTTGGGCATCGCGACGCCGCTGGCGATCGCGGTGGGGGCGGGCGAGGCGAGCCGGCGCGGCGTGCTCGTGAAGGACGCCGCGACGCTCGAGGCGAGCGCCGCGGTCCGCACCGTCGTCTTCGACAAGACGGGCACGCTGTCCGAAGGGAAGCCCGAGGTGACGATCGTCGAGCCCGAGCCCGGCATCGAGCCCGACGAGCTGCTCTCGCTTGCGGCCAGCGTCGAGCAGCGGAGCGAGCACCCGATCGCGGGGGCGATCGTACGGGCGGCGGCCTCGCGTGCGGTGCCGGTGCTGCCGGTCGAGGAGTTTCGCGTCGAGCCCGGCGTCGGAGTCCGCGGCCGCGTCGAGGGTTGGGAGATCGCGGTGGTGCGCGACGCCGAGACCTCGTGCCGGGTCGAGCGCGACGGCGAGGCGATCGGCCGGTTCCGCATCGCGGACCGGCCGCGGGCGACCAGCGCCGACGCGATCGCGCGGCTGCGGCGGGAAGGCCTGAAGGTCGTGCTGCTGACCGGCGATCGCCGGGCGAGCGCCGAGTCGTTCGCCGCGAAGGTCGGGCTTGACGCGGGGCAGGTCACGGCCGACGCCACGCCCGAGTCGAAACTCGCGGCGGTGGCGAGCCTCGGCCCGGCGACCGCGATGGTCGGCGACGGCATCAACGACGCCGCGGCCCTCGCCGCCGCGCCGGTCGGCATCGCCATGGGCGGCGGTTCGGGCATCGCGATCGACGCGGCGCCGGTGGTCTTGCTGCGCGACGACCCGCGGGCGGTACCCGGCTATCTCGGCGTCGCGCGGGCGACCCTGCGGGCGGTGCGGCAGAATCTGTTCCTCGCCTTCGTCTACAACTCGATCGCGATCCCCGCCGCGGCGTTCGGGCTGCTGGGCGAGCATGGGCCGCTCATCGCGGCGGGCGCCATGGCGCTCAGCGACCTCTCGGTCGTCGGCAACACGCTGCGGGTGAAGGCGGGGCTGGCGCGGGAGCGAAGCCGCGCGTGAGCCGAAACCGGCCCCCGGCCGGACGACACGCCGGCGCGGAACGACGAGGCCATGCCTCGTCGCCGGCTCACGCAAGATCCCGCTTCACGCAACCGACCTTCCACTACGCTTCCCCCGCGATGTCGAAACCCGAGCCCACCCCCGAACCGACTCTCGACTCGGTCCTCTCGGCCCTCTGGTCCGGCCTCGCCGCCGCCGTCCGCGACCGCGACCACTCGTGGCATCTCCCGACGCTCGCCACGATCGGCCTCGACGGCTCGCCGCAGGCCCGCACCGTGGTGCTGCGCGACATCGACCCCGTCGCCGCGACGATCCTCTGCCACACCGACGCCCGCTCGCCGAAGGTCGCCGAGATCGCGGCGCAACCCGAAGTCGCGTGGCATTTCTACGACCCTCGCTCGCGCGTCCAGCTGCGCGTGAAGGCGATCGCCGCGGTGCACCGGGCCGTCGCCGACGATCCGCTTGCCCGCGAGCGCTGGAACGCCTCGACGCTTTCGGCCCGGCGCTGTTACCTCGCCCCGCGTCCGCCGGGCGAGACCGCCGACGGCCCGAGCGCGAACCTTCCCGAGGGCCTCCTCGACCGCTCGCCGATGGCTGGCGAGGACCTCCCCGGGCGGACCAACTTCGCGGTGGTGGCGACGCGGGCGGTCGAGATCGACTGGCTCTGGCTGCGGGCGGGGGGGCACCGGAGGGCGCGATTTTCCGTCTCAGGTGGCGCTGCCCGCTGGCTCGAGCCGTGAGGATCGCCCGGGCGGAAGTCGGTAAGTCAATACCTGGTCTGATCTAACGATCCGGCGATGGGGCTCGGCGGATCCGCCGCGGGGCGTGGACTTTTCTTGACTTACGTGGCGCAGCCGCACCCCCTTCCCGTACTTCGGATTCGGAACCGCGCTTCTCGGGTGGCGTCCCTTTCCGGACCCTCGCCCGTCATCGTCCTGCAGGTCGCTTGAAGAAGGGGATTCACGATGAGTCGATTGGCCTCCCTCGGTCTGCGTGCGTTCGCCGCCCTCGGGCTTCCGGCCGCCCCGGTCCTTGCCCAGTCCGACACGACGCCTCCGCAGGTGGTCTCGGTCGAGCCCGGGACCGCGGGCGGGATCCGGGGTGACGGGGGGCTGCCGATGGTCCTCGTCCGGTTCTCCGAGCCGGTCTCGGTGACCGCCCCTCCCGTGATCTGGGGAGTGGCCGGGGGCGTTCCCGCCTTCTCGACGAGTTACGACGCCGCGAGCCGGACGCTGCGGATTCTCTTTCCCTCGCCGCTCGAGTCCGACCGGGTCACCGTGCTTCTCGGCGAGGGCATCACCGATCTCGCCGGCAACCCGCTCGACGGCGAGACCTTCGCTCCCGCCAGCGCGGTCTTCCCGAGCGGCGACGGCTTCCCGGGCGGGCCGGCAACGCTTCGGTTCAACATCCTCGCCGGGGACGCGAACGGGAACGGGGTGACCGACAACGCGGACGCGGCGATGATCGTCGCCGCGCTCGGCGCCTGCGTCGGCGAGCCGGGCTACCTGCCCGGTCCCGACCTGAACTCGGACGGGTGCATCAACGTCCTCGACGTGGCGGTCTACCTCGGCGGGAACGGCGGGTCGCTGCCGGCGCTCGACGGCTCGCCGCCGACCGTCGAGTCGCTGCAGCGGGCCGACGGCTCGCCGCTGACCGCCGATCTCGAGGTGCTTGCGATCCGCTTCAGCGAGCCGCTCTACGCCCGTTCGGTGGTGCCGGGCTCGGTGCGGATGCGTTCGCTCTCCGGCGAGTCGTTCCTTCCGGTGTCGACGACGCTGCTCGCCGACGGTCGGACGGTCGAGTGCCGGTTCGACCCGGCGCTGAGCTCGTGCGGCAACTACACGGTGCATCTGTCGAACTCCTTCTGCGACCTCTCGGGCGAGTTGTTCGTGCCGTCCGCGACCGCCCCCGGGTTCAGCGGCTCGACGCCGCCGCCGGCGCCGATCCTGGACAAGTTCCCGCGCCTGACCTCCTCCCCGGGCGTGACGATCTCGGGCTCGATCCCGACGAAGGTGGGCTTCGCCGCGGCGACGCAGGTCCGGGTGCAGGGTCCGGACCAGTCGGTGACGGTGCCGGCGAGCGGCAGCTTCTCGGTGACGATGCCGCTCGAGCCGAACGAGATCAACTATCTCTTCGTGACCGCGATCTCGCCCTGCGGGATCTCGTCGGCGCCGGTGGTGGCCGAGGTGGCCCGCGACATCCTGCCGCCGAACCTCACGGTGCAGTTCCCGGCCGAGGGAAGCCAGACCCTCGACGCGGCGGTGAACGTGGGCGGGACGGTCGGCGACACGATCTCGGGCTTCGAGGGTCTCGCGGTGACGGTGAACGGTCGGCCGGCCGCGGTCGACATCGGGATCGGCCAGAACGGCACGTGGGTGGCGACGAAAGTGCCGCTGAACGCGCCCGGGGTGCCGACGCCGCTGGTGGTGACGGCGACCGACGTGCTCGGGAACACCCTGACGCGGACCCGCACGGTGACGCGGATCGCCCCGCCGAAGAACGCCCCGACCATCGAGGGTCTCTCGGGCGACGACCAGGCGGGCGTGGTGGGTTCGGTGCTCGCCCAGCCGATCTCGGTGCGGGTGCTGCGGGGCGACGGCACGGCGTTCGCGAACAAGCTGGTGACCTTCCGGGTGACGCAGGAAGACGGGCGGCTCTCGGGTTCCGGGGCGGGCTCGGGCACGATGACCTACCAGGCCCTGACCGACTCGACCGGCGTGGCGAGCGCGACGTGGACGCTCGGCTCGACCGCCGGCTGCGGCAACAACCGGGTCGAGGTCGTCGCGCTCGACGTGGCGGGAACGGCCCGGTTCAGCGCGACGGCCCTGCCGCGTCCGGCCGGTCAGATCAACATCGGCTCGGGGAACGACCAGCGGGTCGAGACCGGCGGCACCGCGCCGCTGGCCCTCTCGGCCTGGGTGAGCGACGCGAACAACCCGGTGGCGAACGTCCCGGTGACCTTCACGGTGACGCTCGGCGGCGGCCTCGTGAACGGCGAGAGCTCGGTGACGGTACCGACCACGCCGACCGGTCACGCCGAGGTCAGCTTCACGGCGGGCCCGGAGGCCGGGGTCAACCGGGTGGAGGCGACCTTCGACGGCAACCGGACGAGCCCGGCGGTCTTCACCGCCTACGGGATCGCCCGCGACTATGCCCGCCCGACGAGCTTCCGCGGCGTCGTCTTCGACAACGCGAGCCGCCCGATCGGGCGGGTCAAGATCACCCTGAAGTTCGGCACGACGCTCACGCCGCCGGTGCTGACCGACGACGAGGGCCAGTTCGAGTTCCCCAACCTCGCCCAGGACGGCGCGGTGCACGTGATCGTCGAGGGCTTCACCGCAAACAAGCTGAACGGGCAGGCGATCCCGGCGGGAACGACCTTCCCGTCGCTCGGCTACGACACGACGATCGTGCCGAACGCCGAGAACACGCTGGGGAAGCCGATCCTGCTGCCGCCGCTCCTGGCGGCGAACGGCGTGACCTGGGACGGGCAGTCGGACGTGACGCTCGAGTGCGCGGGAATCGAGGGCCTGAAGTTCAAGGTGAAGGCGGGCTCGATGCGGCTCGAGAACGGCTCGCAGCCGACGCCCTCGGCGCCGGTGAAGCTGACCCTGAACCAGGTGCACCACGACGACATCCCGATGCCGATGCCGAACGGGGTGGCGCCGGCATTCGCGTGGACCTTCCAGCCGGCGAGCGCGACCTTCGACCCGCCGGTCGAGGTCGAGTACCCGAACATGTCCGTGCTGCCGCCGGGTGCGACGGCCTACTTCCTGACCTTCAACCACGACCTCGGCGAGTTCGAGATCATGGCGCCGGGCCGGGTGAGCGCGGACGGCTCGGTGATCAAGACCGAGCCGGGATCGGGGCTGCGGCTGTCGGGGTGGGGGTGCAACTGTCCGCCGTATGCGGTGACGGGGGGTTGCTGCCAGTGCGAGGGTGAGTCCCCCGAAAACGGATTGAGTCTCATGGCCGGTGTCTTTTCGGGATATGCACCGCCCCAATTGTGGGGTCCTTGGGTCAGGGTCGCCACCCACATCGGACCAGTCGGCTATCAAATCGAGTACAGCCCAACGGGCGATGGCGCGATCGTCATCGCGGAAGTTCGATACTATCGCTGCACCCAGGGCGACCGGTGCGAGCCCGGAGGTACTTTGGTTACGGAATCGCTGTTGGGCCCCATCCGGACGGGCGATTCGATCGCGTATGTCGAGGTTCGCTTCAAGAGCGTGGGACTCACGGGTACCTTTGTTCAGGGTTTCGTGCAGAGTTCGGGAGCATCCTGCAATCGATGCGAACAGCAGTCCGCAGGCGTCATCGGAGGAGCGGCTTGGCCGGGTGGCGAATGGATTGCCAGCGTGGGTGGGAGGTCCGTCGATGTGTCACCCGGCGGAAGCTTCGGGATTGAAAATTTGTCTGCGTCTGACCTCTGGGGGCCGGATGGCCCCGGGACTCCACCCGACTTCCAGTCCGACGACGTGGTGCGGGTGACCGCCAGCGGGGTGGTGGATGGCGTGACCTACTACGCGTTCAGCGAGCCATTCAGGCTTGTTCAGGACGGTACCGTGTCGGTGCCGCCGCTGACGGTGACGCCAACCCCGCCGCTCATCCCGTCCTCCCTGGCGATGCAGGTCCCGCCGGTGCTGCAAGTGGGGCAGTCGGCGAATGCGTCGGTGACCGCAACCCTCAGCGACGGCTCGAGCGTCGACGCCACGCCCGCGACCGCCTGGACCACCTACCGCACCAGCAATCCCGCCAATGCGACCGTCAGTGCCAACGGGGTGGTGACCGGGCATCGCCAGGGAACGGTGTTCATCACGGCCTCGAACGACGCGGCGACCGCGGTGAAGCGGATTCTCGTGACGGACGAGGCGGCGACGACGACCTTCGTCGGGTTCGTCCAGCTCGAGGACGGCACGCCGGTCGCGAACGCCGTGATCGTGACGCCGCTCGGCGGCAAGGGCGTGAGCGGCCCCGACGGGGCCTTCAGCCTCGAGGTCGAGGTCGGGCAGCAGACGAACTCGCTCAACCTCACCGCAGTCGCATCGATTCGCGGTGAAACCTACACCGGCACCAAGCTCGTGTCGCCGATCACGCTCGAGGGGGCGACCGATGCGGGGACGATCACGGTGACGGCCCAGTCGGATTGCTCGGGAGAGTTCGGCTGGCTGCCCGGATTTGGCCCGCAAGGCATCATCGATACGAACTATCCGGGAACATTCGTGAACGCGGTCACCGCCTTTGACGACGGTACGGGCCCAGCCATTTACATCGGTGGGAACTTCACTCGGGCTGGAGGAGTTCAAGTTCAGAACATTGCGAGATGGAACGGCACCTCCTGGTCGACCCTTGGCACGGGCTCCGCGAACGGCGTGAATGGTTCGGTCCGGGCTTTCGCGGTGTTCGACGACGGCACGGGGGGCGGGCCGGCGCTCTACGTGGGCGGCGAGTTCGGTTCCGCCGGCGGCGGGAGTGTGCCGGCGAACCGAGTCGCGCGGTGGGACGGCACCTCATGGTCGAGTCTTGGGATGGGCGCTGCAAATGGGGTGAACTTCACTGTCCGCGCCCTGACGGTGTTCGACGACGGCTCTGGTAGCGGGCCAGCGCTGTTTGTGGGCGGTGCCTTCACCACGGCCGGCGGCGTCGCTGCGAACCGGATCGCCAGGTGGAACGGCATCTCGTGGAGCGCTCTGGGGAGCGGCATGAACACCGACGTGTCCGCCCTGGCAGTGTTCGACGACGGCACCGGACCGGCGCTGTACGCGGGTGGCTCTTTCACCACGGCCGGGGGCGGCGCGGCGAACCGGATTGCCAGATGGAACGGCACCTCGTGGGGCACGCTGGGGAGCGGCATGAACGGCCGCGTGTCCGCCCTGACGGTGTTCGACGACGGCACCGGACCGGCGCTGTACGCGGGCGGCTCTTTCACCACGGCGGGCGGCGTCGTTGCGAATTGCATTGCGAGATGGAACGGTTCAGCGTGGACTCAACTCGCCGGTGGAATGACCGGAGAAATCTTTAATGAGGTGGCCGCGTTAAGGGTCTTTAACGACGGCAGCGGCGCCGCGCTGTTCGCTTGCGGTCGGTTCGCAAATGCGGGAGATGTCGTGGCGAGCCGCATCGCAAAGTGGAATGGGAGTTCATGGATGGCCCTCGGCACCGGATTCAGCGGCGGGTATGGCGCCGACACGAGCCTTGTCAGTTCACTCGCAGACGCGGATTTCGGCGAAGGTCCGATGCTCTTCGCAGTCGGAGACTTTAATTCTGCGGGGGGCATCGACGCAGGTCGCATCGCGGTGTGGCACGCGAATAGCTGGCGACCGCTCATGGGGGCACTCGGTGTTTCGGGAAGTTTCCCCTTCAGTGTACCAGACAACTCTTGGGAGGTACTGGTGAGTTCTCTTGCCGTGTTCGACTCCGGTGCTGGACCGGAGTTGTACGCGGGCGGGGTGTTCAGTCGCGCCGGAGGAGTTCCCTGCCTCTCGATCGCGCGGTGGACAGGGACTCTTTGGTATCCCGTAGCAGGCGGACTCCAAAACTCCGGACAGTTGTTCAGCACAAGAGTGAACGCGATGAAAGTTTTCAATGACGGCACTGGGAATGCTCTTTATGTGGCCGGAAGGTTCACGAGTGCCGGCGGCGTGCCTGCGAACAACGTTGCGCGGTGGAACGGCACCTCCTGGTCGAGCCTCGGCACCGGCTCCGCGAACGGGGTGATCAACACGGTCCACGCCCTGACCGTCTTCGACGACGGCCTCGGCGGCGGGCCGGCGCTCTACGCGGGCGGACTGTTCACCACGGCCGGCGGCGTCACTGCGAACCGTATCGCTCGGTGGAACGGCACCTCCTGGTCTGGCCTCGGCACCGGCTCCGCGAACGGGGTGGGCAGCACGGTCCGCGCCCTGACCGTCTTCGACGACGGCCTCGGCGGCGGGGAGGCGCTCTACGCGGGCGGTGACTTCACCTCGGCGGCCGGCGGCACCGTACAGGCGAACCGAATCGCGCGGTGGAACGGCGCCTCTTGGTCGAGCCTCGGCACCGGCGCCGCGAACGGGGTGGGCGGGGTGAGTTCACCCACGGTCCGCGCCCTGACCGTCTTCGACGACGGCTCCGGCGGCGGGGAGGCGCTCTACGCGGGCGGTGACTTCACCTCGGCGGCCGGCGGCACAGTACAGGCGAACCGAATCGCGCGGTGGAACGGCACCTCTTGGTCGAGCCTCGGCACCGGGTCCGCGAACGGGGTGAACGACCTTGTCCGCGCCCTGACCGTCTTCGACGACGGCCTCGGCGGCGGGAAGGCGCTCTACGCGGGCGGTCGATTCACTTCGGCGGGCGGCCTCTCGACGAGCCGCATAGCGCGATGGGACGGTGCGGGATGGAGTGCATTCGCAAGCGGGATGGCCTTGAGCGGTTCCCCCTTTTCATCCGGGATGCTTCCAGAGGTTGATGTTCTAGTTTCCTTTCCGGAGGGCTTCCTTCCTCGTCTTTTCGTTGGGGGTAACTTTACTTCAGCCGGCGGTGTTGCTTCGATTGGCATCGCCAAGTGGGGCTGCGTCCCCCTCACCACCGACGGGCCCCCGCCTAGCCGACCTGCGGTGGCGGCCGCGCTGAGGCGGCCGTCCGCGGCACCGTCCGCGCCCCTCGACCGCATTCTGAGGAAGGGCGAGTCCCTCGTCCTCGGCGCCGAGTCGTTGCGATTCGGCACGCTCACGGCGCTGGCGGGATCGACGATCCGGGTCGAGCACCCCGAAGCGTCCCTGACGGTTTCCAACCTGATCATCGAGGACGGCGCCGTCTTCGCGTGGCTCGCGGGCACGATCGAGGTCGACGGGGGGGCGTGGCTGCATCCCTACGAGCTCGCGATCGGCTGTGCGGGCGAGGCGCGGCTGGTGCTGGCCAACGACGCCTACCTCCGCGCCCCGCTGGTCGGGATCTGCGGATCCGGTTCGCTGGTGGGCGGGGGCTCGGTCGACGCCCCGACCGTCAACGCCGGCACCGTGGGCGGCGAGGCGGGTGGGTTGCGGATCATCGGTTCCTATCGCCACGAGCCGTCGGGCGCGGTGGCGGCGGGGTTCGCCGAGTTCGACGCGGATCCCCTGCCCGATCTCCACCCGTGCACGACCGTGGATGGGCTTGCTGCGGCCGACGGGCTCGAGGCCGAGGGCGTCGTGCCCGGTCGTGTCGACGTCGATCGCGACGGCGACCTGGACCTCATCCAGCGGGTCCGTCTGGGCACGGGCTCGGTGGCGCTGCTCTGGCTCGACCGGGGCGACGGGCATCTCGGCTCGCCGATCCTGTGCGGCTCGGAGCTCGACGCGCACCTCGTCGAGATCGGGGATGTGGACGGCGACGGGTCGCTCGACCTGTCGATCGCGAGCGACCGGGGACCGGCATGCGTCGCCTTCGGCGGCGGAAAGGTGACGGTGGTGCAATGAGTACGGAACGCAATCGGTGCGGACGGTGGATGCTCGTGACGGTGTCTCTTCCTGCGATGCTCTCGATCGGCGCGTCGAAGGCCGCGCCGCCTCCTTCCGCCACGGCGAGCGTGGACCGCTCGCCGGAGGGGTCGCTGCGTGCCGCCCTCGGCTCGTGCGAGGGCGATCCGGGGTATCGCGCGAGGCTCGACCTCGACCGCAGCGGCTGCATCGATGCCCGCGACGTGTTCCTCTTCCGGGGCGGCGAACCCGCCGACGGCGGGGTGGCGGGCGGCCTCGCCGAGGTGATCCTCGTCGAGGAGCGGAGCGTCGAGGTCGCGCCGGGCGGTCAGGTCTCGCTGCGGCTGCGGCTCGTGAACAACGAGACGCCGCTGTTCGGCTACTCGGCCGCGATCCGCGCGGTGCCGCTTGCGGGGGCGACCGGTACGGTCTCGGCGGTGGTCTCGCAGACGACCTTCGACCCGCCGCACCACCTGATCCTCGCGGCGCCGTCGGCCCCGCCGCTCGACCCGGTGTTCAGCGTGATCCTGCCGTGGTCGACGGGCGGGGTGTTCCTCAACGCGAACACCGCGAACGGGGCGACGGTGGTTGCGGTGCCCGACCTGAACGACTCGCTCGGCGTGGTGACCTTCGCCGCGAGCGCGAACGCCTCGGGGATCTTCGAGGTCCGGTTCGGGCCGGCGACGGCGCTGGCGAGCGGAAGCGGTCAGGGGGTGAACTTCTCGACCTGCCTCGCGCGGATCAGCGTGGGCGTTCCCGCCGCCCGCACGGGTGACCTCGATGGAGACGGCGTGGTGGACGGCGTGGACCTTGCCGAGTGCCTCAGCGCGTGGGGACCCTGCCCCGACGGCCCCTGCCCGGCCGACCTCGACTGCGACCGGGACGTCGATGGAAGCGATCTTGCGCAGTTGCTCGCCGATTGGGGATGAAGCCATGCAGGCCCGCGCCATGAACGCTCGACGAATCGCCACGCTCGGTCTGGCCCTTGCCCTGGCCTCGCCCCTCGACGCCGGCGGCGTGAATCCCACCTGGTCGATTGCCCGCCAGTGGGACGAGGAGGCGCTGCAGGCGATACGCCTCGCGACGCCGCGGCCGCCGGTGCACGCCCGCAACCTCTACCATCTCTCGGCGGCGATGTACGACGCCTGGGCGGTCTACGACCCGACGGCCCGGGGCGTGTTCGTGCGCGAGAAGTACGCCGCGGCCGATCCGGCCGGCGCCCGTCGCACCGCGATCAGCTACGCGGCCTATCGCGTGCTGAAGGCCCGCTTCGTCGCCGGCAACGGCCCGAACGTCAGCCAGATCCAGGCGAATCTCGATGCGCTCTTTCTCGCCCTCGGCTATGACCGCCTCTTCACCTCGACCGTCGGTTCCTCGCCGGCCGCGATCGGGAACCGGATCGCCGCCGCGGTGCTCGCCGCGGGGCTGGCCGACGGTTCGAACGAGCCGGGCAACTACGCCCCGAACAACGGCTACGTGCCGGTCAACTCGGCGATGCCGTTCAAGATCCCCGGCTGCGTCCTGGTGAACGCCAGCCGCTGGCAGCCGCTCGCCTTCGACTTTCTCGTCCTGCAGAACGGCGAGGTGGTGGGGGCGGCGATCCAGTCGGCGATCGGGCCGCACTGGAACGCGGTGACGCCGTTCTCGCTCGCGCCGGCCGACCGGAACCCGGCCAACGGGATCGCCTTCGACCAGGGGCCGCCGCCGGCCTTCGGCACCGCCGCGTGCGTCGCCGACGCGGTCGACCTCATCGCCCGGAACGCGGCGCTCGACCCGTCGGCGGGCGAGACGATCGACCTCGGGCTTTCGGTCTACCGCAACTCGCCGCTCGGCAGTTACCTCATGCCGGGGCATCCGGTGAACCCGTTCACCGGCCGGCCCTACCCGTCGAATCCCGTCCCGCTCGCCGACTACGGGCGGGCGATCGCCGAGCATTGGGCCGACGGCCCCGACTCCGAGACACCGCCCGGGCATTGGCATGTCCTCGCGAACGAGGTGTCGGACTCCCCCGAGCTCGAGCGGAGGATCGGGGGCGACGGCCCCGAACTCGATCGCCTCGAGTGGGATGTCAAGCTCTATCTCGCGTTGTCCGGTGCCAACCACGATGCGGCAATCTCCGCCTGGGGCATGAAGGGCCACTACGACTCGGCCCGGCCCATCTCGACGATCCGCTTCATGGCCGAGCTGGGCCAGTCGAGTTCTGCCTCGCTGCCGAACTACCACCCGCTCGGCCTTCCGCTGGTGCCGGGCCTGATCGAGCTGGTGACCGAGGCCGATGTCGCGCCGGGCGGGCGGTTCGAGGATTTCCCCGAGCTCGTCTACAAGACGCCGAGCGGCGAGCCGATCGGCGTGAACCGGCACGTCGGGAAGGTCGCGGTGCGGGGCTGGCTCGGCGGATTCAACGCCGGCGGCACCACCGGCTCGACGGTGACCGGTCCGCTGCCGGGTCATGTCTACCGCTCGGGTCCGTCGCAGGCGTGGACGATCGGCGGGTTCGCGCTCGGGACCCACGACTCGCCCGGCTCGGCCAATCCCGGGCAGGCCGCGCTTCCGTCGCAGGTCCGCATCAACGAGATCCGCATCGACCAGACCGGGAACGATCGCGACCAGTACCTCGAGATCGCCGGGCCGCCGAACGCCTCGCTCGCGGGACTCACCTACCTCGTCATCGGCGACGAGGTGCAGACCAAGGTGCCCGATCCGAAGGGGCGGATCCAGGTCGCGATCAGCCTCGCCGGGCTCAACCTCGGTCCCGACGGGCTGCTCGTCGTCGCGAAGCCGGGCTTCTCGCTCGGAACCGCCGACGCGACCCGCCCGTTCACCTTCCGGCAGATCGGGACCTGCACCCACGCCCTCGTCGCGGGCTTCAACGGCTATCTCGGGCAGGACCTCGACTGGTTCGAGGACGGCACGCTCGACTTCGCGCCCTGGACCTCGGTCGTCGACGCGGTGGGCTTGCGGCGGGGCACGACCGGCGTCGGGGTCTATCTCGGGGCGGCCGCGGTCGGACCCGACAACCCGCGAAACCAGCTGCATGGCGTCGGCTGGATGCTGGCCGACCGCTGGATGCCGTATCAGGCGTCGAACTTCGTGACGCCGCCCTTTCCCGGCTACGTGTCGGGGCACGCGACCTTCAGCCGCGCCTCGGCCGAGACGCTCGCCCGGTTCACCGGAAGCCCGTACTTCCCGGGCGGCATCCACCGCGAGGTCGTGCCCGCGGGTTCGCTCGCGTTCGAGAAGGGGCCGTCCGTGGACCTCGAGCTCGAGTACGCGACCTACTACGACGCCGCCGACGATGCGGGCGTGTCGAGGATCTTCGGAGGCATCCATCCGCGGGCGGATGACCTGCCGGGCCGGACCGCCGGCTCGCGGGTCGGGATCCGGGCCGCCGGGCGGGCGTTCGCGCTCTTCCGGGGTCTTGCGGTCTCGCCCGATCTCGACGGTGACGGCCAGGTCGGGCCGACCGACCTCGCAAGCCTCCTCGCCGGCTGGGGCGGTGCGTCGCCCGGACAGGACCTCGACGGCAGCGGTTCGGTCGGGGTCGAGGACCTGACGGTCCTGCTTGCGGCGTGGGGGCCGTGGGGCTGAGGAACAGGATTAGCGATCTCGCCGGTCGCGTTCGATCCCGCGCTTGAGCATGATCGCGAACGGCACCCACCACACGAGGTCGTTCGTGAGGATCGTCGCCCCGAAGCCCCACGGGATCTCGCCGCGGGAGGCCGTCCAAACGAAGCCGATCGGCCCGAAGATCTTGCCGAGGAGGCCGACGAGGACGATCGGCCAGTGCCGCAGCGGATCGCGGCTCGCCGCGAGGTAGCCGATGCCGTAGACGCCGATCACCATGCCGAGGCATTGCCAGATGCCGCGGCCGGGGCCGGCAAGCGGCTCCATGCCGACGGCGCGGAAGAGCGCGTCGGGCAGCAGGACGACGAACGCTCCCCACGCGAGGTTGTAGATCCCGGCGGCGAGGAGCCAGCGGCGCATCCAGGCGGGTGAAACCGAGGCCGATCGGGCGGCCCGGTCGTCTGTGGGGCTTTGCATGGGCATGGAATCGCCCCGCGGCGGAAACGGATTCGGATCGGGTGGAGGTCCGTGCCGTTCGGCCGCGGGACGCAGGTCGGTCCGCCGTCAGGAGAAACTCAGTCGCGATCCGTCGAGCACGCGAATGCCCTGGGCGGCGAGACGTCGCCCGACCGCGAGACGGTCGGCGACCTTGATCTCGAGGAAATCGCCGTTGAGTTTGGTGTCCTCCCAGGAGCCGAAGTCGCGAACGATTTCGTCGGGAAGGTCGAGGTGCATGGTGGTCTGCAGCCAGCGTGGATAGTCGCCGTCCGCGTAGCCCGGGATCATGTCGGCCTTGAATCGTCCGGTCGGCTCGGTGGGCATGGACTCGCCCGCGTCCTCGTCCCAGTGGAGCTCGCCCTCCTCCTCGAGGTGACGCATGATCTCGGGCAGCAACTCGAGGTACTCGTCCCGTGGCATGCGGCGCTTGAACTCCTCCCAAGTTTTCGACTTCGAGATCGCCTTGTTGATGCGGTGGATCTCCTTCGCTTTCGAGGGCGTCGAGTAGACCAGGCTGCCCCACGACGCGCCTTCCCTCACGAGCAGCGTCTCGGCGGGCTTGCCGTCATCGCCCTCGATCCACACGGGCAGGAACGGTGCCTTGGGCGAGCGGAGCCCGGCCGCCTTCGCATCCTTCCTCCGTTCACGCCACGCCGCCATCACGAGCGACGACCAGGCCCGCTCGATGAGGAGCTGCGTATCCGCCTCCTCGCCCTCGCGGAACCGGATCCAGGCCCGGCGCTGCGGATCGCGTCCCGATCCCTCGGGAGTCCAGACCTCGATGCCGTCGAGGGCAAGCAGGAAGTCGATGCCCGACCGGCGGGCGAGAAGCGCCGGCAAGGGCCCTTCGGAATCGGCAAGGAGATGATTGAGCGCGGACCGGACTTGGCCGTCGTCGAGAAGCGTCGCGGCCCGCTCGAGTTGAAGCAGGTCGCGGCGGAGGTCCTTGCGGATCCAGCGCCGCGAGGTCGGTCCAAGGACGATGCCTTCCGTGGGTTCGAACGGGCCGTGGATCTTTCCCGGTTCCGGGCGAGGCAGGCGGGATCGCGCCGGCCGCGCTCGCGCGTCGGTCGATGGCACGGCGGGCATCATGGGCGTCTCCGGCGGGGAAGCGAGGGCGTCAAGGGCGATGGTGTTCGGGGTGTGCATGCGGCGGCTCCGGGTTGCCCGGCGGCGAGACCGAACCGCGGCTCGCCTCTCGGGGCGGCGGGTTACCGCACATGCGTGCGGACATGACAGGCGAATTCGGGAGTTTGCGAGCGAGACTTCCGGCGCTCGATGACGAGGCATCTCAATTCACGCTGCCGACGCATGCAGCCGGATGCCGAGCGCCTGCGCGACGCGCATGATCGTCTCCAGCCGGGGGTGGGACGCGGGCTGAAGTGCCTTGTACAGGCTCTCTCGACCGAGTCCCGAGCGCTTGGCGACCTTCGCCATGCCTTGGGCCCGGGCCACGTCACCGAGCGCACGGATGAGCACCGCGGGGTCCCCCGTCTCGAGCGCGGCATCGATGAACTCCGCCACCGCCTCGTCGGAGTCGAGGTACTTGGCCGCGTCGAAGGCGGACAGCTTCGCATCGTTGCGGGGCTTCGCGGCGGATCGGGCACGGGGGGGCGACCGCTTGGGGGTACTGGTGCGCTGCTTCGAAGTCATGGTCCTGGCTCCTTGGGGTCACGGAGTTCCGCTGCGAGGCGTCGTGCCGTCTCGATGTCGCGCCGCTGCGATCGCTTGTCGCCTCCGGCGAGCAGGATGACGAGCGTGTCGCCTCGCCGCGTGAAGTAGATGCGATACCCGGCTCCGACGTGCACGCGCAGCTCGGAGACGGCGCGGTCGATGGCCTTCCAGTCGCCGAAGTGACCCTCCTGCACGGCCACGATCCGGGCGGCGATCCGCACGCGAGCGCGGCGGTCACGCAACCGTTCGAGCCAGAGTCGGAAGACTTCGGTCTGGAGGACCTTGATCACTCCCGAATTGTATCCACACGGATACGCTTGGCAAGGGCGATCTCGCGGCTCCTCGGGCGAGGCGGTGCCGAGAAACAGCCGTCTTCGTAGCGGGTCGTCACGAGCCGCCAGCCCTCGTGGGCCTGACTCCTGATGAACGCCTCCGCGCTCTCCCGCTGTGCGTCGAGGCTGTTGAAGTCCTGGTCGAGGCCCTCCTCAATCACTTTGGGTAGGCGACTTGCGGGTGTAGACGGCGCAGCGGACCGCCCTGCGTGCGGTCGTAGATCCCGCGCACCCGCTCGGCCTCGGCGGCGTTCACCGCGAGCTTCGGGCCCCTGACTCTCATGAGTGCGCTGCGGTCGACGTCGTAGCCGAGCACCGGCCTGCCTCCGGTCCACTTGGCGTCGAATCGGTGGGCGCTTGTGCGCCGCGAGCTTGTCGCGGATGCGCTCGCCGATGATCTCGCGCTCGAACTGGGCGAACGAGAGCAGGATGTTCAGGGTCAGCCGCCCCATCGAGTGCGTCGTGTTGAACTGCTGGGTCACCGACACGAACGAGACCCCGTGCTCCTCGAAGACCTCGACGAGCCTCGAGAAGTCCATGAGCGAGCGGCTCAGCCGGTCGACCTTGTAGACCACGACGCAGTCCACCTTGCCGGCCTTGATGTCCCCGATGAGGGCCCCGGGCGCCGGCCGCTCGAGGTTACCGCCGGAGAAGCCGCCGTCGTCGTAGCGGGTGGGGACGAGCTTCCAGCCCTCGTGGGCCTGGCTCCGGATGTACGCCTCGGCGCTCTCCCGCTGGGCGTCGAGCGAGTTGAAGTCCTGGTCAAGGCCCTCCTCGGTCGACTTCCTCGTGTAGATCGCGCAGCGGATCGCCTTGCGGACCACGGGCTCGGGTTCCCTCGTGCGTCGCGGCTTGATCATGCGGCGGCTACCTTGAGCAGCCTGAAGAAGCGGAAGCCGTTCACGTGCGAGGCGTGAGCGCATGTTGGCACCGCCTTCGCGATGGCCGACAGCGACCCGTAGCGATCGCCGCGGAACTCGAAGCCGTTGGCCAGCACGGTGACCCGGAGCGTCTCGCCCCAATTTGAAGTTGGGTAGCGGCGGACGATCGCGTGCCCCGGGCAGGGGAGCCGCCCGTCGCGGGCCGGTCTCGGCCCGGGGGCCGGAGGCGCCACCGCCGCCACCGGCGGGGTCGCCCGCACCTCGCCCCCGGCCGCGAGCTCCCGGGCCAGCCCGAGGGCCCGCTCGCTCAGCCCGCCGAGCTCGGCGGCCTGCCGGAGCCAGAGGATCCGGCGGACGAGGTAGTCGCGGTTGCGGGTCCGCGTCGCGTGGCCCCCGACCTCGAGGTAGCGGCGGCGGAGCGCCTCGATCGGGAGCGAGCGGAGGGCGTCGTGCTCGGCGTCGAGGTCGAAGCTCTCTGCGGTCCTTGGCTGCGTCATCACCTGCGTCATCACTGGGCCTCCTTCATCCGCGGCTCGTCCGCGGCGGGCACAGTGACGCTCAACCCGGCCTGAAGATCAAGGCATGCAGCGGCCGGGCCGTTGGGATTCCCGCCCCGGTGGATTCGATCGAGCCTGCGGATGCCCCGGGCAAGGAGCTCGCCGATCGCGGCGAGGCGGGGGACGTCGGGTCCGTCGGCCAAGGTGTGTTGGTTCGGTGCCATGGGTCGAGGCGGTGCCTCTACCCCTGGTACTTCCGCAGCCGGACGCGGGGGCGTCCGGTTTTGGGGCGGGAATGTCGAAGAAAGCCGGGGGGCGGCCAAATGGAAAGGGGCGCCCGTTCGGGCGCCCCTTGGGAGTCGAGCTTGAAGCGGCCTCAGTACGACCAGTCGGAGAGCAGGATCGAGATGTCCACGCCGTCGACCTTGCCGTCCTTGTTGATGTCTCCCGCGGCGAACGTCTGCTTCTCGAAGCCGGTGTTCTCGAGCCAGAACCACCCGAACCCATTGATGCGCAGGACAAGATCTTCGTCTCCATCGTTGTCGATGTCTCTCGACGCAAATCCCTCGATTACGACGGTAGTGGCGGGAGGAAAATTCGCCAAAGCGTACTGCACGATGGAGTCTGACATCTCGACGCAACTTTCCGTGATCGTCACGTCCTCTCCATGCCATTCCGAGGTACTAACCGCCGCGACGCACCTTGACGGTTGCGGGTTTCCCATGTGGACAAGCGCTCCGCCGCTTACGTAGTGGACGTGGTCAATTCTGCCGTCACCGTCCCAGTCGACAGATCCGTTCGTAAGGACATCCGGATTGATGCACGACGGTAAGGGGCGAACCGCACCGAACCACTCCAAGGCTTCACCATCATTGCACGAAGGCTTGGCAAGAAGAGCCGTTGAAGAAGCGTCTGTGGCCACTTGCTGCCAGTTGGCCTTGAGATCTTCGGCATGCGTGGTACGGTCGGTACTTCCGACGAGCGATGCGGCGGCGTTCGCAAGGAGGGCTGCGGCGACGAGGGCGAGGCCGCCGCCGACGGAGATGGAGTTGAGTTTCACTGAGGACTTCCTCTCGAGGCGGGCTTCAGGGGTTGATGAGGTTCAGCGGGCAGTCCGACGGCGGGATGTCGTTGCGGGGGGCGTCACCCCAGCGGGAGAGGACCTGGGCAAGGTCGACGGCATCAACCTTCTCGTCAAAGTTGATATCCGCAGCGGCGCTGATGCCCTGCGTTGGGCTGGAGATCACGATCCAAGGACTTGAACAGCCGCCGAGGCTTACGCAGACGTCATTCGGACCGGGGTAGAAGTTCACCCTCTTGTATTCGATCGTTCCGTCCGACCACGCGCGGTAAACGCGATCGACAGTCGGCCAGTAGTCGCCGGGTGCCGACACTCCATACCACACAATCGTCGGCTCCCCGCCTCCCTGAGCCATCGCCGAAGCCACGACCGCCCGTCCCGCAGCCGTCGCGTCGGCGTGCGCCTGGGAGCTGAAGGTCGAGAGGAGCGAGGCGCCGGCGTTCGCCAGCACCGCGAGGGCCAGCAGGGCGAGACCGCCGCCGACCGAGACATTCTTGAGATTCATGGGGTCCTTTCGTTGGGGCTGAGCAGTCGATGGGCCAGCGGCAAAGGGCCGTGGCGATCGTTTGGGTAGTGGTCAGGGGTTGCGGGCGACGCGGAAGCCGAGAATGCTGGATCCCGACGAGCTATAGCCACGATCAGATGAGCGCTCGTTGTCAAAATAGTTGAACCACGAGCCGCCGCGTATCACTCGATACGAACCAGACGATGGCCCCGATGGATTAGTCGACGGCGACGATTGGTAATAGGTGCCTGAGTACAAGTCATTCACCCACTCCCATACGTTCCCGCTCATGTCGTAAAGCCCGAGCGCATTGGCAAGCTTCTGGCCGACCGGACGGGTCTGGTTCATCGAGTTCGAGCCGAACCACGCGATATTCTCGAGCAGCGTGTCGTCGTTGGAGCCGTTTGGATACCCGGCGAAGGAGTGGAACGCCGTCGTCGTGCCCGCGCGGCAGGCGTACTCCCACTCCGCTTCCGTCGGGAGGCGCAGACCCGTGGTGGTGTTGAAGTCCTCAGTCATGGTCCACGAGACGCTCTCCACCGGACGCGACGGGACTACGGTCGCCGGGACGTGCGCAGATTCGACTTGGAATTGCGACGGGTTAGACCCCATCACTGCAGTCCACTGCGCCTGCGTCACCTCGTGGCGACCGAGATAGAACGCGTTGGTCAGCGTTACCGTGTGGACGGGATACTCGTTAGCTTTGCAAAAATGTTGATTCGACGGCGAACACCCCATGTTGAAGGTCCCCGGCGGTACCAAGAGCATCTCGATCTGCGTTTGCGTGTGACGCACCCGCCAGGCGTAGCCAGACATGATGATTGCTGCTCGGAGGGTATCGTCGGTGACCACGGCCGGATCCGGCGCCGCTTCGATCAAGGTCGCCCATTCCGGTGTGATCGCGGCCTGGTAGGAGAATCCGCCCTTACTCACCGCGTTGCCAGCGGATGTCGTAACGCGGACTGCGGTCGATCCTGCGGCGCCAGGCGGAGTCACGACCGTGAGCGTCGAGGAGTTCAGGACGGTGAGGCCTGTGCCAAGGACTCCGCCGAACTCCACGCTGCTTGCCGAGTTGAAGTATGCGCCGCTGATGGTCACGAGCGTGCCGCCACTGATTACGCCCGAGCTTGGCGTGATCTCGAGGATCACCGGACGGCAGGCGCCCCATCCCGCAAGAACCTCCGCGAGATCCACGCCATTCACTTGTCCGTCGTCGTCGATATCGCCCGGGCAGGAAGCGCAGGCACCCCAGTCCGCGAGTATCTGTGCGATGTCCACGCCGTTGACTTGGCCATCGTTCGTCGCGTCGCCGGGGCAGAGCGAATGAGCTTGTACCCCCGACGTCAAGACCGTCAAGCAAGCCACGACGACGCCAGCGAGCATCCTTCGAACGAGCATGTGGACTCCTCTTCGGTTATCCGATCGATTCCGGGCTGGACGCCTGTCCGTCCGGGGCACTCCAAGGAAGCAAGGTATTGCGGCGGCTGAAGGAAACAAACCCCGGTACGGGAATCTCCTGACAATCTGAACCGCGATTTATGTTTCCGGAGGTGATCCGGTAGTTCCCGGCTGCCGTGGCGGGGCTGCCGTGGCTTCCGAGCCTGGGGGTCGCCGTCCAAGGGGGCTGTCGGATAGGGGACCAAGGGGGTCGGAAACGCCCGTTCGGGAGCCGTTCGAGCCGCCCTCGCGCGGCCTCTTGCACCCGTTTATCTCCCGCGCGACCCCTCCCGCGCAGCGGTTATGAATCCGCCTGCATTTTCACCATCCGAACCGTTAAGCAGAGATTTTCCTGCGGCCGAGACCTCTGATGCGGCGCGAGACTCATGAACGCCGGCGTCGCGCGGGTCGGCCAGCGGGGGAGTTGGGCCGCTCTCCTGGCCCACGGCGAGAGACCCTCGATCACGCAACCCCTTGCGGCGAAAGCCCCTTCGTGCGGGCCGGAACGCGAACGCCCCGGCGCTGGGCCGGGGCGTTCATCGTGGACCGTTCGGCACGCCGGTTTCGGTCGTGCAACTCGACTTCACGCGGCCTTCGGCCGCTGGGGGGAAGTAGGCTGGGCCGGATTCGAACCGGCGTCGTATCGATTATGAGTCGACGGCTCTGGACCGCTGAGCTACCAGCCCGGGTGGGAGGTCGCAGGATAAGGCCGGCCGTTCGGGCGGGCCTTCGGCGACCGGTATCTTGCCCGGCCTGTGCCCGAACTCTCCGCCCTCTCCATCACCAAGGACTACGCGGCCACCCGGGCCCTCGACGGGGTGTCGCTGTCCTTCCGCGGCGGCGAGGTGCACGCCGTGATCGGCGAGAACGGGGCGGGCAAGTCGACGCTCATGAAGATCCTGGCCGGGATCGTCCGGCCCGACGCCGGGTCGCTGCGGCTCGACGGCCGGGAAGTCTCGTTCCGCTCGGTCCGCGAGGCGAATCGGGCGGGGGTGGCCCTCATCCACCAGGAGCTGAACCTCGTCGACGACCTCGACGTCGCGGGGAATGTCTTCCTCGGCCAGGAGCGATCCCGCTGGGGTTTCCTCGACCGTCCGGCGATGCGGGCCCGGGCGGCGGAGCTGCTGGCCGAGGTCGGCGCGACGATCGATCCGCGGGCGATCGTCCGCGAGCTGCCGGTCGCGTCGCGGCAGCTCGTCGAGATCGCGAAGGCGATCGCCCTCGACGCCCGGTTCCTCCTGATGGACGAGCCGACCGCGGTGCTGTCCGAGCGCGAGACGCGGTCGCTCTTCGCGCTGATCCGGCGCCTGCGCGACAAGGGCGTCGGCATCGTCTACATCTCGCACCTCCTGCCCGAAGTGCGGGCGATCTCTGACCGCGTCTCGGTCCTGCGCGACGGGAAGCTCGTCGCCGAACTCGATCCGCGATCGACGAGCGAGACCGAGCTCGCGACCGCGATGGTCGGGCGGGCGATGGACGAGGTGTTCCCGCCGAGGCGGCGGCCGGAAGCGACCGCCCCGGCGCTCGAGGTCACCGGGTTACGATCGGGCTCCGCCGTGCGCGACATCTCGATCTCGGTCGCCCCGGGCGAGATCCTCGGCCTCGCGGGTCTCGTCGGCAGCGGACGCACCGAGACCGCCGAAGCCATCTGCGGGCTGCGGAAGGTCGACGCGGGCGAGATCCGCCTCTTCGGCACCCCGGTGCGATTCCGCTCGCCGAAGCGTGCGAAGGCCGCCGGCCTCGCGTACGTCTCCGAGGACCGCAAGGGGCGCGGCGTCCATCTGGACCTGTCCTGCGGCACGAATGTCACGCTCGCGAACCTCGACGCCTACGGCCGGTTCTTCCCGAGCCGCGCCCGCGAGCGGGCGAGCGTGCGAAACTGGATCGAACGGCTCGCGGTGAAGGCCCCCGACGCGTCGGCCCCGATCCGGACGCTTTCGGGCGGCAACATGCAGAAGCTCGCGGTCGCCAAGTGGCTCGACACGAAGCCACGGGTGCTCGTCCTCGACGAGCCGACCCGCGGCATCGACCTCGGGGCGAAGCGGCAGATGTACGCCCTGATCGCGGAACTCGCGGCGGGCGGCGTGGCCTGCGTGGTCATCTCGAGCGAACTGCCTGAACTCATCGGCCTCTGCCACCGGATCGTCGTCCTGCGGAACGGCCGCGTCGCCGGTACCGTCGACGCCTCGACCGCGACGGAAGAGTCGCTCATTCACCGTGCGGCGGGGGTCGACGCCGCCCACGAATCCGCCCCCGCCGGAGCCGCTGCCTGATGTCCGAAGCCTCGACCCTCCGCCTGACTCTCGCCCGCATCGGCCGCCTGCTCGAGACCTGGGGGCCGGTGTTCGCGCTCGCGCTCCTGCTCGGCTACAACGGCTTCTTCGGCGAGAACGCCGAGCTCTTCCGCCGACCCGAGAACCTCCGCAACATCGTGAACCAGAACGCCGCGATGGGCATCGTCGCGGTCGGCATGACGCTCGTCATCATCGCCGGCGGCATCGACCTCTCGGTCGGCAGCATCATGGCCCTCGCGGGAGCGACGGCTCTGACGCTCGTGAACCGTTTCATGGCGGGTTCCGAGGCGGATCCCGGCCTGTCCGAGGGTGCCGCGGTCGCATTCGGCCTCGCGCTCGGCCTCGCCGCCGGCCTCGGCTGCGGCCTGCTGAACGGCCTCCTGGTCACGGTCGGCCGGATCCCCTCGTTCATCGCGACCCTCGGCGGCCTCGTCGCCTACCGGTCGATCACCCTCGCGATCGCCGACGCCGGCGAGATCCGCAGCGAGAGCCCGGAACTCTTCGGCTCGTTCGGCTCGATGCAGTTCCCGTTCCTGCCCCTCTCCG
>JBIKVN010000006.1:0-32218 GCA_044356865.1 Phycisphaerales bacterium | reverse complement strand
CGGTCGGCGCCGCGACGAAGACGCTCATGGTGCGGGTCGTCGCGTCGTCCTCGGGGGCGATGCGCTCGACGGTTCCCTCGACGGGTTCGGCCCCCGAGCGGTCGGGCACGAGCCGCACGCGGTCGCCGACCCGCACCGAGGCGCGGGCCGTCGCCGGCAGCAGGATCGGGACTTCCAGCCGCGCGAGGCTCACCACGCGGGCGATCGCGACGCCCGGGGCGACCGACTCGCCGATCTCCAGCGGCGCCGACTGGACGATGCCGTCGAGCGGGCTGGCGATCGCGCACCGCTCGAGGTTCAGCCGCGACAGCTCGCGCGACGCCCGCTGGCGGGCCTCCTCGGCATCGAGGGCCTGGCGTCGCACGGGGAGCTTCGCAAGCCCCTCGCGGGCCGAGAGCGCCGCCCGCTCGGCGATGAGCACGAGCTGCCGGGCCCGGTCGACTTCCCGGGCGACCGCCGCCTCGGCGGCGACGGCGGCCTTCGCCCGCTCGAGCTCGGCCCGGGCGATTTCCAGGTCTTCCTCGACGAGCGTCGCGGTCTCCCGCAGCGTGCGCTCATCGACCTCGAGCGCCGCCCGTTCGGCGGCCAGACCCGCGAGGATGGTCTCGGCGATCTCGAGCTGCCGACGGAAGTCGGCGTCGTCGAGCCGCACGAGGATCTCGCCGGCCTGCACCGAATGCCCGATCTCGTAGCCCGGCCCGAGGCTCGCGACCGTGGCCGCCACGCGGGCCGGCACGTCGGCGGCGTCGACCGGCCGCACCGTGCCGTAGCCGAGCCACTGCCGCCCGACCGGGGCCTCGAGCGCCGCGACCGTGACCACCCGCCGCGCCGCGTCCCCCTCGCCCGCACTCTCGGGCACCGGCCGGGTCCGGACGAGATGGGCGAAGATCGCGAACCCGACCGCGAGGAAGCCAAGCGACACCGCCACTCGCAGGAGCGTGTTCCCGATCCCGCCGGATCTGGGGGCGGTCTCGGAAGTCGAGGGTCGGGAGTCGCTCATGAAGGTTCGCTTCGGATCGGATCGCTGCCGGCGTCGGGGGCGGAAGGGTCGAAAGGGTTCATGGTAGGTGTTCCACGGCCCGGAAAGCCCCTTCCGGCCGCGTTCGAGCCGCTACCCTTTCGCCCCATGAGCGGTTCCGGAGCCAGCCACGCACGAATCTCGCCCGAGGCGGTCCGCCATGTCGCCAAACTGGCCCGGATCCGGGTCTCGGACGCCGATGCCGAGCGTCTCGGGGGCGAGTTGACCGCGATTCTCGGCCATGTCGCCAAGCTCGAGGCGATCGACGTCGCGGGCGTCGAGCCGATGGCCCACCCCCTGCCGCTGGTGAATCGCTTCGGCGACGACGAGCCGGTCGAAGCCATGCCGGTCGAGGACCTGCTGCGGAACGCCCCGGCCCGCGAGGGTCGGTTCCTGGCCGTGCCCAAGGTCCTCGGTGATGGCGGCGGGGCCTGACGCCATGAGCCCGATGAACCCGACCGCTTCCGAACCGACGCTCTCGCCGCTGGCGATCGCCGCCGAGATCGACGCCGGCCGCCGCTCGGCGGTGGCCCACGTCGAGGCGACGCTCGAACGGATCGCCCGGCGCGCTCCCGCCCTGAACTGCTACCGCGAGGTTCTCGCCGACGAGGCGATCGCGGCGGCGAAGCAGGTCGACGCAGGACGGGGCCGCGCGAAGCGCCCGCTCGCCGGCCTCACCGTCGCGGTGAAGGACAACATCGTGACCCGCGCGGGCAAGACCACCTGCTCGTCGCGGATGCTCGCCGACTACCGCTCGCCGTTCGACGCGACGGTGATCGAACGCCTGCGGGCGGCCGGGGCAATCGTGATCGCGAAGGCGAACATGGACGAGTTCGCGATGGGCAGCTCGAGCGAACGGTGCGCGTTCGGGCCGGTGCGGAACCCGTGGGATACCTCGCGGGTGCCCGGCGGAAGTTCGGGCGGCAGCGCCGCCGCGATGGCCGCGGGACTCTGCGACATCGCGCTCGGTTCCGACACCGGAGGCTCGATCCGCCAGCCCGCGGCGCTGTGCGGCACGGTCGGCTTCAAGCCGAGTTACGGCCGCGTGAGCCGCTACGGCCTCGTCGCGTTCGGCTCGAGCCTCGACCAGATCGGTCCGATCACGCGGTCGGTGCGCGATGCGGCGGCGGTGTATTCGGTACTCGCCGGCCTCGATCCGCACGACTCGACGAGCGCCGACCTTCCCGTCGGCGACGTGCTGACCGATCTTGACGTGCCGATCGCGGGCCTTCGCGTCGGCATCCCGAAGCAATACGTCTCCGACGCGAACGACCCCGCGGTGAACGAGGCGGTCGCGAAGGCGGCGGAGGCGTATCGGGCGATGGGCGCGACGATCGTCGACGTCGACCTTCCGCTCACCGACGTCGGGATTTCCACCTACTACGTGATCGCCCCCGCCGAGGCGTCGAGCAATCTCGCCCGCTTCGACGGCATCCGCTACGGGCACCGCGCCGTGCTCGACCCGGGCGAGGGCCTCGCCGAGCTGTACGCGAAGACCCGCGCCGAGGGCTTCGGGCCCGAAGTCCAGCGGCGAATCCTGATCGGGACCTACGTCCTCTCGAGCGGCTACTACGACGCGTACTACCAGCGGGCCCTGCAGGTGCGGCGGCTGATCTCGGACGAGTTCGCCCGGGCGTTCGAGACCTGCGACGTGCTGCTCGGCCCGACCGCGCCGGCCCCCGCGTTCCCGCTCGGCGGCAAGAGCGACCCACTCTCGATGTACCTCTGCGACGTCTACACGGTGAACACGAACATCGCCGGGATCTGCGGAATCTCGCTGCCCGGGGGATTCGCGGCGGTCGAGGGGAAGAAGCTCCCGATCGGGCTGCATCTGCAGGCGAAGGCCTTCGACGAGGCGACCCTGCTGCGGGCGGCGCGGATGCTCGAGGTGCGGCAGGGCATCGGTCCGGCGGCTCCGCAGAGTTAACAGACCCGGGGTATTGAATCGGCGGCTCGAATCGGGGATGCTTTGACGAGTCCCGGTCGCCGACCGCGACCACCCCTCACTGGAGAGATTGAAAGATGAACCGCATCCCAATGTCCCGTCGTTCGCTCGCGCTCGGAGCGGGTCTTGTCACCTGTGGCCTCGCGCCCGTCACGCTCGGCGCGGTGAGCGAATACACGAGCTACGCCGCGTGGAGCGGCATCACCGGCACCTCGGTGCTCGGCACCGAGAACTTCAGCGGCTTCAGCGGCTACAGCGCGACGGCGTCCGGCTCGGCGGGAGGCGTCGGCTGGAATGCCTCCGCCACGGGCGGGCTGTTCGCGTCGAGCGTCGGCGGTTCGCAAGTCATGTCGACGAATACTCTGGCCCCCCCCCTGATCTTCACCTTCACTTTCGCCGGGGGACTGACGGGCGTCGGCGGGAACATCTTCGCGACCGACATCGATTTCGGCGTGATCAGCCGTACCGTCGAGGTCGTCGTCGGTCTGGCCGACTCGACGACCTTCACCTTCACCCGCACCATCGCGAGCGCGACCGACTTCTGGGCGTTCCATTCGGACGGGTCGTTCATCACCTCGATCGTCATCTCCGACCCGGCGGGGACGGGGTACGCGACCATGGACAACCTGGCGTTCATGTCGGGCGGGACCGCGCCCGCCGTCCCGCTGCCCGGCGCCGCGGGACTGGCGGCGATCGCGCTGGCCGGCCTCTCGCGGCGTCGGCGACGGTGAATCCCTGGGGTTTCCCACTCAGTCGGCGTTGAATCCGGGCTTCGCGCCGAGTTCGCGGAGCTGCTTGGCGAACGCGTCCACGAGGGCGTTGGCATCGCCCGTCCGCTCGCCGACCACGCCGATCTCGGCCGCGGCCGGACCGATCTCGCCGGGCGGGGCCGCTGGGTCGTGGACGACGACGAGAAAGCCTCGCTCGTCGCGGAGGGTCTTCACCTCGAACACCCACCGTTCGCGGCCGTCGGCGAGGTCGCCGACGAGCGAGGCGGGCGGCTTGGCGAGGAAGGCGGCGTCCCAGTTGGCGTTTGGCGTCGCGCCGCCGAGGCTCGCCCCGCGAACGACGGCCATCGCAACTTCGGCGGCGGCGAGGCGGGCCGCGGCCGGGACATCGCTCCAGCGGACGCCGCGCGGGGCGGGCGTCGGGTAGACGGGGTCGTCGACGCGGGCGGCGTCCTTCAGGATCGCGACGGTGCGATCGCGCTCGCTTGCGTCAAGCACGACGCGATTCCAGGCGTCTCCGTCGGCCAACACCTCGTTGCGGGCGGCCGGATCGGGTTGGCGGCAAGCGACCGGTAGCACGAGGAGGACGAACGCCGCGGCGAGTCGCATGGCGTGACGATCGCCGATGGGCGGGTGGATGTCCAACCAAGGAAGGCGGCCGCGGAGTTGGACAGGCCAATCGCAGTCGGGACCGAGCGAGATTGGACGGGCGAGATTGGACGGGCCAAAACTTGAGTTGGGGCAAGACCGCGCCGGGATCGCGTTGGGACTGAGTTGGACAGGCCAAAACTGATTTGGACAGGCCAATGTCGGACTGACTAAGTCCTATAAAGCCAACATCATCGTCCCAAGCCTGTCCAAAACCGCCGGATTGCCTTCCAAAAGGGCATGCACCAACTTTGGCCTGTCCAAGCCTGCTCCCCACGAGCTACGCCCTATAACCCGATCGGCGGACATTCCAACTCAATCCTCTCCCCGTCGGGCGATAGAGTCCGCCCTCTTCTCTTCCCGACATGCGTCGCGAAGCTCCTGGCCCCCGCCTCTCTCCAGAACCCTCTTCCGAGGCGCCGGCGGTCGCCCCCGAGACCGGGCCCACCGCATCACCCCCGCGCCGCGGCCTTCGCAGCGCCACCATCGTCGCGGTCCTCTTCGCGCTCGGCTTCGCCGCGGTCCTGCTTTGGGGCCGCTCGCTGCCCCGGGCCTTCCCCGGTGAGGTCGCCACCCGGCCCGTCGTCAACCTGCACGACTACGAGATCGAGAACCGGGTCGCCACCAGCGAGAAGCGCGAGCAGGCCAAGAAGGTCGCCCCCCGCTGCTACCTCGCGAACGCGGCCTACCTCTCGTCGCTCAAGGCCGCCCTCGATGGGCTTCCGGTCGCGACCTTCGAGAAGACGGACCTCGAGTCGATCGACCTCAAGCTGGTCCACCGCTTCGACCTGACCGTTGAAGCCCTGCTCGAACTGCAGGCGTTCGGCGGCCCGAAGACCTCTTCCGGCACCTGGCGGCAATGGACCGACCGGTTCATCGGGCTGCTCTGGGCCGAGGAACCGATCATCGCGAGCCAGGAGTACCAGGTCTTCGCGACGACCCTGAACCGCCTGGTGATGCCGCCCGCCCCGGCCGAAGACCCCGCGGCCGTCGCCGCCGCGGTCGCCGCGGGCGACGGTGCGACCCCCGAGAAGGCGGTGGAGGCGGGAGGCTCGGGCCGCGATCGGGCCCCCTCGCCGCCCACCGTCGAGCCGCAGCCGGTCCGCTTCGATCTCGCGCTCCAACTGCCGCCCGCGACCGGCCCGGTCCAGGCCGACTTCCGCCGCTCGATCCGCCGGCTGGCCATGGAGGCGGGCTTCCCCGACGCCCTCGCCGACTCGGTCGCGGCGGCGGTGACCAACGCCCCGCAAGCGACCGTCTCCTTCGACGAGGCCCGCACCCTGAAGGCCGCCGAGCGGGCGGCGACGGCGGTGCGTCCGGTGCTGGAGTTGCACCCTCGCGGCGAGGTCATCGCGACCCCCGGGGAAGTCCTGACCGCCGAACAGATCGAGCGGATCGACTACGCCGCACGGATCGACGCCGAGAGCCGCTCGACCTGGTCCCACCTCGCCGACGGCTTCGGGGCGATCGGCCTCGCCGCGAGCGCCATCGGTCTCCTCTTCGGCTACGCCGTCGGATTCACCCCGCGGCTGGCCGGCCGTCCGCAGCGGCTCGCGGTCCTGCTTGGCCTGATGCTCGCGACCGCGGCCGGCACCTTCTGGATCTCGAGCCGCCACCCGCTCGTGATGCCGCTGGCGCTCCAGGCCGCCCCGCTTCTCATCGGCCTCGTCGCGGTGCTGGCCTACGACCGGCGGCTCGCCCTCTTCGCCGCGGCCATCCAGTGCCTGCTCCTCACGCTCGGGCTCGGCATCGACGCCGCCTGGGCCCTCGCCAGCTTCCTCGCCTGCGGCGTCCTCGCCGTGCGCCTCGCCGAGATCCGCCACCGCGCCGCCCTCGTCGCCGCCACCACGCTGGCCGCCACGGCCGCCGCGATCGGCTTCCTCGCCGCCGGCTCGCTCGTCACCCCGCTGCCCGGACCGGGCGTCGACCAGATCCTGCGCGGGGCGTTCCTCGCGGTGGTCGCCTGCTACGGCGTGAGCTTCCTCATCCTCGGCATCCTGCCTTCGATCGAGCGGCTCTTCGGCATCACCACCGCCCTCACGCTGGCCGAGCTGCGCGACCCGCGCGAGCCGCTCCTGAAGCTGCTCCAGCAGCGGGCCCCCGGCACCTACACCCACTCGCTGCAGGTCGCGAACCTCGCCGAGGCCGCCGCCGAGTCGATCGGCGCCGACGGCCTCCTCGCCTACGCCGGGGCCCTTTACCACGACGTCGGCAAGACGCGGAAGCCCGAGTACTTCGTCGAGAACCAACAGGGCGAACCGAGCCGCCACGAGTCGCTCAGCCCGTCGATGAGCCACCTCGTCATCGTCGGCCACGTGAAGGACGGCCTCGAGCTCGCCCGCGAGCACCGCCTGCCGAAGTGCCTGCTGCACTTCATCGAGAGCCACCACGGCACCACCCTCGTCGAGTACTTCTTCCGCCGCGCCCGCGACGAGGCCGAGAAGGGCGGGCGGGCCGCCGAAGTCGACGAGACCGACTTCCGCTATCCCGGCCCCAAGCCGCACACCCGCGAGGCGGGGATCCTGATGCTCGCCGACGCGTGCGAGTCGGCGGTGCGATCGATCGCCGATCCGACGCCCGATCGCATCGAGACGCTCGTCCACGGCCTCGTGAAGGCCCGGTTCGACGACGGTCAGCTCGACGAGTGTCCGCTGACCGTGGCCGAGCTCCGCACCGTCGAGGACTCGCTGGTGCGGAACCTCGCCTCGCTGCACCACGCCCGCATCGCCTACCCGAGCTCGACCGTCATGCTCGCGGGCGGCGCGGCGCGGGCATGAGTGCCTCGGCGGCCAGCCTCCGCATCGGGTTGCTCAGCGGAAAATCGGCCAGCCGCCCCCGCTCGACCCATTCGCGGCCGGCCCCGGCCCGTCCGCCGCGAGCGTCGAAGAGCGTGAACGTGACGTCGCGATGCGAGGTGCGGTGCTCGAACTCGCCGCGTGGGGAAAGCTTGCCGACGCCAAGCCGCTTCTCGACCTCCGCCGCGGCCAGCTTCCGTCCACCCTCGACCGTCGGCGGCTGCCAGAGTCCCGACCAGAGTCCGCCCTCACCGCGACGCTCGAGCAGGATCCGCCCGTCGCGCACGCACACCGCGGCATGGAAGTACACCCGCTGCCGCGCCACCGGCGGCTTCGCGGCGGGAATCCGGTCGACGGTTCCCTCGCGACGGGCCACGCATCGCTCCCGCAGCGGACACTCGCCGCACCGCGGCGACGCCTTCGTGCAGACGGTCGAGCCGAGTTCCATCAGGCCCTCGTTCAGCCGCGACGGCGACTCGGCAAGCCGCACGAGCGATTCCGCCCGCTCCCAGCACCAGCGCATGCTCGCCGGATCGGCGGTCGACCCCGGCCGCCCGGCGACCCGCAGCAGCACCCGCGCCACGTTCGTGTCGACGATCGCCGCCGTCCGCCCGTGCCCGATCGAGGCGATCGCCCCCGCGGTGTACGCCCCGATGCCGGGCAGCGCCCGCAACTCGGCGATCTCGGCCGGAACCTCGCCCGCGTGCCGTTCGACCACCGCCTTCGCCGCCGCGTGCAGGTTCCGTGCCCGCCGGTAGTAGCCCAGACCCTGCCACGCCGCGAGCACCGCCTGCTCGGACGCCGCCGCAAGCGACGCGAGGTCGGGGAACCGCTCGAGAAACGCCTCGAAACGGCCCACGACGCGCGAAACCTGCGTCTGCTGCAGCATCGCCTCGCTCACGAGAGTGGTGTACGGGGTGCGGATCCGCCGCCAGGGCAGGTCGCGCGACGCCCCGCGGAACCACGACTCGACCGCCCCGACGAGGGCCGCGTCGCCCGGGGAAACCGCGTCGGACCGGCCGGAATCGCGGCGATTCGGGTACGATTGGGCTTTCGGTCCGCGGGCCGTCCCGGCCCCGACCTTCGTTCGCCCGCCTTTCCGTTTGGGAGCTGCTGCCATGTCCAACAAGATGTTCTACACGGCGGAGGAAGCCGCCGCGAAACTCGGCAAGTCGGTGGAGGAACTCCTGTCGATGGCCAAGCGGGGCGAGATCCAGGAGTTCAAGCAGGGCGACAAGGTCCAGTTCAAGGTCGAGCAGGTGAACCTGCTCGCCGGCGACGACGAGGAACTCGGCGAGATCCCGCTGGCCCTTGACGACAGCCGGTCCGGCTCGGGCATCGACCTCGCCGACTCGTTCGTCCAGCCCGCGGCGCCGTCGGCCCCCAAGAAGCCGGCCGCTCCGGCCCCCAAGGCCCCCTCCCTCATGGACTCCTCCGAGGAGACCGGCATCAGCGCCTTCGAGGCGAGCCGCTTCGGCCAGAAGGCGACCAGCGACTCGGGCATCTCCCTCGAGACCGTCGGCAGCGGCAGCGGCCTGCTCGACCTGACCCGCGAGAGCGAGGACACCCAGCTCGGGGCCGACCTGATCGCCCAGACCTTCGAGGACGACTCGTCGGTCGAGCCGATCGCCAACGCCAGCGGCCTCTTCGAGGCGGCCGGGGCCGAAAGCGGCGGCAACGCCGTCGTCGGCACCGTCGCCCCGGTCGCGGGCATGGCCCTCATGCCGATGACCGCCGAGGCCTACGACGGCAAGTGGTCGGGCCTCGCGGGCGGCCTCATGATCGGCTCCGCCGCCGCAATGGTCGTCATCGGCATCATCGCCGCGACCATGTCGGGCGGGAACGCCTCGTGGATCGCCACCGCCGTCGCCGAGAACCTCCCGGTCTGGGGCGGCGGCCTGCTCGGCGTGACGCTCGTCGCCGGAGGCGTCGGCTTCTTCATCGGCAAGGCGACCGAGTGAACCGCCTCTCCGCGGCCGTCCGCCGCACCCCGCCCCGATGGGCCTGACCCGCTACGGCCTCCGCGAATGGCTGGCGATGCTGATCGTCGCCGGCCTCATCGGCGCGCTGCTGGCCTACGCCGGCGCGTGGTGGGGGCTCGCCGCCCTCGCCGTCGCGACGCTCGCGATGCTTTCGTTCTTCCGCGACCCGTGGTTCCGCCGCCCGGCCAGCGACGACCCGCGGGACCTCGTGAGCCCCGCCGACGGGAAGATCTCGGCGGTCTTCACCGTGCCCGAGCACGAGGCGACCGGCGGCCCGGCCCTCGTGGTCCGGATCTTCCTGAGCGTCCTCGACGTGCACGTGAACCGCTCGCCCTGCGACGCGACGGTCGTCGCCCTGAAGCACCGGCCCGGGCTTTATCTCGACGCCCGCACCGACGAGAGCGCCGTCCGCAACGAGTCGAACCTCATCACGCTGTCGGTCGCGTCCCCGCACGGGGACACCCGGCTCGGCGTGAAGCAGATCTCCGGGGCGATCGCCCGTCACATCGTCTGCCCGATCGGCCCCGGCGACCGCCTGGCCCGGGCCGCCCGCTTCGGCATGATCAAGTTCGGCTCGACGACCGAACTCATCGTGCCCTTCCCCGAGCGGTCGAAGCCGCTGGTGAAGGTCGGCGACCGGGTGAAGGGCGGGGTCACGATCCTGGTGCGGGCCGAGTGGCTCGCAAACGCCTGAGGAGGCACGCGATGGCACGACGGACGATCGCCGAATTCCGGTCCGAGCGGCAGGTCGGGCAGGAGCGGATCCTCGCCTGCGACCACCTCGACATGAAGCGCTTCATGCGGCTCGACGCCGCGGCCTACGAGGACGCGGCCCTGCCCGGGCGAACCAAGGAACTGCTCGGGCTGGTCGCCAGCGCCGTCCTCCGCTGCAACGACTGCATCGATTACCACCTCGAGCAGTGCGTCAAGCAGGGCTGGACCAGACGCGAGATCGAGGACGCCCTGAACGTCGCCCTCGTGGTCGGCGGCTCGATCTTCATTCCCCACCTGCGGCACGCCCTCCGCAGCCTCGACGAGCTGCTCGCCGAGGCGGGGAAGGCCTGACCGTCAGTCGGACCCGCGGCTCTCGTCGTTCCCGTCACGGTCGACCGGCCAGCCGGCCCGGTTGCGATGATGGATGCGCATGGCCCGGGCGATCGACTCGGCGAAGACCTTCCGCTGCGAGTCGAGCGTCGAGGCGAGGGCGTCGTCGTAGGGCCGGGCCGCATCGCGGAACAGCACGAACACCGCGCGGCACTCGCCGCCCGTCGTGCACGGCCAGGCGATCATCCCGCAGCGGCCGAGGCTTTCGGCGCACTCCTCGCCGATCGACTCGGCGAACTCGCGGGTGTCGTCGAAGCGGAGCAGGTGGTCCTGCTGGGCAATCTCGGGACAGACCTCGGCGGCGAGGCGGTCCAAGGCCGGCTGGACCAGGGCCCGCGGCAGGTCGAGCCGCACGTAGACCCCGAGCCGCCAACCCGCGTCGGTCGGCAGGAAGACCGCGGCGTTGGTCCCGCCGGTGCGGGCGACCAGGTGCTCGACGCCGGTCCGCAAGAGCTTCTCGAGCTCGAGCTCCCCGGCGAGCAGCCCCCGCAGCTCGCCCGCCGCCGCCGCATCGGCCTGTCGGCCGGCGAGGCTCTCGCGCACCTCGTTCAGCTCGCGGGAGAGCGACGCTTCGCGTTCGCCCGCTTCCGTGCGCGACCGGGTGAGCCGCCGGCAGAGCTTCTCGAGCCGCCGCAGGCGGTCCTCGCGGCGGGCCGACCGCTCGCGCTCGCTCGACAGCAGCCGCTCGACCCGCTCGCGGAGTTCCGCCGGCCGGAACGGGGCGGGCAGGAAATCGCTCGCCCCGCACCGCATCGCGGCGACGACCCGCTCGGCGCTCGACTCGCGGCCGACCACGATCGTCCGCACCTCGCCCGCGAAGTCGGCGACGAGCGACTCGATCTCGGGATCGAGCCCCGCCCCGCCCTCGGCCACGATGAGGACCGACGGCGGCGACGCCGCGGCGGCCTCCCGCAGGCCCGAGAGATCGTGGATCGACCGCACCGCGAACGGTCGGCCGCGGAAGGCGGTCCGCACCGAACGGACGGTCTCGGCGTCGGCGAGCACCCAAATCGACGAGCCCCCGTCGGGGCCGGTGGGATGGGCGTGATTCCGGTTCATGGTCATGGTTTCTCTCTCCCCGCCGATTCAGGCGGCGAACATGGCCTCGATGCGGCGAACGATCTCGTCGGGCGCGAACGGCTTGCGGATGAACCCGTCGGCGCCCTGCCGCAACAGGTCCTGCACTTCGGCGTCGGTGGCCGCGGCCGAGACGAAGACGATCCGCATGCCGGCGAACTCGGGCCGTGCCCGGATCCGCTCGCACACCACGGTCCCGTTCAGGTCCGGCAGCAGGTAATCAAGCAGGACCAGGTTCGGGCGGAACTCCTCGGTCACGAGGCCCGCCTCGAAACCCGAGCTCGCGGTGCGAACCTCGTAGCGATCGTCGCGCTTCAGCAGTTCCTGGACCAGCGTCAGGATCGCCGGGTCGTCGTCGACGAGCAGCACCTTCCGTTCGGCCCCGCCGAGCGGGTCGATCGGGATGTCGTTGGCCCGCATGAAGCGGATGAGCTCGCCGCGCGGGATGCGGCGAAAGCGCGAGCCCGGCACGCGGAAGCCCTGGAGCCGCCCGCTGTCGAAGCATCGGATGATGGTTTGCTGCGAGACCTTGCAGACCTCCGCCGCCTCGCCGGTGGTGAAGATCTGCTTGCCCGCCCACTTGCCTTCCCGCTTGCCGGATCGCTCCGCCATGCGGCCCTCCCGGAACTGAGTGGGGAGTTGCCCGACCGGCGTGGCCGGGGCACCTTTCCCACCTTGACGGGAGATGCATCGACCCTGCGGACGGGCCGCGTCAGGAAAGGAACGCCGGTTGGTGCGGACGGGAAAGGCCCGAGGCCCTTATCGGCCCGGATCAGGTCGTACGGCCCGCGTCGGCGTGGCGGGCGTTCCAGATCGTCACCGCCTCGGGCTCGCGGGGGTAGATCGGGCCGAGGGCGAGCGGGTCCGTCGATTCGCCGCGGGCGAGCGCCGCCTCGCCGAGCTCGAGGATGGCCCGCGCCGAATGCACCGGCGCGAACGTCGGGATGCCCAGTTCGGCCGCCCGCGCCGCGATCGCCGGCGGCAGGTGCCGGTCGGCGACCAGGCCCTCGACCGCGCCGCACGCGGCGACCAGGGTCGCGAACGCCGCGTCGTCGCCGGTGAGCGGTTCGGCGATCGCCGCGGTCGCGGCGCCGCGCCCGCGGAAGGCCGCCAGGTGCGCCGTCCCGCGCTTCGCGGCGAGGGCGACGATCACCGGCCCCGTGCCCGGCGCGACGCTCGCGACGGCCTGCGCCGACGGCACCGCCACCACGGGAACCGCGAGGGCCTCGGCCAGCATCTTCGCCGCGACGGTCGCGATCCGCAGTCCGGTGAACCCGCCGGGTCCCGCCGACACCGCGATTGCCCGCAGGTCGCCCGGCCCGAGCCCCGCCTCGCGCACCAGCCGGTCGATCGAGGGCACCAGCGGATCCTCGCGACCCGGGCCGCCGCTTTCGACCGGCAGGATCCGCACGGTGCCGTCCGGCAGCCGCAGCCCGACCTCGCCGCCCGCCTGCGAAAGTTCGATCGCCAACAGCGGCCGCACGCTCACGCCTCGGCGCCCTCGAGCGCCACCAGCGGCAGCGACATCAGGACCAGGTCGTCGGCGGTCGGGCACGGGGCCCCGAGGTCGACGGTCGCCACGCGGCCGCACTCGTGGTCGCTGTTCAGCACGACCATCCGCGGGGTCACGACATGCGCCCCGGTCTCCGAGTGGGCATGCCCGACCACGAAGAGCTCGACGCCGAGCGAGCTCGCCAGCACCTCGACCTGCGCCGCGTTCTGCCCGCGGCCCCAGGTCATGAGGTACGCGCTGCCCGCGGGCGAGCGGTAGTCGGCGTCGACCAGCGGACGCTCCAGCACACCGCGGTCGAACCGCGCCATGCCTTCCGGCGACGGCAGCGAGTGCGAGCAGAACAGCCCGTTTGCGGTCCGCACCGCCAGCGGCATCGCGCGGAAGAAGTTCCCGATCGAGGCCGCCACACCCTCGGCGTCATCGCCGAACACGAAGTCGAGCCCGTCGTTGAACAGCCGGGTGCTGTCGCCGGCGCCCTTGCTCACGCCGATCCCGAGCATCTGGCTCAACTCGTGGTTGGCGAGCACCGGATGCACCTGGCCCGGAAACGCCACGACCATCTCCGCCACGCGGCAGAGCACGCGGTACGAGAGGTCGAGGCCGTTCACCAGCCGGTCGCCGTGGATGAGCTCGTGAAGAAGCAGGTGCCGGTCGGCCGCGTCGCCGAGCCGGGCGAGCCGACGGATCTTCTGCAGGTGGATCGGGTTGTCGTGGAGGTCGCCGGTGAGCGTGAAGACACCGCGGTCGCCGAGCCGCACGGTCGAGCCCTCGCGGTTCGGGGCCGAAAGCAGCGTTTCCGCCGCCCGCTCGAGCGCCTCGCAGACCGCCCCGGCATCGCGGGTGTCGACCGTCGCGGTCACGGGGCCACCGTCCGGGCGGCGAGGGCGACCTGGCCGGCCCCGGTGGCGGTGGTGACGGTCAGCGGCAGGTACCGCTCGCCGGCGGCGGCGGGCGTGGGCGTCACGCGGATCCGCACCAGCGCCTCGTCGGTCCCGACCGGCTTCGCCTCGAGCAGCTCGATCGCGAAGAGGCCCGAGGGGTCGCGCACCGCCTGCACCTCGCGGAACCGCGGCCGGTCGATGCGGCCCCGTCCCTGCGGGTTGTAGTGCTCGATCTCGATTGCCAGCTCGGTCGGCTTCCCGACCGACAGCAGCGGCGCCTGCACCAGCGGTTCCTTGAACATCCACGCCCGGTCATGCCGGCCAGGATCAGCCTTGGAACCCGTGCACTCGTCGCGGACCCGCAGCGGCACGACCGGGCAGTCGGCCCGGTCGGTGAACACCGTCCACCAGAGCGGCATCGTGTCGCAGCCGCGGCCCGAGAGGTCCCAGACGATCTCGTACTCGGCCCGCGGGGCGTCCTTCGCCGGGTCGAACCCCCGGAAGACCGGAGCGGCATCGCCTGACTTCAGGATCCGGAACGGCTGGCCGTCGATCGAGCGCAGCTTCACCGTGCCGCGCACCACGTCCTTGAGGGCGTCGACGAAGGGCGGCTCGGCGTTCACCGGCAGCGTGACCAGGCCCTTGAGCGTCGCGACCAGGGGCCGCGGCATCCCCTCGACCACGATCTGCAGCTTCGCGTCCTTCTCGCCCGGGCTCGCCGGCGCCTTCAGCGTGGCCTCGAACGCCAACTCGCCGCGGGCCGGGATGACCTTCCCGACGAGGTCGGTGAACGAGGTGCACTTGCAGGTCGGGACCGCGGCCTTGACCGTGGCCGGGGCCGAGCCGAGGTTCTTCAGCGTGAACTTCCCGACGTGCGAGCTCGACGGCTCGATGGTCCCGAAATCGGCGACCGGCGGCTCGAGCAGCACCGCAACCTGGCCCGCCGGGGCCTGGGCCCAGACGGCGGGAGCCACGGCGGAAGTGAGCAACGCGGCTGCGACGGTCGCCAGCGCGAAGAGCGGGCGCATCAGGGGCAGGCGCCCCACGCCCCGAGCATCACCGCGAGGTCGCCGGCGTCGGTCGTGCCGTTCCCGTCGATGTCGGCGGCGGGAGTGCTCCATGCGGCCAGCAGCGAAGCGAGGTCGCCGGCTTCGGTCGAGCCGTTCCCGTCGAGATCCGTCGGGCACGGCTCGGGGCAGACCGCCTCGCCGGCGGCCGGGATGATCTTGAAGATCTGGCCGCTGGTCGTGCCGCCGTGGTCGACGATGTACATCTCGCCGTTGGCGTCCTCGCCGAAGCTCGAGATCTGGTTGCAGGTGAAGCCGTCGATCGAGGTCTGCATCTGCGAGTTCCGCAGCGTGAAGTCGACGATCGAGCCGTTCACGTACCGCAGCGACCAGATGTTGTTGGTCGAGTAGTCGGCGTAGAAGTAGGTCCCGGCGAGCTCGGGATACGCGCAGCCGCGATAGACATGCCCGCCGGTGATCGAGTAACCGCCCGACGAATTGTGGGCGTAGGTGCGGATCGGGCCGGTCAGCGTCGATCCGTTGCAGGTGCAACCAGTCAGGCCGGTGCACGCGGTGCCCTCGGTGCACCGCCAGCCGAAGTTGCGGCCGGCCAGCGTGCCCGCGGGAATCCAGTTGACCTCTTCCCAGGCGTTCTGGCCGACGTCGGCGATGACCATGTCGCCGGTCTCGCGGTCGAAGCACCAGCGCCACGGGTTGCGGAGGCCGATCGCCACGATGTCGTCGTCGCCGGGAGTGGCACCGGCGTACGGGTTCCCGGCGACCGGGAAGTACGCCGGGCTGTTGCCGGCGACGTTCGGGTCGATGCGGAGCATCTTGCCGAGCTTGCTGTTGATGTTCTGCGAGTTGTTCTGCGGGTCGTTCCCCGAGCCGCCGTCGCCGGTCCCGATGTAGAGGTACCCGTCGGGCCCGAACGCCATGTTCCCGCCGTTGTGGTTCGAGAACGGATCGGTGATCGAGAGCAGCGTCAGGGCGCTGTTCGGATCGGCGACGTTGGGGTTCTTCGCGCTCACCTTGTAACGCCGCACGGTGTTCGCCGGCCCGGTGTAGAAGACGAAGAAGTAGCCGTTCTCGGCGTAGTTGGGATGGAACGCCATGCCGAGCATGCCCTGCTCGTCGTTCAGGCTGGTGCCGCCCGAGACGAGCGGATCGATGTTCAGGAACATCGTCGGCAGCACCGTCGGCGGCGAGGTGGTGAGGTCGATGATCTTGATCGTGCCCCGCTTCTCGACCACGAAGAGCCGCGAGGTGTCGCCGGGGGCGTGCGTGACCAGCGTCGGCAGGTAGAGGCCCGAGGCGATCCGCTTGGTGCGGACGGCGGGGACCTGTGCGAGCGCGGTCGAGGCGAGGCTGGCGGCGACGGCGGCGACGAGGGCGGTTCGGATCTTCATGGTTGGTGAAGCGTGGGTGAGGGGGGCAGGAAGGCCGTGAGTCTAGACAAGGATCCCGGGACGCCCGGCGGACAGCGGCCGAGAACGAGTGCTACGCGGGACACCGGCCCACGGGTTCCGCCGAATGGGGCACCGGCCCTCGAAAGTACGACCGGTCCGGGCCGCGACCAGCCCGAACCGACGAAATCACGAACGGAGGCGGGAAAACCCCAGATTTCGGGCGGCCTCGAGCTCGCGGACGCCGCGTTCGCAACATCCGAGAACCGATCCGCCGCCCGGATCCGTCCCCCGGTTCAACCCCCGATGAATCGCTGGAGGAAGCCCTTGGGGCGGGTCGCGAAGAGGATCTCGAACTCGCCCTTGTCGAACCACATGCCGCCGCAACCGCCGCACAGGTCGACCTTGATGCCGTGGAACTCGGTCTCGGCGAGGTCGTGGCCGCACTTGGGGCACTTCATGAAGTGGGTCTGGCGGGCCTCGTCGGCAAGCTGCTTCCGGCGGGCCTCGTCGAGTTCCTTCCGCTTGGCGGCGATCCACGCGGCGTCCCGCTCGTGGAAGACGCGATCCTCTTCGTTGTATCCGAGCTTCTCGGTGGTGTCCTTGAGCGACATGGGCGGTCTCCGTGGGGGCGCCGGATGATAGCGATGGAGATCGTCCGGCTCACGGTGCCGCGAGGATCGCGCGGATCCGCTCGGCGACCGCGGCGAGCTCGGCGATCGCCCCCGCGGCGCGGTCGGCGTCGTGGTCCTCGATCGCTTCGGCGAGATCGGGCAGCATCGAGGCGCCGTAGCCGCTGTGGCGGTCGGTGGCGGCGTACCGGTTGCGGAACCACGGACGGCCGGGCAGGCCCTCGGGGTCGAGCCAGGCGGCGCGAATCGCGGCCCGGTCGGCGTCGCGGCGGGCGGGCGTGAGGTCCCGCGCGGGCCACGCCTCGGCGGCGGCGGTGGCGGCGACGAGGGCCCGTTCGAGCGGTTCGGCGTCGATCGCGACTCCGGCGGCCTTCGCCTTCCCGAGCGCGACCTGCACCAGCCGATTCGCGTCGAGCAGCATCGCCCGCGGGTCGTCGGGGCGTTCCTCGCCCGAAGCGAACGCGGCGACGAGCGCGTTGCCGGCCCGCGTGACCAGCAAGGCGGCGCGGTAGTCCTCGCCGACCGTCTTCCGGTACCAGTGGACCGTGTCGTAGTTCGAGTGGTAGCTCACGCCCGGCGAGCCGCCCGCCCCGAGGGTCAGGCTCGGCACGCCCGCGTGGCACCAGAAGCCCACGTGGTCGCTGCCGCCGCCGAGGTTGCCGAGCGACGGCGGCGTGCCGTCGCGCGAGAGCCCCTCGCGCACCGTCCGGTCGGCGAAGGGATCGCGGGCCAGCGAAAGCGCCGCGAACGCCGCGGGCCCGAGCGACGGCGAGCCGCCCAGGGCCAGGTTCGGCCCCATCGCGGCCATGTCGAGGTTGAGGTAGGCGACGGCGTCCCGCTCGAGCCGCGGACGGCGGCCCTCGATCCACTCGACGCTGCCGATGATGCCGAACTCTTCGGCGCCCCACGCGGCGAAGGTGACGGTGCGGGCGGGACGGACGCCGGCCCGGGCGGCCTCGGCGAGGCAGCGGGCGATCTCGAGCAGCGCGATCGTTCCCGCGTGGGGATCGGCGGCGCCGAAGGTCCACGCGTCGCGATGGCAACCGACGATGACCTCCTCGTCGGGCCGGGTCGCCCCGGGCAACCTCGCGATCACGTTGGCGGTCGAGGCGAGGGAGCGTTCCTGTTCGACCTTGAGGCGAAGGCGAAGACCGGGTCCGCCCTCGAGGCGGTAAGTCACCGGCAACCCGCCCTTCCACGCCGCGTCGGCGACCTCGCGGCCGGTCATGCGGGCGAGGATCCGCTCCGCCGCCGCGTAGCCGATCGGCTGCACGGGAATCCGCGGCAGCGGCAGCGTCGCCGGATCGAGCCGCGGGGCCGACTCCGTCGCCTCGACGCCGGGCGTGAGCGGGTCGCCCGGCTGCGGCAGGGTCAGCAGCGAACCGCGCTGGATGAAGGTCTCGTTCGCCCAGCCGCCCTCGGGCCAGGTCGGGCCCTTCGTGAAGCCGGAGTCGGCGGGATCGGTGAAAATCACGAGCCCCGCGGCCCCGGCCGCCTCGGCGAACTTCGCCTTGAAGCCCCGGAAGTTGCCGCCGAAACGGGCCAGCACGATCTTCCCGCGGCAGTCGACGCCGAGCTCGGCGAGCCGGCGGAAGTCCTCGCGGGTGGCGTGGTTCGCGTAGACGACCTCGGCCTCGACCTCGCCGGAGCCGCTGTAGGCGTTCCAGCCCCAGGAGAGGTCGGGATGCCCGAGCGACGGATCCTCGGCGAACTGCCGCTCGCGAAGGTCGAGGGCGATCGGTCCGCCCTCGTCGAGGATCTCGAGGCGGGCCGCGACGGGGCGGGCCAGGTACGGCCGGAACTCGTGCACCTCGGTCTCGAGGCCGAGGCCGCGGAAGAACGCGACCAGCCGCTCGACCTGCCGCCGGTCGCCCGGGGTTCCCGCCACATGCGGCTCGCCGGTGAGCCCGGCGTGAAGTTCCGCGAGACTCGCGGCGCTCGCGAACCCGTTCGCCCGATCCGCGAGCGCCGCGGGTGCCGCCGCGTCGGCGGCCAGGAGAAGGACGATCAGGCCGGTCGCGATCATGGGGACCTCACCGCTCCACGTAATCGAGGTCGAGATCGAAACTCTCGCGCATGCCGACGAGGCACGCGAGCCCGATCGCGACGCAGCCGAGCCCGACCGCGATCGTGGCGGGAATCGTCCCGAGCGCGGGCTTCGCCGCGAACCAGACCGCGGTGACCGGGATCGCGGTCGCCCGCACGAAGTTCGGGGCGCTGGTGGTCACCGTGGCCCGCAGGTTCGTGCCGAACTGCTCGCTCGCGGTGGTCACGAAGATGACCCAGTAGCCGGTGGTCGCCCCCAGCACGCAGAGGATCCCGTAGAAAGTCCCGAGCGAACGCCCGCCCAGCGTCAACAGCGCGACGATCGCCCCCGCGTAGAGCACGAGGAACACCGCGAGCACCTTCTTCCGGCTGCGGAACCTCTGGCTCAGCAGCCCGCTCGCGAGATCGCCGAGCACCACGCCGACGTAGGCGAAAAGGATGGTCTTGCCGCCGGTCGGCAGTTCGGCGAGGCCCAGGGCCTTGCCGATCTCGGGCGCGAAGACGAAGAGCACGCCGCCCGCGAACCAGATCGGCATGCCGACGAGGATCACGCGGAGGAAACGCCACAACCGCTCGGGCGGGTGCACCAGCATCCGCAGGTCGCCGCGGGCCACCTCGCGGTGCCGCAAGTTCGCGAACAGCCCGCTTTCGAGCACGCCGACCCGCAGGACGAGCAGCGCCAGCCCCATTCCCCCGCCGAGGGCGTACGCGAACCGCCAGCCGTTCTCGGGAAATCGCGCCAGCAGCGCCTCGCCCACCAGCCCCGCCGCGACCGCCCCGCACAGGCCGACCGTCGCGACGATCGTGGTGCCGATCCCCCGCTTCTCCTTCGGCATGATCTCGGCGACCAGCGTGATGCCCGCCCCGAGCTCGCCCGCGAGGCCGAAGCCGGCGACGAACCGCAGCACCGCGTACTGCCGAATCGCGTCGCCGAGCCCCACCGCGTGCAGGAAACCGAAGGACGAACCCTCGGGCACGTCGGCCACGAAGGCGTTCGCGAGGTTCGCGAGCGAATAGAGGATGATCGAGCCGAACAGCACGGCCAGCCGGCCGCGCCGGTCGCCGAGGACGCCCCACGCCAGCCCGCCGACCAGCATGCCGGCGAGCTGGAGATTGAGCAGCATCACCCCGTCGGCGGTGATCGCCTCGCCCTCGAGCCCGAGGCCCTTCAGGCTCGGCACCCGCAGGATCGAGAAGAGGACCAGGTCGTACAGGTCGACGAAGTAGCCGAGGGCGGCGACCAGCACCGCGAGGGTGACCGCCGAGGACTTCATCGGCGTCGCGTCGTTCGGGCGGGACATCGACGGCGATGGTACCGCGGGCCGCCCACGGCTCCCCGCGACGCGACGATCCTCGACTTCCCCGATCCCGCGTTCAGCGGCGAGCGCCCGGCAGGCGGGACAGGTCGCGGTAGCCGTATCCGCCCGGCCGATCCTCGAACCCGATCCACTGCTTGATGACCGACATGGCGGGTCCCCCGAGGTAGTCCGGACGATCCCAGAAGAGGTTCAGGATGCGATCGGAGTCGGGGCAGGTCCCGTACCGCTCTCCGCTCAGCGCGGTGCCGGAGCCGCCGATGACCTCGGACAGCCAGTTCCAGGTCGAACCGCGGATGTAGTCGCGGTTGCCGGTGGTGTCGGCCAGCCGCTTGAGCGCGGCATGCGGGATGATGAACGACTTGGCCGAGACCGCGGCGTACCCGTCGTTGGTCGGCGACAGATCGTCATTGCCCAGCTTGTCCCGCTGGCTCTCCCGCGAGAAGTACCAGCGCCCGACATCCGACCGGTCGCCGGGAAGGACATCGCCGTTGCGGAACGGGAACATCCGCACCGTCGAGGAGCCGTTCGGCGTCCCGTGCTGCCACGGCCGGTCGAGCTCGATGAAGTCGGCGAAGTGAGCCCGGCCGCCCGCACGGAGCACCTTGTAGATGGTGGGGCCGGCGCCCGGACCGGACTCGACGACGACATACATGCCGTAATAGTTGTGGGGCCTACGGGCGTGGTCGTCGCCCCCGAGCTCGACCCCGGTGAACTCCAGGCGGGCGAATCGCCCTTCGACGTCGGCGTAGCCGTTGAGTTTCGTCGAACCAACCTCGCTGGCGGACTGCACCCGGTTGGTCTGGCCCGGGCCCCAAGCCTGGATGTAGTTCGCTCCCAACCCGATTCCGCCGACCACCTGGCGGCAGACCGTGTCGTCGTGGAAGAAGGCGTTGCCGATCTCCGAATCCGTCCGCGCCGCGAGCGCCGAGCCGGGATATCGATCGCGGATCGCCTGATAGGGGTTCTGCATCGAGCGCTCGTCAAGCCACCAGCCCGCGAGGAAGATCCAGGCCTTGATCTCGGCGGCACGCTGGCCGGCGCCCGCGCCGGTCTTGACCAGGCTCATCAGCGAACCGTGGCAGTCGATCCCGTACTGGATGAGGCGATTGCGGATCCGCTGCCGACGGTCGGAAGGAAGGGACGTGTTCGTCGCCTGGATGAGCGCGGGTCCGAGCACCGTCTTCGAGAGGTTCCCTCCGTAGGTGACGTTCGAACCTCGCGAAAGGTCGGTGGTCAGGGCGAAGAGCGCGTGGGAACTCTGGTAGGCGATTCCACCGCCGTCGCGGAAGGTCGGACCGGTCAGCAGGACATCGGGATTCTCGCGATAGGTCGGGGTGCTGTGCAGCAGCGCCGACTCGTCGCCGCGAAGCCGGCTGAGCGGGATCGGGGCGGGACGATCGGCCTCCTCGCCCGGGATCCACTGCATCGGCGGCCGGAAACTGGGCTGTTGCGGCGCCTCGCGAAGCACGGTCAGGACCCCGAATCGCTTGATGCCCGTCCGCCGTCCGGGGCCGGTGTGCGGACACGCACCGCCGTTGTCGCCCCATCGTCGGTTGTCCTGCTCGACCCAGTCGGAATCGGCCGTCACGATCACATCACCGGGAACGAGCGGGACCGGACGGATCTTCCGCTCGCCGGCCGGGACGATCCCGATGTTCGCGGCGAGGTCGAAGGACTCGTCGACCTCGGCCTGGCTCGGAAGCCGGTACCGGACTTCGCGGCCGTCGAAGTTCGTCTTCGAGTTGTGGACCAGCTCGCCCGTCGCCGGGTTCACGTACAGTCGAGCCCGCGGATTCTTGGCCGAGCCGCTGATCCAGACCTCGAGACCGACGGTCATTCGCTTCCGCTGGCTCTTGGGCGACAGGTCGACGAGCATCGCCCCGGGCTGGACGGTGATCCACGGGGTCCCGTCGACGAACGTGCCCTTCTCGCGGACGCCGGTGACGACCCAGGAGAATCGACTCTCGTCGGGTTGGCCCGGCGTGCCGGCCTCGTACCGAACGAGCGTCTCGCCCGATCCGGCGCGAACGTCGTCGTCGGTCGATCCGCCGCCGGTGCCGCCGGTGCCGCCGCCGATGATGATTCCACCCCCGCTGCCGGTTCCCGTGCCCGTACCGCTGCCAGTTCCGGCGCCGGTTCCGGCGCCAGCTCCGCCGCCAGTTCCAGCGCCGGTTCCGCGGCCGCCACGACCGCCGGATCCACCGCCATTGCCACGACCCGCTCGACCGCCATTTCCGCGGCCGGCTCCGCCGCCGGTTCCGCCGCCCGCTCCGGTATCCGTACCACCGCCAGATCCCGCATCCGTCCCGCCACCCGATCCCGAGCCGGTTCCGCTGCCGGAGCCGGTTCCATTCGTGCCACCGGACTGGTCACCGGAGTTGCCCGGGCTCCCCGGCGTCGTCACCGGGCCAGTTTCGTCCGTCCCGTCGGCACGGCTGGCCGAACCCGAGCCGCCGCCGCCGCCACCGCCGCGAGCCCCGCTCCCGCCGCGTCCACCGCCACCATCGATCGCCCGTCGTGCCTTGGAAGGCGAGACCTTGGCGGGTGCATCGGCATCGGAATCCTGGACTCCGCCCGACGTCGACGGGTCGGTCATAGGGATCTTGTCGGAGCTCGTAGGGTTCGAAGGGCTCGAAGGGCTGCGGTCATCGACCGGCGGCGCCTCGGCCGAGGGCGGTCCGGACTTCCGCGGCTTCAAGCCGCCCGTGATGAAACCGGGGACATCGGAACAGCCGACCGTGCCGTCACCGTCGAAGTCGAACGCCGCAGCATCGGTGCCCCACGCATGGACGATGGTCGAGGGCGGGCCGGACCGCCCCGAGGCCCGGATCGCCTTCGCGTCTCCGGTGGGAACCACGCCACCCTGCCTTGCGGGAGAGTTCGCGAGCCCCTGCACTCCCTTCGCCGCCAAGGCGAGATCGCCGCAATCGACCTTCCCGCTGGCGTCGTAGTCGAACTCCGCCGCATCCGTCCCCCACGCGGCGAAGAACTTTCCGGTCTCGAAGCGGATTCGCCTCGGGGCCACGGGCTTTCGATTCAGGCTCGGCGCTTCCGGCGCCAGCGCTTCGTCGGAGGCGGGCTCATCGAGTTCGCTGAAGGGATCCACCTCGGGTGGCGAGGCCGCCGGCGCCTGCGCCGCAAGCGGCGACGAGGCCACGATCGCCAACGCCAGCGGGAGGAGGACGGTCGGGATCCGAAGGACCCTGGCGATGGGGAAATGGAAACCGGACATGCGCACCTCCTCGCGTCGGACGGAGCGGAAATGACCCGCGATCGGCAGATCGGCGGATGCTGCTCGCCCTTGCGCGAATGACCCGGATCGGCCCGGCACTCCCGCGGCGTCAGACTTCGGCATCGAAAGCGGCAGAATATGCCGACCGCCGGTCGGTGCGATCTTCCCCACCGCTCCAACCCGATTCTTCGGGTTGATTCAGTCGGCGGTTATCGCGCCAGTGAACTCAAAACCGGATGGCCAGGCTGGCCTGGATCGCGTTGGTGTAGATCGCCTCGGTCTCGAGATTCCCGGCCGCGAGCACGCCCGAGCCTTCCGAGATGGGCCCGAGATCGGCGGCGGTGGTCCCCATGAAACGATAGCGAATGCCGATCTCGACGTTCGGGGCGATGTTCCACAGCAAGGCCGCGGTGCCTTGGTAGCCGAAGGTCCAGTCGCCGCCGTCGGCACTCATCTCGAGGCCGGCGAGCGAACCGGTTCCGTCCGCCGAGAGCGCGCCGTGGACATACACGGTTCCGATGCCGCCGCCGAGCTGGAGCTTGAGCGACCCGAGGCCCGGCTCGCGATCAAGCAGCGGGATCTCCCACAGGCCGTTCACGAGGATCGGGACCTGGCCGAAGTGACCCTCGCCACCCGCGACCGGTTCCGGCGGGAACGCCGAGGTGAAATCGCCCGAGCCGACGCCCCGAATGCGGTTGTAGACATAGCCGGACTGGATCTCGACCGACCACTGCTCGGAGAGCCTCAGCCCGAGCTCGATCGACCAGTCGACACCCGCATCCATGTCGATGTCGAGTGACGAGAGTCCGAAGGAGCCGGGCGTTACCGCGATCGCACGGGTCTTCACGTCCGGCAGGATGGACACGCCGATGTCGGTGCCGACATACAGGCGATCGAGGATTGATCCGGACTCCTTGGCGTCCTCCGCCATGGCGACGGACGGGACGCAGGCAAAGACGATCGCGAACAGGACTTGGCGCATGGCAATCCTCCGGTCGGGGGAATGTAACGGACCGGCGCTCCGGCTCAAGCCGGCTGGTGGCAGCTGAGGCAGTGCAGGCTGCCGAGGCCGACCACGAGGTTGACCGCCATCACCGGCTCGATGCGGAAGCCGGGCATCGCCTGCTCCAGCGTCCGGCAGGCGGCGTCGTCGGAGTTTCCGCCGAAAACCGGCACGAAAACCGTTCCGTTCGCGATCAGGAAGTTCGCGTGGCTCGCCGGCAGCATGTTCCGCCCGCCGGGGCCGAAGCGGTCGGCCGGGTAGTCGTAGAAGATCGGCTCGGGCACGGGCAGCGGGACGAGGCGGAACGGCTGGCCGCGCTCGTCGCGGGCGGCTTCCAGAGCCCGCCAGTTCTCCTCGAGCGTCAAGTGGTCGGGATGGCCGACCGGGGCCCGCAGCGCGACGATCGTGTCGCGGGCGACGAAGCGGGCGATGTCGTCGATATGCCCGTCGGTGTCGTCGCCCTTGATGCCGCCGGGCAGCCAGACGAGGTTCGTGACGCCGAGGGCCTCGCGCAGCGTCGCCTCGATGCCCGCATCGCCCGCCTCGGGGTTACGGTTGTCGTTCTCGAGGCACTGCCGCGTGGTGAGCAGCGAGCCCGCGCCGTTCGAGTCGATCGAGCCGCCCTCGAGGACGAACTCGTGGTGCCACATCGGGATCTTCCAGCGGGCGCTCACGATCGACGGCACCGCGTCGTCGAGCGAGCGGACCTCGTACTTGCCGCCCCAGCCGTTGAAGCGGAAGGAGTGGCCGGCCACCGGGCCCGCGGCGTTCCGCACGAAGATCGGGCCGAAGTCGCGGATCCAGCTGTCGTTGGTGGGGATGCCGAGCTCGGTGCACTCCCGCACCTCGACGACCTTCGCGAGGCGCGAGCGCCACGAGTCCCACTCCTCTTGGGCGGCGTCGAGGCAGCCCGGCCAGGTCTCGGCGTTGTGGGGCCGGACGAGCCAGACGCAGGCGAGCCGCTCCCACTCGGCGGGCATGCGGTAGCCCGCGGCGGCGGCGGTGCCGGAGAGGACGAGCGAGGGATCGAGGGCGGGTGCGGTCATGAACCTAACTCAAGCGTCGAGGAACCGGCTGGTCAAGCCACCGTAGGCGTCGATGCGACGGTCGCGGAAGAACGGCCACCCGCGGCGGATCTCCTCGATGCGCGAGAGGTCGAGCTTGACGACGAGCACCTCTTCCCGGTCCTGCGAACCCTCGGCGATGATCTCGCCGGCCGGGTCGCACACGAGGCTCGTGCCCCAGAACTTGAGGTCACCCTCGACGCCGATGCGGTTGATCGCGACGACGTAGCAGCCGTTCGCGATGGCGTGGGCGCGATGCATGGTCATCCACGCGTTCCGCTGCTGCCGGGCGTCTTCCGGCGTCTCGCCGTGGTACCAGCCGATCGCGGTCGGATAGAAGAGAACTTCCGCCCCCTTCATCGCGGTGAGGCGGGCGGCCTCGGGGTACCACTGGTCCCAGCAGACGAGCATGCCCGCGGTCGCGTGGCGGCCGCGGATCGCCGAGAAGCCGAGGTCGCCGGGCGTGAAGTAGAACTTCTCGAAGAATCGCGGGTCGTCGGGGATGTGCATCTTCCGGTAGCGGCCGAGCAGTTCCCCGCGGGCGTCGTAATAGACGCTCGTGTTGTGGTAGACGCCGGGCTGCCGCCGCTCGAAGAGGCTCGCGGTGATCTCGACGCCGAGCTCGCGGGCGAGATTGCGGATGAACTCGCAGGTCTCGCCGCCCGGCACCGGCTCGGCGAGGTCCATGAGGGCGGCGTCTTCCTTCTGGCAGAAGTAGTGGCCGACGAAGAGTTCCTGCGTCGCGATGATCTCGGCCCCCTTCGCCTTCGCCTCGCGGGCCATCGCGGCGACCTTCCCGCGGATCGACTCCTTGCTCGCGCCGGGGGGCGAGGCGTGCTGCAGCAGTCCGACGGTGACGGTGCGGGCGGCCATGGGGGCGGAATGGTATCAAGACCCGAGGTTTTCCCGGGGTTTCGCGGTGGGCGTGAAATCGTCTTGGGAAGATCCCAAGGAGACCCGACCATGAAGCGAACCACCGCCCTCCTGCTGGCCGTCCTGAGCGTCGCACCGATCGCGGGCTGCAACTCGTCTTGGCATTCGTACGTCGGGAAGGTCGAGGCCGCGGGATCGGCGGCCGAGCTCCGCACGCTGGCGGTCGACAACCGGAACGGCTCGATCGAGGTCGTGCAGGCCGAGGGCATCACGGGCGCTGAGGTCACGGCCGACATCCGGGCCCGCGGAGCCACGCAGGAAGAGGCCGATCGCCGCTCGGCCGAGGCGAAGCTCGTGATCGAATCGGACGCGGGCGGCACGCTGCGGGTGCGGGTCGACTTCCCCGAGCCGCGGAACGGAAGCGATTCCGCGTCGATCACCGTGCGGGCGGCCCGCGCGGACGGGCTCGAACTGGTCTCGTCGAACGGCGCGATCGCCTGCGAGGGCTTCGCGGCGCCGCTGCGGGCCCGCACCTCGAACGGGGCGATCCGCGTCGAGCGGCACCGCGGCGAAATGAACCTCGACACCTCGAACGGCCGCATTGAGGTGAAGCGATCGAACGGCGCCGTGCAGGCCGGCACCTCGAACGGCCGCATCGAGATCGCCCTCGACGAGGGTGCGACCGGCGACGTCACGGCCATCACCTCGAACGGCGCGATCGAGTTCGAGCTGCCTGCGTCTTGGCAGGGCTCGCTCGAGGCGAAGACGTCGAACGGGGCGGTCGAGGTCGGTACGCTCGGCGGGAGCGCGACCGTCAAGACCGGCCGGAACTCGGCAAGCGTGACGATCGGCAACGCACAGGCCGCGAAGGCGAGCCTGCGGACCTCGAACGGCTCGATCCGCGTGAAGCCGGCGGGCGGCGAGCGGTAAGGTCCGGAGCGTCGGCCTTGGCCGACGCGCGAGGGACGCGGGCGTTCAAACGCGGCCCGGCTGGCGAACCGTCGTGCGATTCACCTTCGACGGCACCCCGCGCATGGATCGTCGGCCCGCGGCCGACGCGTGACGCGGACGGCGAACGCCTTCACGCCCGACCGTCGAACGGACCTCGCCTTCATCCTTGCCGGCCGCAGGCCGGCACTCCATGCGCCCGGTGCGACACGACGCCCATCGCGCTACTGGCCCCGTCACGCGTCACTGGGAGCGTCGGCCTTGGCCGACGCGTGACGAGGACCGCGAACACCTTCACGCCCGACCGTTGAACGGACCTCGCGTTCATCCTCGACGAGGCATGGCCTTATCGCTCCGCACTTCCTCACGCGCACCCCGGCTCCCGCGCCCGCACCTTCCCCACCAGCCCGGTGATGTCGCGCAGCAACCCGTCGCCCACGTCGTAGATCCACCCGTGCACCGAGACCTCGATGCCGCGGTCGCGCAGCTCGCCGAGGACCGGCGACTCGAGGACGTGCACGACCTGGACCGCGACGTTCAGCTCGGTCAGCCGCCGCGCCCGCAGGGTCGGGTCGCCGATCGCCTCGAGCTCCTCGCGGTAGAACTTCGCGATGTCGCGGACGTGGCGGATCCAGTGGTCGACCAGCCGTCCCTCGCTCGGCTGGAGCGCCGCGTGCACGCCGCCGCAGCCGTAGTGGCCGCAGACGATGACGTCGCGGATGCCCAGCACCCGCGTCGCGAAATCAAGCACGCTCAGCGCGTTCAGGTCGCTGTGCACGACCAGGTTCGCGACGTTGCGGTGCACGAAGACCTCGCCGGGCGGCAGCCCGATGATCTCGTTCGCGGGCACGCGGCTGTCGGCGCAGCCGATCCAGAGGTACCTCGGCTTCTGCTGGGCCCGCAGGCCCGCGAAGAAGCCGGGGAAATCCGACTCCATGCGGCGGGCCCACTTGCGGTTCTGGTCAAGCAGCGGCGTCAGGTCGCTCATGCGTGGGGAATGGTAATGCATCGGGACGCCCTCCCCCGCTACCTTGCCGCGGCGATGACCACCCTCCTGCTCGCGACGACGCTCATGACCCAGACCGTGCCGCCTCCCGCCCCGCTTCCCCCGCTGCCCACGCCGCGGCAGCTCGCCTGGAAAGACCTCGAGTACACCGGCTTCATCCACTTCGGGCCGAACACCTTCACCGACCTCGAGTGGGGCCACGGCGACGAGCCCGCCGACGTCTTCCAACCGACGGCGCTCGACGCCCGGCAGTGGGTCAAGGTCATGAGGGACGCCGGCATGAGGGGCGTGGTCATCACCGCCAAGCACCACGACGGCTTCTGCAACTGGCCGTCGAAGTTCAGCACGCACACCGTCGCGCAGAGCCCGTGGAAGGGCGGCAAGGGCGACGTGCTGCGCGAGCTGAGCGACGCCTGCCGCGCGGGCGGGCTGAAGTTCGGCGTCTATCTGTCGCCATGGGACCGCAACAACCCGCTCTACGGCACCGGCGAGCCGTATAACGAGTGTTTCCGCAACCAGCTCCGCGAGGTGCTGACCGCGTACGGCCCGGTCTTCGAGGTCTGGTTCGACGGGGCGTGCGGCGAGGGTCCGAACGGGAAGCGGCAGGTCTACGACTTCCCGAGCTTCCGCGCGGTGGTGCGCGAGCTGCAGCCCGACGCAGTGATCTTCAGCGACGTCGGCCCCGACATCCGCTGGGTCGGCAACGAGCAGGGCTGGGCGGGCGAGACCTGCTGGAGCATGCTGAAAGCGGAAGGCCACGGCATCGGGAACGACAATCCACCGAGCACCAAGAGCCTGAACGAGGGCGATCTCGACGGCGAGTCGTGGATCCCGGCCGAGTGCGACGTGAGCATCCGGCCGGGCTGGTTCTACCACGCGCACGAGGACGACAAGGTCAAGACGCCCGAGCATCTCTTCGACCTCTGGGAACGCAGCGTCGGGCACAACGCGAACTTCCACCTGAACTTCCCGGTCGATCGCCGCGGGCTGATCCACGAGCACGACGTGCAGTCGGTGCTGGGCCTGCGGAAGCTCGTCGATGCGACCTACGGGCCGGGCACCGATCTCGCCCGCGGGCGGCCGACGGCGGCCAGCGAGATTCGCGGGTCCGGGCCGGGCGGGGCGAACGAGCCGTTCGGCAGCGACAAGGCCGTCGACGGCGATCCGAAGACGTTCTGGGCGACGGAGGACGGCGCGGCGCGGGCGTCGATCGAGGTCGAGCTCGATCCCGCAAGGCCGTTCGATCGCGTGGTGCTGGCCGAACCGACCTGGCTCGGGCAGCGGATCAAGAGTTTCCGCATCTCGGTACCGGCGAACCCCTCGAACGACCACCGCGACTGGGTGACGCTGGCCGAGGGCACGACCGTCGGGCACAAGCGGATCGTGCGGGTGCCCGAGACGAAGGCGAAACACCTGCGGATCGAGATCCTCGACAGCCGGGCCTGCCCCGCGCTGACGCACGTCGGCGTGCACCGCACGGCGAAGGCCGCGGACTGAACGCGATGCCGAAGGCCGCGCCCGAGACGGTTCCGACGGCGGCGGCGCGGCGGCTGCTGCTGGCGGGCGCCGGCCTCGCCGATCCGCCGCGGAAGGCCACGCGGGCGACGACGCTCGCCGCGGTGCGTGCGCTCGGCTTCGTGCAGGTCGACTCGATCAACGCGGTCGAGCGGGCCCATCACCTCATCCTGCACGCGCGGCTCGACGCGTACCGAACTGATCTCCTGCGGCACCACCTCGAGACCAGCCGCGAGCTCTTCGAGCACTGGACGCACGACGCGAGCGTGATCCGCCGCGACTGGCTGCCGTGGTGGGGCCATCGCTTCGAGCGCGACCGCGTGCGGCTGTCGCGGCACGCGTGGATGAGGGAGCGGCTCGGGACGGGCTGGAAGCGCACGCTGGCCGAGGTCCGCGACGCGATCGCCGAGCGCGGCCCCCTCTCGACCCGCGATTTCCCCGCGAAAGGCCGCACCGGCGAAGGCTGGTGGGACTGGTCGCCGCACAAGGCGGCGCTCGAGCTGCTCTGGCGCGGCGGCGAGATCGCCGTGCATTCCCGCCGCGGGTTCGAGAAGGTGTACGACCTGTCCGAGCGGGTGCATGGGAAGGCGACGACGACTCCGACGCGCCACGATCTGATCGGGTTCGCCTGCCGCGAGGCGCTCGACCGGCTCGGCGCCGCGACGCCGCGCGAGCTGGCCCAGTTCATGAATCTCGTGACGCTGGCCGAGGCGAAGGCATGGGCCGCCCGCGCGACGCGGGACGGCCGCGCCGTCGCGGTCACGCTCGACCGCATCGGCAAGAAGCCCGCGGCGGGCATCGCGCGAACCGACTGGCGGAGGGCGGCCGCCGCGGAGATCGACTCGACCCCGCGAGCCCTCGCCCCGTTCGACCCGCTCGTCCGCGACCGGACCCGCCTCGCCGGCCTGTTCGGCTTCGACTACCGCTTCGAGGCGTTCGTGCCCGCGGCGAAGCGGGTGCACGGCTACTACACGCTGCCGATCCTCGCCGGCGAGCGATTCGTGGCCCGCGTCGACGCGTCGAGCGATCGCGAGCGGGATACGCTCTCCGTCCGCCGGGCGTGGCTCGAGGATGGACCAGCGGCTGCCGCCCGGAAGTCGACCATCGCCGCCTGCGAACGCCTGGCCGCGTCGCTCGGATTCTCGCTGTCGCTCGATCGGAAGGCCTTCGCGTGAGCCTGCGCGACCGATTGATCAAGCACTCCCAGCAGCACTGGACCGCCCGCTGCCTCACCTGCGGACTGCGGTTTCCGTATCCCTGGATCCGGATCGGCGCCGCCGGCCGTCCCGTGAAACTCATGCCCTGCCCCCGCTGCGGCCGCTGGCGATGCTGCCGGGTCGAGCCGATCGAACGGCGGCCCGAGCCCCATCCCTGAAGCCCGTTCGGTACAGTCCGGGCTTTCCTCCGCTGGAGATCCGATGCTTCGACTGCCGCTTGCCGTCCTCGCCCTCTTCTTCGCCCTCGGTTGCCGGACCGCGCCGCCGGCGGAGATCACTCCTGCCGCCGACCCCGCCATCGCCCCGCTCGCCTTCCTCACCGGCACCTGGACCCTCGACCAGCCGAACGGCGCCGTGATCGAGGAGACCTGGGGCGCCCCGCGCGGGAAAGCCATCCTCGGCTCGTTCCGCCGCGTGCTCGGCAACGGCGCGACACCGTTCTACGAGTTCACGCAGATCGTCGCGACCAAGGACGGCACGATCCTGCGGCAGATCCACGTGCACGGCAACTTCGACACCGACCCGCGACGGGCCGAGCCGATGACGCTGAAGCTCGATCGGATCGAGGGCGAAAGCGCCTCGTTCGTGCCGGTCGACGATCCCGAGAAGGCGAAGGCCGGCTCGCTGAGCCGCGTGACCTACACGCGGGTCGATCCGACCACGCTGCTGCTGGTCGTCGAGCCGAAGCCCGCGAAGGAAGGCGCCCCGGCCGAGGAGCCGCTTGAGTTCCGCATGACGCTTGCGAAGCCGTGAGCGGGGAGGTCCGCATGGATGCCTTCGATCGCCGGACCGCGCTCGGGCTCGGCCTGCTCGCCGCGACCGGATGCGCGGCCCGACCCGCGCGCGACCCCGTGGCCCCAGCCCCTTCCCGCCGCCCGATCGTCTTCTCGACCTGGAACCACGGCCAGGTCGCGAACGCCGCCGCATGGGCCGCGCTCGAGCGCGGCGGTTCGGCCCTCGACGCCGCCGAGGCCGCGGCCCGCGCCGTCGAGAGCGACTGCCCCGACCGCACCGTCGGGCTCGGCGGCCGGCCCGACCGCGACGGCATCGTCACGCTCGACGCCGCCGTGATGGACGACCGCAACCGCTCGGGCAGCGTGCTCTGCGTGCGCGGCGTCGAGCACCCGGTCTCGCTCGCCCGGCTCGTGATGGAACGCACGCCGCACGCGATCCTCGTCGGCGACGGGGCTCGGAAGTTTGCGGAATCGCAGGGCATTCCCCTGCTGCCCGACCGGCTCTCGCCCGAGATGGAAGCCGAG
>JBIKVN010000107.1:0-10202 GCA_044356865.1 Phycisphaerales bacterium | reverse complement strand
AGGTCGGCCGGTCGGCGGAATGGCCCGAGTGGTACTTCACGTCGCCGCCGCCGTCGGCGAAGTCCTCGGCCCAACTCTCGTCGAACTCGGTGACGACCTGCTCGATCGTCTTGCCGAGGATGTGCACGAGGATGTTCAGCCGGCCGCGGTGGGCCATGCCGATGTCGATCTCCTTGATGCCGTTCGCCGGGGCGTTCTCGACGAGCTGGTCGACGAACGGCACGAGGGTCTCGTTGCCCTCGACGCCGAATCGCTTCTTGCCGACGAAACGCTTGTCGAGGAACTGCTCGAGCGTCTCGGCGTCGCACATCCGGCCGAGGAGCCGCTTGCGAAGCTCGGCGGTCATCGGCGGCCGTCCCGCGACGGTCTCGATCCGCTTCTGCAGCCAGCGGCGGCGGTGGTCGTCGGCGATCGCCATGTACTCGATGCCGATCGGGCCGCAGTAGGTGCGCTCGAGCGTCTCGAGGATGGTCGAGAGCTTCGCCGGGCTGTCGATCGGCAGGTCGCCGGCATCGAAACTCTCGTTCAGGTTCCCGTCGCCGAGGCCGAACGCCTCGAGGGTGAGGCAGTCGGGGAAGGGCCGGACCGTCCCGAGCGGGTCGAGGTGCGCCGCGAGATGCCCGTGGCGGCGGTAGGTATCGATGAGGCGGTCGACCTTCCGCTGGAGCGAGTGTTCGACGGCGGTCCCGGCCGGCGTCGCGGCCGCGGCTCCCTTGGCCGGAACCCGCGTCGCCCCGAGGTCGAAGCCGGCGAAGAACTCCGCCCACTCGACGGGGACTGCGTTCCGGTCCTCCTTCCATTGCAGATAGAGCCCATCCACGTAGTCGCTCGACCAGCCGTTGACGGCGAGGCTCGCGCGCTGCGTTCCCTGACCGGGGACAAGACCGGGGACACCTTCGGGGGACCGTTCCGACGCCATGCTCGACTCCGTGCTGGGGACCGGTCCGCCGCTCTCGACGCGGGGTTGGCGGCGGATCCGCGGCCGGACGCCGCTTGGGCGACCGGGTCGGACATTGTACGGTTCCCCGTCGAAAAACTGGCCGCTCTTGCGGTCAGGCCAGGCTGATCGGATCCACGTCGACGGCCACCTGCTCGCCCGATTGGACCGCCCCTCGGTTTCGGGCCTCGGTGAGGAACCGGACCAGTTCCGCGGCGGAAGGGGCGAGAACCTCGATCTGCCGCCGGTAGCGGCCGGCGATCCGGGCGATGACGCAGGGAACGGGCCCCCGCAGCTCGACCGAAGTTCGGCCGGCGACCACCTCGTCGAGCGCCCGCCGCAGCCCGGCGGCGAGGTCCTCGCACCGTGACTCGCTCTCGTCCCGCACCACCAGCCGCGCCAGCCGCCGGATCGGCGGCAGCCCGAACCGCTCGCGGTCGGCCAGCTCCCGGCCGGCAAACCCCTCGAAGTCGTGCTTCGCGGCGAGGGCAATCGCCGGGGCGTCAGGCTGCATGGTCTGGACGATCGCCCGCCCCGCGGCCTTGCCGCGGCCGCAACGACCGGCGACCTGGCTCACCAGCTGGAAGGTCCGCTCCGCCGCCCGGAAGTCGGGCAGCGACAGGGCGGTGTCGGCGTTGATCACCCCGACGACCCGCACGTTCGGGAAGTCGAGGCCCTTGGCGATCATCTGCGTGCCCAGCAGGACCTTCGCCTCGCCCCGTCCGAAGGTCGCGAGCGACTCGTTCAGCTCGACCGCCGAGCCGACCGCGTCGGCGTCGAGGCGAAGCAGCCGCGACGGCTCGCCGAGGAAGGGGAAGAGCCGCCAGAGTTCCTCCTCGACCCGTTGCGTCCCTTCGCCGAAAAGGCTGACTTTCCGCCCGCATTGGGGGCAGATCTTCGGAAGCCGCTGCTCGCCTTCGCAGTGGTGGCACCGCACGAAGTCGTGGGTTCGCTCGGCCCCGCCGACCTCACGTCGCATCCGGTGCATGACCAGCCGCGTGTCGCACTGGTCGCAGTCGAGCGTCCAACCGCACGAGTCGTCGGGGCACGAGAGGTAGGTCGCGTACCCCCGCCGGTTCAGCAGCAGGATCACCTGCCCGTCGGCGGCGAACGCCTCGGCCATCGCGTCACGCAGCGTCGGCCCGATCAGGTGGTAGCGGGCGTCGCGGAACGATCGCCGCTCGTGCGACAGGTCGACCACCTGGACCTTCGGGGTATTGAGGCCCGGAGCCCGTTCGGGAAGCCGATGGAGGTGGACCGAACCCCGTCGCGTCGCGTTCCACCAGGTCTCGAGGGACGGCGTGGCGCTGCCGAGCACGACCGGGCACCCCGCGAGTTGCGCCCGCCGGATCGCCACGTCGCGGCCGTGGAAACGGGGGGCCTGGTCGGCCTTGTACGAGCCGTCGTGCTCCTCGTCGACGATGACCAGCCCGAGCGACCGGTCGGGAACCGGGGCGAAGACGGCGCTTCGTGGCCCGACGACGACCTTCGCCTCTCCGGTCGCCGCGAGATACCACTGGTGGTTCCGCTGCCCGGCCGAGAGGCCCGAGTGCAGCAGGGCGACGGTCCGGTCGGGAAACCGGCCGACCACCCGGCGGACGGTCTGGGGCGTGAGGGCGATCTCGGGCACCAGCACGATCGCGGTCTTGCCGGCCGCGACGGTTCGTTCGACGAGCCTGAGATAGACCTCGGTCTTGCCCGAGCCGGTGACGCCAAAGAGGAGATGCTGGCTGAACCCGGCCGCGAGGACCGCCCCGATCGATTCGACCGCCGCCTTCTGGCTGGCGGTCAGTTCGGGTGGCGGGGGACTCGCCGCGACCCCGCCGTCGCCGGTCAGTGCCGCCACTTCGACGGGAACGTGCCGGAGGCGGATCCGCCCCGACTTCTCCAGCGAGCGAACGGCCGCGGGCGTCGCAAGTCCGGCTCGCTCGAGCAACTGGTGAAGTTCGATCGCCTCGCCATCGTGTTCCGCAAGTGCTTTCAAGACAGATGCTTGAAGCTTCGTCGGCGGACGGGGTGTCGGGGGTGGCTCGGCCACCGCCTCGACAAAGGTTCGCACCCGGCTTCCGACGTTCTTCCGCACCGCCGAGGGCACGATTCCGGCCAGCGTCATCCCGATCGGGCAGCAGTAATAGGAAGAGATCCAGCGGCCGAGCTCCAGCAGTTCCTCGGGCAATGGTCGTTGCCGGGGGTCGCGGGTGGCCACCGCCTTGAGGATCGGCGTCGCCGCCGCGGCCGCCGCGCACTCCTCCGTGGTCAACCGCCGAACCACCAGCCCCGGCGTGGGGCGGTTCCCTCGCCCGAGCGGCACGGTGACATGCTCGCCCGCCCGCAGGTCGGCCAGCGGAAGCGGCACGAGGTAGGTCAGCCCGTCCGGCGCATGGTCAAACCCCCGCTCGACCGCCACGAGCACCATGCCCGCGGTCGCCACCGGCGTTCCGGCCGACCTCCGATCTCGGGTGTCGGCTGCAGCCTGTTCGAAGAGCCCGTCCACCCGCGCGAGTGTACGCGTCACCGGGCCGCACTCCGGCGAATCCGGCCTTTTTCCCGGCGCGTTGAACTACACTTCCCGCGATGCGCCCGACCACCGACTCCCGCCCGGCCCGCCTCGCTCTCGAGGACGGCACCGTCTTCCACGGCCTCAGTTTCGGTTCGCCCGCCGATGGAACCGGCGAGGTGGTCTTCAACACCGCGATGTGCGGCTACCAGGAGGCCCTGACCGATCCGAGTTACACCGGCCAGATCCTGGTGATGACCGCCCCGCACATGGGCAACTACGGGATCGCGGCCGAGGACATCGAGAGCGGCACGCCGTGCGTGGCGGGGTTCGTGGTGCGGGAACGCTCACCCATCGCGTCGAACTTCCGTTCGGAGGCCGACCTCTCGTCGTGGCTTGCCCAACACGGCATCGCGGGCATCGAGGGCATCGACACCCGGGCACTCGTTCGCAAGCTGCGGACGCTGGGGGCCCTTCGTGGAGTCATTTCGACCGATTCAAGCCTTTCCGACCTCGATCTGGTCCGTCGGGCCGAAGCCACTCCCTCGATGGCGGGCCGGAACCTGGCGGCCGAGGTCAGCCCCGATCGGTGCGGGACTTGGACCGAGGGCCTCGGCGATTGGGCCCTCGCTCCGATCCGGCCGCAGGGAGCCCGCCGCTTCAAGGTCGTTGCCCTCGATTGCGGGGCGAAACGGAACATCTATCGCAACCTCGTCGACCGCGGTTGCGAGATCGTGGTGATGCCGCACGCGGCGACGGCGAAAGAGATCCTGGCCCACCAGCCCGACGGGCTCTTCATCTCGAACGGCCCGGGCGATCCGGCGGCGGTGGCCGAGACGATCGCGACGCTTCGCGAGGTCGCCGGCGTCGTACCCACCTTCGGCATCTGCCTCGGCCATCAGTTGCTGGCCTTGGCGCTCGGCGCGAAGACTTGGAAGCTGAAGTTCGGCCATCGCGGGGCGAATCAGCCTGTGCGTAACCTGTTGACGGGACGGGTCGAGATCACCAGCCAGAACCATGGTTTCTGCGTCGACGAGGCAAGCTTGCGGGCGGCCGGCGGCGAGCCGACCCACCAACACTTGAACGACGGCACGCTGGCGGGCTTCCGACACGCGACCAAGCCCATCTTCAGCGTGCAGTACCACCCCGAGGCATCCCCGGGCCCGCACGACTCGGCCTACCTCTTCGACTGCTTCGTCCGCATCATGGAAACTCGTAAGCCTCTTGCCGCAGGAGAGATGCGGGACATCCAAGCGGCTCGGTCCGCGGTTCCGGCCGAGGTTGCGAGCACCTCCTGACGGGAACTGGGACGGGCGGTCCAAGAGCGAGTCGTCCGCGGCCCCGCCGCGTCGAGTGGCGTTTCGTCGCGAGCCGACCGAGACCGCATTGCGGCCGCTTTGGGGAGGCCTTCATGACCTCGCAGCCAACCTCTCGACCGCTTGCGACTCCTGCAGGCCGGAAGTAGTCTTCCCCGCTTCCTCAGGAAGGGGCCGTGCTTGCGGCGGCCTTGAGGTGGTCCATCCCGAAGGTCTTTCCCTGAAAGATCCTCATCAAGTCCTGACCTGCCATGGAATTTCGCGAGCAGCGCCCGCGGCCGCCCGCTTCGGCAGGGTTTCGGAGTCCCGCATGACTCGGTTGGTTCTGTGCACCGCGAACTTCTCGCTCACGACCCGGCAAACTTCGGCGGCGGTGCTCTTGGCTGCGTCGCTGATCGCTCCGGCCGGCTTCGGCGTGTCGGTGTCGTGGGCCGCTTCGACGAAGCAGGACGCCCCGCCTGCGGACCCCCCCCCGAGCGAGCCGGCCGAGCCGACCGCCGAGCCTCCGGCGGCGGCGCCTGAAGAGCCGGCTCCGGTTGCGGAGCCCGCTTCCGAAGCGCCGGCTCCCGTCGCGGAACCCGCTCCCGCTCCGCCCGTGGATCCGGCAGCCTCGAGCCGCAGCGCGGCCCGCGAGGCCATGGCCGGATCGAAGTGGCAAGAGGCCGTGACGCTGTGGAACGCCGTCCTGAAGGCCGTTCCCGGTGACGCCGAGGCGGCGGCCGAGAAGCAGCGGGCGATGACGGCCTTGGACCAGGGCTCGACCCTTCCGAACGTACGCGATGACCTTTCGATGCGTCAGGAGCGGTCGCGGGTGATGTTCACCGCCGACCTCGGTCGGGCCGAGGAGTACCTCAATCAAGGCAACTACGCCGCCGCCGAACGGACCGCGGTGACCGCCAAAGTGCGGCTTGAGAAGGACAAGGGCATCCTGCCCGGGGCCGAGTACTCCGAGATGCTCAAGAAGGTCGAGACCCTGCTCGACCGGGTGACCGACGCGAAGAGCCTTTCGCAGTTGAGCAAGCAGGAGTCCGATCGCAAGGCCGCTTCGGCCGCCGCAAGCGACTCGCAGGCCAAGGAAGCCGCGGCTCGCCAGAAGGCGATCAACGAGAGCCTCATCCGCGTGCGTCAGCTCCAGATGGAGATGAAGTACGAGGAAGCCCTGCAGGTGCTCGAGGAGATCCTCTTCATGGATCCCCACAACCCGGCGGCCCTCGCCCTTCGGGACGTGATCGAGACCTCGCTCCTGTACACCAAGTACAGCGAGATCCAGCGTCGCCGCAGCTTCGCCTACGAGCACTTCTCCTACGACAACGTCGAGGCGGCGGTGCCGCCGCGGAAGAACCTGGCCGGCCCGGGCCCGAAATCGACCAATTCGCTCATGTCGTATCCCGAGGACTGGCCCCAGCTCTCGCTCCGCCGCGACGGGGCGGCGGGTTACCAGGAGAGCGACGCCAATCGCCGGGCGATTTCCGACCTTGACAAGGTCGTCAGCGTCAACTTCTCGAACAACCAAGTCGACCAGGTGATGAACTACATGAAGAGCGTCACCGGGGTCGAGTTCTACCCCGACTGGAAGGCGCTCGACGAGATCGGCATCCGCCCCGAGGACACCGTGAGCCTCTCGCTGGGCGATGTGCCGGCGACGGTCGCCATCAAGCGCATCCTCGAGCAGCTCGGCGACGACGTCGAGAAGCCGCAGTACTCGATCGAGGACGGCGTGGTCGTCATCAGCTCGGACTCGGCCCTTCGCAAGAAGACGGTCACCTTCGTCTACGACATCCGCGATCTGCTGTTTGAGGTTCCTTACTTTGACAACGCCCCGAACTTCAACCTGAACTCGGCTATCCAGCAGGGTGGCCAAGGTGGCGGCGGTGGCGGTGGCGGTGGCGGCGGCGGTGGCGGCGGTGGCGGCGGCGGTGGGTTCGGCGGCGGCGGCGGCGGAATGGGCGGTGGCGGTGGCGGTAGCGGTGGCGGCGGTGGCGGCGGGATTTTCGGCGAGCCCGGCGAGGACCCCGAGCGGAAGTCCCGTGAGGAGCTCATCGAGCAGATCGTCACCATCATTCAGGAGCAGGTCGATCCCGACGGCTGGCGCGACCTCGGCGGCGACACCGGAACGCTTCAGGAGCTCAACGGTAACCTGATCATCACCAACACCCCGAAGAACCATCGCGAGATCGTCTCGCTGCTGGACCAGTTGCGGACCATCCGGGCCCTCCAGATCAACATCGAGGCCCGACTCATCAACGTGGCGATGGAGTGGTTCGAGCAGATCGGGATCGATCTCGACCTGTACTTCAATACCAATGACAACATGTATTCGGCGGCCCGTCAGGTCGATCCGAACTTCCAGCTCAGCGACTTCTTCTACCAAGGGCAGGCCAGCGGAAGCCCGAACCAGAACGGCACGCTGAAGCCGCAGGTCATCTTCGATTCGTTCGCGGGAGCGAACTCCGGTTTTGCGAACACCACCGCGACGGGTAACCAATTCGGAGTTCCCGACCCGAACGATCCGTCGGCCATCAACTACGTAACTGGCCCGGTCGGTGCCCCCATCGCCCGCCAGCAGGGCTGGACGCCCATCGGCGTCACCCAGCAGTCGCTCGACATCGTCGATGTCGCGGCGGCCGGCGGCATTACCTCGGGCGTCGGGGCGATCGGCCTCGCCACCCCGGCCCTCGTGACCGGGTTCTCTTTCCTCGACGACATCCAAGTCGACCTTCTCGTCAAGGCCACGCAGGCCGACCAGCGGAACGTGGTGTTGACCGCTCCGCGGCTCACGCTGTTCAACGGCCAGCGCTCCTGGATCTCGGTCGCGAAGGCCATCTCGTTCATCTCGGGCCTCGAGCCGATCACCGGCGACGCCAGCGGTGCTTTCCAGCCGATCGTCAGCGTCATCTACCAAGGCTTCGTGCTCGACGTCGAGGCGGTGATCTCGGCCGACCGACGCTACGTGACCATGACCGTCCAGTTCGGCCTGAACGCCAACGTCCAGTTCCAGACCGTGACCTTCACGGGTGCGGCCGGCGGCGGCGACTTCGGCGGCCGCTCGTCGGTCTTCGAGGGCGAGTTCCAGTTGCCCGAGCTCGAGGGTTCGCAGATCGCGACGACCGTCTCGGTGCCGGACAAGGGCACCATCCTGCTCGGCGGCCAGCGGCTCATGAACGAGTTCGAGGTCGAGGCGGGCGTGCCGATCCTCTCGAAGATCCCGATCGTGCAGCGGTTCTTCGTGAACCGGGTGACCGACAAGACCGAGCTCACCTCGATCCTGCTCATCCGCCCGGAGATCATCATCCAGCAGGAGAACGAGTCGATCCTCTTCCCCGGACTCGGCGAGCAGCTCGGCGGCGGGATGTGATGCGGCCGGGACGCTCCGCCCTCCGGACCTGATTCGACCCCACGCGGCCTCCCTCGACGGGAGGCCGCTTCCTTTCCCGCTCGAAGCCCGGATTCGCCCGCGGGAAGATCCGCCGTGTTACCTTCCCACCGGTCGGACTCCCTCGGGCGACCGGACGGACCGACCTGCCAACTCCAGCCAGAAGGCCACGCCGCATGGGATCTTCGACCTCCAGACTCAACGTCCGGAACCAGAACGGCATCACCCGCGTCGAGTTTCTCGACCGGAACATCCTCGACGAGGCGATCATCCACCAGATCGGCGAGGAGATCGCGAAGCTCATCGACGGCCACGCGAAGCCGAAGATGCTCATTTGCTTCAAGGGGGTCGAGCACCTCTCGTCAGCCGCCCTCGGTACGCTCATCAACGTGAACAACAAGGTGAAGCAGAAGGAAGGCCAGTTGCGGCTCTCGGACATCAATCCGCAGATCTACGAGGTCTTCCTCATCACCAAGCTGAACCGGATCTTCCAGATCCACGACACCGCCGAGAAGGCGCTCGCGTCGTTCTCCTGAGTCGCGAGCCGAGGCGTCGATCCGCCCATGTCCCTTCCGGGCAGTTTCCAGCAGCAACGGACCCTGAGCGACCTTCGCACCGATGTCGAACCGGTGCAGGACGAGGTCGCTCGCGCCCTCGCAAGCCGCGGCTACGACACGGCGGCCGCGTTCGCGATCCGGCTGGCCCTCGAGGAAGCCCTGGTGAACGCCTTCCGCCACGGGAATCGCAGCGATCCGACGAAGCGCGTCCACCTGACCGCCTCGATCGACTCGCGCCAAGCCCGCTTCGAGATCCGTGACGAGGGGCCCGGCTTCGACCTCACGGCGGTACCTGACCCGACCGAGGAGGAGAACCTCGAGATCCCTTCGGGCCGCGGCATCATGCTCATGCGGGCGTACATGAGCGAGGTCGAGTACCTGCCGCCGGGGAACATCCTGCGGATGGTCTACCGGCGCGACGACCCGACGGGGCCGGTCGGGCCCGGCTCGCCGCCCAAGGCCTGAAAGAGCCGCCAGAGGTCGGCGGGCGAGAGTTCCTCGGGCCGCATGGCCGGCTCGATCCCTTCGGGCCACGGACCGCCGCGACCGAGCGTCGACCCCAACTGTTTCCGTCGGGCCGAGAAGAGCCGCGAGACGAACGCCTCGAACGCCTCGCCTTCCGCGCGGTCGCGCCACGGCGGCGAGGGCTTCGGCTCGATGGCGATCATCGCGCTCGTGACCTCGGGCATCGGCCAGAAGCTCGCGGGCTTCACGGTCGCAAGGTCGCGCACCGTCGCCGCAAGCCCGATCGCGATGGTCAGCGGCCCGTACTCCTTGCTTCCTGGCGCCGCGAGCAGCCGGTCGGCGACCTCGCGCTGCACCGTCACGAACTGTCCGCGGCACTCGGGGTAGCGCGTCGCGAGGATCGCCATGAGCGGGCTGGCCGCCCCGTAGGGCAGGTTCGCGACGAGGACGAACGGCCGGCCGTCAAGCGCAGCGATCAGCTCGGGCGAAAGCGACCGCTTCCCCGCCAGGCAATCGCCCGCGACGACGGTCACGCGGTCGCCGAGCCGCTCACGCACGATCGCGATCATGTCCGGATCGATCTCGGCGGCGATCACCGTCGCGCCGGCCGCGACGAGCTCCTCGGTGAGCGTGCCGGTGCCGGGCCCGACCTCGAGCACCACCTCACCGGGCTTCACGCCCGCCGCCTCGATCAGTTTCCGCAACTGGTTCCGGTCATGCAGGAAGTTCTGCCCGAAGCGGTGCTTCGGCCGGATGCCGCGGGCGGCGAGCAGGGCCTTGATCTCGGCGATGGTCTGCACGGGACGAGGTTCTCGCGGCTCACCAGGTGTACTTCACGGTGTACTCGAGCGTCGTCTCGCCGTCGGCGGGCACCGTGACCGCGAAGCGCACGGTCCGGGCATCGAGCCTGGTGAAGTCGAGGCTCTTCGCGGTGATCTCCCAGTTCGTCCAGCGGTGGAGCGCTTCGCGCACGTCGACCACCTGCGCCTCCTTCTTCGCGTTCTTCAGCGTGACCCGCCAGCTCTCGGTCATCGTCCGGCGGGCGGTGTCGACGGTG
>JBIKVN010000336.1:0-2835 GCA_044356865.1 Phycisphaerales bacterium | reverse complement strand
ACCGATCGCGGGCCGTCCATCACGTCGTCGGTGACCTCCTCGCCGCGATGGGCGGGGAGGCAGTGGAGGAAGAGGGCGCGGGGGCCGGCGAGGGCCATGGCGTTCGCGTTCACCTGGAACGGCCGCATCGCCGCTCGCTTCGCGGCATCGGCGGCCTGGCCCATCGAGATCCACGCGTCGGTGTAGACCGCGTCGGCGCCCTCGAGCGCCGCGAGGTCGTGGGAGACCTCGATCGATCCGCCGCCGGACTTCGCGAGGTCGCGGGCCCGCGCGACCGCCTCGGCGGGCGGGGCGTAGGCCTCGGGCGTGATCGCGACGAAGCTCGCGCCGAGGATCGCCGAGAGTTCCATCAGCGAGCGGCAGACGTTGTTCCCGTCGCCGACGAAGGCCAGCCGCAGCGACGACGGCTTCAGGCCATTCTCGCGCAGGGTCAGGAAGTCGGCGAGGGCCTGGCAGGGATGGGCGATCTCGCTGAGGGCGTTCACGACCGGCACCGACGCGTGGGCGGCCATCTCCTCGATGGTGCGGTGGGCGTGGGTCCGCAGCACGAGGCACTCGGCCCACCGCTCGAGGTTGCGGGCGTAGTCGGCGATCGACTCGCGCTCGCCGATGCGGCTTGCCTGGTGATCGAGGTAGACGCAGTGGCCGCCGAGCTTCGCGACGCCGATCTCGAACGAGACGCGGGTGCGGAGCGAGGGCTTCTCGAACAGCAGCACCACCGACTTCTGGGCGAGGGCGTCGCGGAGCGGGCGGTAGTCGCGCTTGATCTCGGCGGCGAGGTCAAGGAGCGAGGTCGCCTCGGCGGCGTCGAGGTCGCTCGCGGCGAGAAGGTCGCGGCCCGCGAGCCGGCGGGCGGCCGGCGCGGCGTCGGGGATCGTGGCGGTCGGGGGCGGGGTCATCTCGGCGGGGTTTTCTTCGGGGAAAAACTGCGAACAGATAGCACGAACGCGGCGGGGCGTCGACGCTCAGGTCGTGAGGGCGGCTTCCGGCAGGAAGCGGGTGCCGCCGCCGGTGCCGCCGCCGGTGTCGCCGCGGGCGAGCCGCAGGAGCGACTCGGGGTCGTTCCAGCCCGCGATCGTCACCGGCACGCGGGCGACCGCCGCGGCCTCGAGGGCCGAGCGGACCTTGGGGATCATGCCGCCCGAGATCGTGCCGTCGGCGACGAGGGCGTCGACGCCGGCGCGGTCGAGCGAGGCGAGCGTCGCCCCGTCCTGGCCGCGCACGCCGGGCACGTCGGTGAGCAGCACCAGCCCGCTCGCCCCGACGACCGGGCAGAGCGCGGCCGCGGCGTCGTCGGCGTTCACATTGAGGAGCTCGCCCGCGGCGTCGAGGCCGATCGAGCTCACCACGGGCAGGAACCCGCCCTCGAGCAGCGTCCGCACCAGCGAACCGTCGCCGCCGGTGACCTCGCCGACGCGGCCGGGGTCGAAAGCGAACCGCGTGGCCTTCCGCGTCTCGCAGAGCCAGCCGTCGCCGAGGCAGATCCCGACCGGGGCGCAGCCCGAGTCGGCGCCGAGCGAGGCGAGGAGGCCGACCAGCCGCTTGTTCACGAGGCCCGCAAGCACCGCGGCGATCTGCTCGACATGTTCGCTCGGCGTGATGCGGATGCCGTCGCGCTTCTCGCTCGCGAGGCCGAGCCGCTCGAGCTGCCGGTCGACCGCGACGCCGCCGCCGTGGACGAGGACGGCGCCGCCCGGAAGCTCGCGGTGCAGCGCCGCGATCGCCGCGAAGGTCGCCGCGAACGCGTGCGGGTCGTCGAGGAGCCGCCCGCCGACCTTGAGGACGAGGGGGCCCGGTCCGGGGTTCAGGCGGTCTTCGCGCATGCGTGCTCCGGCATCAGTCCGAGGGTGCGAGGCAGCCCGAACCGCAGGTTCAGGCACTGGACGGCCTGGCCGGCGGCGCCCTTCACGAGGTTGTCGATCGCGCTCGCCACGATGAGGTGGCCGTCGCGCACCGCGAGCCCGAGGTGGCAGCGGTTCGATCGCTCGACGTCCGCGACCGCCGGGAACGAGCCGGCGGGCAGGACCTTCACGAACGGCTCGCCGGCGTAGCGGCTCGCGAGCGCCGCCCGCACCTCGGCCTCGGTCGTCCCCGGCGCGAGGAACGCGTGGATCGTCGCGAGGATGCCGCGGTCCCAGCAGCCGAGGTGGGGCGTGAAGCTGACGGCGGTGCCCGCGTGCTCGCACATCTCGGGCTCGTGGCGGTGCTTGAACACGCCGTAGGGCTGCATCGAGACCTCGCAGAAGAGGCTCTTGACCTCGGGCTTGCGGCCCGCGCCGCTCACCCCGCTCGTCGCGTCGACGATGACCGGCAGGTCGTTCCGCAGCAGGCCGGCGTCGACGAGCGGCCTCACCGCGAGGACGACCGAGGTCGGGTAGCAGCCTGGCACCGCGATGAGGTCGGCCGCCGCGATCGCCTCGGCGTTCAGCTCGGCGAGGCCGTAGGCGGCCTTCGCGAGGAGGTCGGCGTGCGTGTGCGGGAAGCCGTAGTGCTTCGGGTAGGCGGCGGGATCCGAGAGGCGGAACGCCGCCGAGAGGTCGAGCGTCACGATGCCCGCCTCGACGAGCTTCGGCGCGAGGTCGTGGCTCGCCTCGTGCGGCGTCGCCAGAAAGACCGCGTCGGGTCGGCTCGCGATGAGCGCCTCGGCGTCGACCGGCGTGACCGGCAGCTCGCAGCGTCCCGTGAAGCGGGGGAAGAGCTCGTGGAAACGCGGGGCGGCCTCGCCGCCCGCGCGGCGATCGGAGCCGTGGAGCGAGGCGATCTCGGCCTCGGGGTGGGCGAGCAGGATCTCGACGAGTTCGGCCCCGGCGTATCCGGGGGCGCCGACGATGGAAA
>JBIKVN010000106.1:0-10342 GCA_044356865.1 Phycisphaerales bacterium | reverse complement strand
CCCACTACCCACCATGAAGATCCACGAGTACCAGGCCCGTCAGCTTCTCGCCGATGCCGGCGTTCCCGTCCCGCCCGGGGCGATGGTCGAGACCGCCGCGGCGGCCCGATCCGAGACGGAACGGATCCTGGCCGCGGGCGAGCCGCTGGTCGTGATCAAGGGCCAGGTGCACGCCGGCGGCCGCGGCAAGGCGGGCTTCGTGAAGCTCGTGAAGGACGCCGCCGAGGCCGAGAAGACCGCGGCGTGGATGCTGTCGAACCGGATGGTCTCGCCGCAGACCGGCCCCGAGGGCCTCGCGGTGCGGCGGCTGCTCGTCGCGGCGGGCGTCGACATCGACCGCGAGATCTACCTCGCGGTCCTCACCGACCGCGACCGGAAGACGAACACCCTGATCGCCAGCCGCGAGGGCGGAGTCGAGATCGAGAAGGTCGCCGCCGAGCGTCCCGACGCGATCATCCGCATGCCGATCCACCCCGTCGCCGGCCTCCAGCCCTGGCAGGCCCGGGAGGTCGCGTTCAAGCTCGGCCTCGGCGGGAAGCTGCTCGGACCGGCGGTCGACCTCATGACCCGGCTCGACCGGCTCTTCCGCTCGTGCGACGCGAGCCTCGTCGAGATCAACCCGCTCGTGGTGACCAGGCCGACCGCGGCCCATCCCGAGGGGCGGATCCTCGCGATCGACGCGAAGTTCAACTTCGACGACAACGCCCTCTACCGTCAGCCCGCGATGGCGAAGCTGGCCGATCCCGAGGCCGAGAACCCGGCCGAGACCGAGGCCCACGCGCACGGGCTCAACTTCGTCGCCCTCGACGGGAACATCGGCTGCCTCGTGAACGGCGCGGGCCTCGCGATGGCCACGATGGACATCATCAAGCTGCACGGCGGGCAGCCCGCGAACTTCCTCGATGTCGGCGGCGGCGCGAGCGAGGAGGCGGTGACCGCGGCGTTCCGGATCATCCTCAAGGACGCGAAGGTCAAGGGCGTCCTCGTGAACATCTTCGGCGGCATCATGCAGTGCGACAAGATCGCCCGGGCGATCGTGGCCGCGGCGAAGAGCGTGGGCTTCAAGGTGCCGCTGGTCGTCCGGCTCGAGGGCACGAACGTCGACGAGGCCCGGAAGATCCTCGCCGCGGCGAAGGGCGAGATCCCGACGATGGAGGCCGCGGGCGACCTCGCCGACGCGGCCCGCAAGGTCTGCCGGGCGGTGGCCTGAGCGGCCGGGGATGCTTGTCCTCTTCGACATCGACGGGACGCTCTTGCGCTCGACCGGGGTCGGGATGGGCGCGATGCGCGAGGCGCTCGAGTCGATGCATCCGGGGCTCGAGTTCCCGTTCGACGGCATCCCGATCGCGGGGCGGCTCGACACGCTCATCTGGCGCGACCTGCTCGCCCGGCACGCGATCCCTCCCCGCGAGGAGGACCACGCCGAGTTCCGCCGTCGCTACGTCGAGCGGTTCGGGCGGCGGGTCGCGGCCGGCGCCGAGGTGCGGGCCCTGCCCGGAGCGGCCGAACTCGCGGCCCGGCTCGCCGCGGCGCCGGGCGTGACCGTCGGCCTGCTCACCGGCAACTACCCCGAGACCGGGCGGATGAAGATCGACGCGGCGGGATTCGACGCGTCGCTCTTCCGCTTCGGGGCGTTCGCCGGCGACGGCCCCGACCGGCGCTCGCTGGTGCCGGTCGCCATGCGTCGGCTTCGCGAGCACGAGGGCCGGACGGTCGCCCCGGGCGAGATCGTGGTGATCGGCGACACGCCGCACGATGTCGATTGCGCCGCGGCCCACGGCTGCCGGAGCCTCGCGGTCGCGACGGGGCATCACGGGGAAGCGGAGCTGCGGGCCGCGGGAGCCGACCTCGTGGCCGCGACGCTTTCCGGCACCGGGACGCTGGCCTCGTGGATCCTGTCGGGCGAGGTCACCTGAGGTGGGCCGCGAGGACCCCTCGATCCTCGTGAGTTTCGATGTCGAGGAGTTCGACGCGCCGCTCTCCCGCGGTGTCGACATTCCCCTCGCCGGGCAGATGGAGATCGGCGGACGCGGACAGGCCCGCACGCTTGACCTGCTCGATTCGCTCGGGATCGTCGCGACGATGTTCACCACCGCCAGCTTCGCCGAGTGGCACCCGGACCTCCAGCGGCGGGCGGCGGCCCGTCACGAGATCGCCAGCCACGGCCGGGTCCACGGTTCGTTCGTCGAGGCCGACCTCGCGACCAGCCGGGCGGCGTTGCGGGCCTCGAGCGGGCAGGAGGTGCTTGGCTTCCGGCGGGCACGGCTGCAGCCCACCGATCCGGCCGCGATCCTCGCCGCGGGCTACCGGTGGGACAGTTCGGAAAACCCCATCTGGCTGCCGGGCCGCTACAACCACCTCGGCGATCCCCGCGTGCCGTACCGGAAGGGCGAGCTCGTCGAGCTGCCGATCTCGGCGTCGCCCCGGCTTCGCATCCCGCTCTTCTGGCTCGCCTGGAAGAACCTCCCGATGGCGATCGTGCGCGATGCGAGCGCCCGCTGCCTCGAGCGTGACGGCCTGCTCAACGTCTTCTGGCACCCGTGGGAGTTCGTGGACCTGTCGCGGAGCGGCCTGCCGCGGTACATGCGGGCGGTCGACGGCGAGCGGGCGTGCGACCGCCTCGCCGCGTATCTCGAGTGGCTCCGGCCCCGGGGGGCGTTCCGGACGATCTCGGAGTGGGTCCGGCGCAACCCGCGGCCCTGAACCGGTTTGGCGAGACGGCCGCGCTGCGGCGGCCGCCCCGCCGCGTGGACAACCTGACCGTTCGCACCACTCCGCGGGGATTGGCGTACTTTCGCATCCGGAGCCATGGAAAGCGACTTCTCCGCCCTCGCCAACGACTTCTACGTGAACCAGAAGGTGGGCCTGACGCTCGACCTTCCCGGTTCACGCGAGTCGGTCCTCGACATGTTCGACCGGCTCCGCAAGGAGTTCCCGCGGCTCGATCGCGTGCGGCGGCAGGAGAACGAGGTGTCGCTCGAGACCGAGCCGTCGCGCTCGCCGGGCATCGACCGGGGGGCGGGCTGGGTGGCGCTCAAGCCGACCTCGGTCCGCAGCGGGTATGTCAACCCCGGACGGCTCGAGGATGCGTACGCGCTGCACCGGCGGATCCTCGAGATCGCGCCGTTCTTCCTCTCGATCTCGCCGCTCGACATCGATCACCTTGAACTGGTGTTCGGTTTCGACTTCGAGACCGAGGAGAATCGCGACGAGATCGTGTTCGACGCCCTGCTCGCCGGGACCCCGCTGGCCGACCTGGTCGATCCCCAGCAGGACGGCGTTCTCGACGTCCAGCCGTTCCTGGGAATCTCGCTGTCGGACCGGGGCGACCTGCAGGCATTCTTCGAGGTGAAGAGCCGGCCGCGGACGGGGGACGGGCCGCTCGCCGGCAGCGATCCGATCAGCGTCTACCTGACGGTGCGGCGGAACGGGCCGATCCGTGATCTTGCCGAGCTTCCGACGATCTTCGCGTCGCTCTGCGGACACGCCGAGCGGCTGGCGGAGACGCGGGTGATCCCGAGCCTCATCGTCCCGATCCGCAACGCGATCCTGTCGCGGCCGTAAGGGACGGCATGTTCCTCGCGTGTCCCGTCGTCGTCGTCGCCTCGCTCGCGGCGCAGGTCCCCTCCGTCCCGCCGGCCGCGGAGCCCGCACCGGTCGAGCTCGAGCGGGCCTCCCGCGGACGGGTAAGCCTTACCTTCGAGGACGCGCCGCTCGGCGAGGTGATCGCCGGCATCGGGAAGGACACCGGCGTCGAGACCCGCGGTGATTGGGCGATGCTCGAGCTCATCGGGGCGAATTCGGACGACCGGATCGATTTCGCGGTGACCGACAGTTCGCCGCTGGGGGCGATGGCGGCGCTGGCGATCCAGATCAGCAAGGACCAGGAACGGCCGGTGGTCGAGGCTCTCGGCGGACAGGTGCTGCTGACCTTGCCGCTGGCGATGGCGCGGCTGGCGACCGCGGCGACCTACGACGTCGAGGACCTGATCCTCGCGAAGGTCGCCGAGCCGGACGCGAACGCCCAGGGCGTCGGGGATTCCGGTCGCGAGGAGCGGAGCCAGGAGCGGATTCAGGAGCGGATCGGGGAGCTTGAGCACCTGATCCTCGAACACGTCGGACCCGCCGAGGCGTGGCGGGAGTTCGGCGGCGAGGCGGCGACCCTATCGTGGCTCGACGGACGGCTCGTGGTGACCGCGACGCCGTCGATGCACCTGGCCCTTCGGCAACTGCTCGACGGCCTTCGCGAGGGCCTGCCCGGCACGGCGTCGGTCGATCTCGCGGTCTATCGCCTGCCCGCCGCCGCGATCGTCGAACTCCGCAAGACCGCCGGCGATCCGCGGAGCCTCGCGACCGAGATCGCCCGCCGGCACGCGGACCGGCTCGTCGCGGCGCCACGGCTGCTGACGCGGATCGGCGAGCGGGGCTCGATCACCGTCGGGGCCGCGGGGGCCGAAACGCTTTCCTTTTCCATCGAGGCCCGACGTGACGAGGAACGCGGCATCACCGCGGTCGATCTCGAGTGGTCGGAGTCGGGCGGTCCCGCGGGCCCAGTCCGGACCGATCCCACATTCATAGTCTCCGGACGACGGGCGACCGAAGTGGTGATCTCGCCACCGGCGGCTCCAGGCGGCCCGTCGACGGTGCTGGTGGTGGATGTGACGCTGCGCGGCCTCGAGCGAGGCCCGGAACGCTGATTTCGGTTCCAGATCCGGGCCCGTCGCGGATCAGCCGACCGTGACGTACTTCTCGACGCTCGCGATGTCGGCGAGAAGCTGGGGCCGCATGTCCACGGGGAACTTGACCCCGACCGCGAGCTTGACCTGCTTGGCGGCGTTCGCGCGGGCGAGCCAGATGCGGCCGCCGCGGCGGGTGCGGCGGTTGAGTTCACGCTTACGGAACTCGGCGACGCGGGTGAGCGTCCGCTGCGTCGCGGTGTTGAGCCGCATGAGACGAAGAAGCGTCTTCCGGCCGGCCTCGGTCCGCGGGAGGCTGGTGACGGTCAGGTGAACGGTGCCGGTGGCGGGAATGGTGGCCATGGGAGACGCTGCTTTCCGACGGGTGGGCGAGGAGAACTTCCGATGGCCGACGGCCTCGGAGGGAAGTCAAGCAGTGTATCGGGAGCCCCCGGAGGCGCGAAGGGGTGGGAAGACGGCCGTCGAAAGATACCGGACCTGGATCGGTGGGCTCGCCTTCGTGGACAGGCCAACTTCTTAACTCGCGTGGACAGGCCAACTTCTTCATTGGCCGTTGGCCGTCGCGTTTGGACAGGCCAAACCAAAACCTCGTTTTGGACAGGCCAAACCGAGGCCCACCCGCATCACCCGACCGGCAGGCCCCGCCGCCATCGCTCCTCAAGCACCAGGGCCAGCGACTGCGTCCCAAGACGGCCCCGGCCCCCCGCGACCGCATGCTCATAGAGCCTACGGGCCAACGCGGTCGCCTCGAGGCCAAGCCCCACGGACTCCGCCTCCTCCAAGGCGATCTGGAGGTCCTTCAGGAAGTGCTCGACGAAGAAGCCGGGATTGAAGTCGCCTCGGAGCACCCGCGGCAGCAGGTTCGACACCGTCCAGCTCCCCGCGGCCCCCCCACTCACGCTTTCAAGCACCGTCGCAGGATCAAGTCCGACCGCCTTCGCGTACACCAGCCCCTCGCACGAACCCAGCATCGTGCCGGCGATCAGGATCTGGTTCACCATCTTGCAGTGCTGGCCCGCCCCTGGCCCGCCCTGCCAGACCACGGTCTTCCCGAGCGACGCGAAGATCGGCCCCGCCCGGCGGAACGCCTCGTCCGAGCCACCGACCATGATCGACAGCGTTGCGTTTCTCGCCCCGACATCCCCACCGGAAACCGGCGCGTCGAGGGCCTCCACCCCCCGCGCCGCCGCGGCCTTCGCGATCTCCACCGCAAGGGCCGGACGGCTCGTCGTCATGTCGATCAGCAGCGGTGCCGGCCTCGCCGCCGCAAGCGTCCCCCGCGTCCCGAGGTGCACCTCGCGAACATCCTCGGGGTAGCCCACCATCGACAGGACCGCATCGCGCCCCTCCGCCGCCTCGCGGGGATCCGCCGCCGCGATCGCCCCGCGTTCGATCAGTTCACGGGCCTTTTCGGGTGTCCGGGTGAAAACCGTGATCTCGTGACCCGCCGCGAGCAGGTGCCCCGCCATCGAGCGACCCATCACGCCGATGCCGATCCACCCGATGCGAAGTCTCTGGCCAGGATTCGAGCGGGTCTCGGAAACGGGGGGAACGGGCGTCGTCATGTCCGGTTTGTACCGGACCTCCTCCCCGGCCACCGCCCAAACCACGACCCAACCACCACCCAACCACCACCCACACCACCACCCACACCACCACCCACACCACCACTACGGCCGGCTCGGGCATGCACCCCGGACCACCGGCTCGTGGCCGAACCGTCCCGACCGAAGCGCGTACCCACTTCCCTCTTGCTTCCCTCTTGCTTCCTTCTTCCCTTCTTGTTGGCTCCCGACGGCCCGTCCGGCCTCCGGCCTCCGGCATCCGTCGGCGGCCCCCGGGCCGCGGGTACGCTTTCGACCCCGGCCCACCCACCACCATGAGTACCCCAGCCTCCCCCGACATCGCCTCGCTCGAACGCCAAGTGGAAGCGGCGAGCCAGCCCTTCCGCACCCTCCGCGAGGAGGTCGGCCGGGTCATCGTCGGCCAGCACGCCCTCGTCGACGGCCTCCTCGCCGGCCTCCTCACGAACGGCCACATCCTCATCGAGGGCGTGCCCGGCCTGGCGAAGACGACTGCGGTCGCCGCCCTCGCCGCGGGCATCCGCACCGGCTTCCAGCGGATCCAGTTCACGCCCGACCTCCTGCCCGCCGACCTCGTCGGAACGCTCATCTATCGCCCGAACACCGGCGACTTCGAGGTCAAGAAGGGCCCGATCTTCACGAACATCGTGCTCGCCGACGAGATCAACCGGGCGCCCGCCAAGGTCCAGAGCGCCCTGCTCGAGGCGATGCAGGAGCGGCAGGTCACGATCGGCACGCAGACCTTCCGCATGGCCGACCCGTTCCTCGTCCTCGCGACGCAGAACCCGATCGAGCAGGAGGGGACCTATCCGCTGCCCGAGGCGCAGGTCGACCGCTTCATGCTCAAGCTCGTCGTGGGTTACCCGACGCCGAGGGAAGAGCGGCAGATTCTGGACCGGATGTCCCGCACCACCGAGCAGCCGAGCGTGCGGCCGGTGCTCGATCCCGAGCGGATCGTCGAGGCGCGAAGGATCGTCGACTCGATCCACATGGACGACCGCATCAAGGACTATGTGGTCGCCCTCGTCGTCGCAACCCGCGATCCGGCGGCCTCCCGGGCCCCGATCGCCGGCCTGATCCAGTTCGGCGCGAGCCCGCGGGCGACGCTCGCCCTGACGCGGGCTTCCCGGGCCAAGGCCTTCCTCGACGGTCGCGGCTACGTGTTGCCGCAGGACGTGAAGGACGTCGCGCTCGACGTCCTCCGGCACCGCCTCACGCTCTCGTACGAGGCGGAAGCCGAGGAGCGATCCACCGACGACCTGGTGCGGGCCCTGCTCGACCACGTTCCCGTCCCGTGACGATCGCACCGCGACCAACCGCCATGACCCTCCGCGACGAGACCAGCGGGGCCGACCTCCTGAAGCGGGTCCGCGGCATCGAGATCCGCACCCGCCGCACGGTGAGCGAGGCGTTCGCAGGCCAGTTCCGCTCGGCGTTCCGAGGGCGGGGCATGGAGTTCGAGGAGGTCCGGCCCTACCAGGTCGGCGACGATGTCCGCTCGATCGACTGGAACGTGAGCGCCCGCGCCGGCACGCCGCATGTGAAGCTCTTCCGCGAGGAGCGCGAGCTGCTCGTCTTCCTCGCCGTCGACCTCTCCGCGTCGCTCGACTTCGGGACCCGCGGCGGGCTCAAGCGCGACACCGCCGCCGAGATCGCCGCGACGGTCGCCCTTTCGGCGAACCGCTCGAACGACAAGACCGGGCTCCTGCTCTTCACCGACCGCATCGAGAAGGTCGTCCCGCCGCGCAAAGGCTCGCGGCATGTCCTGCGGATCGTCCGCGACTGCCTCTCGTTCCGACCCGAGGGCCGCGGCACCGACCTCGCCCTCGCCCTCGGCGAGATGAATCGGCTGCTGCGGCGGCGGGCGGTCGTCTTCGTGCTCAGCGACTTCCTGCCCGGAGTCCGCGGGGGCGACTGGCGGCGGCCGATGGCCCTCCTCCGGCAGCGTCACGACGTGATCCCGGTGGCGGTGCGTGACGCCTTCGAGCGCGAGGTGCCGCGGGTCGGCTTCCTCGACACGGTCGATGCCGAGTCGGGATCGCGAACCTCGATCGACACGTTCAGCGCCGCCGGCCGCCGCCGCTACCGCGAACTCGCCGAGGCCCGCGAGCGATCGCTCGACGAGGGCTTCCGCCGGCTGAAGCTCGACGCGGTCCGGCTCGAGAGCGGGCAGGATCCCGCACGGCCGCTCGAGACGTTCTTCCGCCGCCGCGAGGCGAGGAGGTCGCGATGAGCGGTCCGGGCGTCGCCGCCGGGCAAGTCGCGGTCGAGGCCCGCTCGAGCCTCGACGGCGTCGATCTCGTGGCTACGGTCACCGCCGCGCCCGCTCGGGTCGAGGTCGGGTTGCCGGTTCGGCTGTCGCTCGTCTTCCGCGGGAAGGACGCCGGGGCCGCGGAGGTCGCCTGGCCGGCTGAACTCGGCCCGTTCTCGGTGAAACCCGTCGCGCCCCGCGAGGGCGAGCGATTCGCCGCCGAGCTCGTGACGTTCGACGCGGGCAACCTCGAGATCCCGGCGATTCCGGTGACCGTCGCGGGCCGCGCGGCCCTCGAGGCCGGGCCGGTCGCCGTCGAGTCGCTCTCGCTCCGCGCGGGCGAGTTCGATCCCGCGGTGTTCCATGGACTGCGCGGCGAGGTCGCCGAGCCGGCGGCGTGGTCACCGATCGCGATCGCGGCGGTCGCGGCGGCCGCCGTCGGTCTCGCGGCGACGGCGTGGTTCCTCCTGCGGCGGCGGCCCCCCGCCGCCCCGCCGCTCGCCCCGCACGAGTGGGCCCTCGGCGAGCTCGATCGCCTCGCGGGAAGCGATCTCGTGGCCCGCGGCGAGATGCACGGATTTTTCGTCCGGCTCTCGGACATCGTGCGCGGCTTCGTCGAGCGCCGCTTCGGCATCGACGCCCCCGACCGCACCACCCGCGAGTTCCTCGACGAGGCGCGGCGCTCGCCCCTTCTCGGCGAGGAGCGTCGCGCGGTGCTCGCCGCCTTCCTGCGCGAGGCCGACCTCGTGAAGTTCGCGGGAGCCCGCCCCGACCCGTCGCGCTGCGACGAGGCCCTCGCCGTCGCCCGCGAGTTCGTGATCGGGTCGATCGCGGCGGAAGCGGAAGAGCCCACGCCGCCGGAGGCGTCGCGATGATCTCGCTCGCCGCCCCGTGGATGCTCGCCCTGCTGCCTTTCGCGGCCCTCGCCGCCGTCGCGGCGTTCCGCACGCCACGCGTGCGCGTCTCGGACTCCGCCCTCGTCGCCGGCGCGGGCCGCGGACTCGTCGCCCGGCTGCGTCCGCTGCTCCCGCTCCTTCGCGTGCTGGCGCTCGCCCTTCTCGCGGTCTGTCTCGCCCGGCCGATCAAGGCGAACGAGCAGACCCGGGTCCTCGTCGATGGCATCGCGATCGGCCTCGTCGTCGACCGCTCGGGCTCGATGGAGGCGATGGACTTCACGATCGGCGGCGAGCCGGCGACGCGGCTCGCGGCGCTGAAGGAAACCGTGCGCGACTTCGTCTCGGGCGGCGACGGCCTCGTCGGGCGGCCGAACGACCTCGTCGGCCTCGTGACCTTCTCCCGTTTCGCCGACTCGATCTGCCCGCTCACGCTCGACCACGAGCATCTTCTCGCGGCCCTCGACGCGGTGCGGCTCGCCGCGAACCGCGAGGAGGACGGCACCGCGATCGGCGAGGGAATCGCGCTCGGCGTGGAGCGCCTGAAGGAAGTGGGCGGCCAGGCCCGCCCGGCCCTCCCGGACGGCACGCCCGCCCGCGAGCCGACCCGCCCGCCGGTCAAGAGCCGCGTCCTGATCCTGCTCACCGACGGCGAGAACAACGCCGGCGAGATCGACCCGCTCGCCGCGGCCGACCTCGCGAAGGCCTACGGCATCCGGATCTACACGATCGGCATGGGTACCCGCGGCCTCGCCCCGTTCCCCGCCCGCGACCCCTTCGGGAACCGCGTCATGACCCGCGTCCAGGTCTCGATCGACGAGGACCTGCTCACCGAGGTCGCGAACCGCACCGGCGGAAAGTACTTCCGTGCCACCGACAGCCGCAGCCTCGCCGCGATCTACGCCGAGATCGACCGCC
>JBIKVN010000105.1:0-10374 GCA_044356865.1 Phycisphaerales bacterium | reverse complement strand
GGCCGTGGCGCAGATTCCCAGATTTCGGTTTGGCGGCCCGTCAGCTACCCGCGGCCGGGGTCTGGTCGAGGTTCAGCCGCGGGAACGGCGCGACGCGGGCGATCGCGGCGCTTTCCGTCAGCATGCCCCAGCGGAGCGAGGTCTCCCACGAGCCAGGACGGCCGGCGGTCGGGTCGCCGAACGCCGCGAGCACCTCGCCGGTGCGGGTCGGCATGATCGGGCCGAGCAGGTGGTTCGCGATGCGGATCGCCTCGACGCACTGGGTGAGGATGGCCGCGAGCCGCTCACGCTGCCCCGGATCCTTCGCGAGCTTGAACGGCTCGGTGGCGTTGATGAAGCCGTCGACCGAGCGCAGCAGGCCGAGGCCGGCGTGGGCCGCGCCGCGCAGGTCGAAGTCGGCGTACGCGGCCCGCGCCTTCGCGACGGCGGCGCCCGCGATCGACAGCCAGTCGTGGCCGCTGTCGACGACCTTCGCCGCGGCCGCCGCCGACATCGGCAGCGTCCCGTCGAAACTCTTCGCCAGCATCGCCGTGGTTCGGCTCGCGCAGTTCGCGAAGGTGTTCACGAGCTCGCTCGTGTAGATGTCGTGGAAGTGCCGGGCGCTGAAATCGGCGTCGGTCGCCTCGATCGGACCCTGCGTGGTCATGTACCAGCGCCAGGCATCAAGGCCGTACGTCGCGAGATACCGCTCGATCGTCTCGAGGTCGACGAAGTTGCCGAGGCTCTTCGACATCTTCTGGCCGCCCGAGATCCAGAACGAGTGGGCGTAGATGCAGCGGGGCAGCGGCAGCTCGAGCGCCATGAGCAGCGCCGGCCAGATCACCGCGTGGAACCAGAGGATTTCCTTGCCGATGACGTGGTACTCGGCGGGCCAGAACTTCGCCCGGGCCTTCGCGAGCTCGCCGCCCGGCTCGGCGAGGCCGAGGGCCGTGACGTAGTTGAACAGGGCGTCGATCCACACGTAGATCACATGCTTCTCTTCGCCCGCCACGGTGCCGGGCATCGGGATGCCCCAGGTGAAGTTCGTACGCGTGACCGGCACGTCCTGCAGGCCCTGCCGCAGGCGGCCGACCGTCTCGTTGAAGCGGCCTTCCGGCCGCACGAACCCCGGGTTCGCGGCGAAGAGCTGCTCGAGCCGCGCCTGGTACGCCGAGAGGCGGAAGTAGTAGTTCCGCTCCTTGGCCCGCACCAGCGGCCTGCCCGAGATCGGGCTCTTGTAGTCGAGTTCCTTGGCCTTCGTCTCGGTGTGGTACTCCTCCTGTCCCTCGTCGTACCAACCCTCGAACTCGCCGAGGTAGATGTCGCCGCGCTCGAGCAGCCGCTGCACGAACGCCTGCACTTGCCGCTCGTGCCGCGGCTCGGTGGTCCGGATGAAGTCGTCGTTGGTGAGCCCGAACGTGCCCATCACCTTGCGGAATTCGGCCGCGTTCTCGTCGGCCAGCGCCTGCGGCGTGATGCCGCGGGCCTGGGCGCTCTTCTCGACCTTCTGGCCGTGCTCGTCGGTGCCGGTCAGGAAGAACACCTCGCGGCCGGCGAGGCGGGCGGCCCGCGCCCAGACGTCGCAAATGGTGGTGGTGTACGCGTGCCCGATGTGGGGCCGGTCGTTCACGTAGTAGATCGGCGTGGTGATGGAGGCCGGCGCGGGCATGGGGGAGGGGATTCTACCGGCGGCGACCGCTACACTTCGCGTCCCATGTCCGTCGGAAAAACCGCCTCGCGGGGAATGCTCGTCGTCATCAGCGGCCCGTCCGGCGTCGGAAAGACCTCGATCCTGCGCGAGGTCCTCCGGCGCACCGGCGCGACGTTCAGCGTCTCGGCGACGACGCGGCCACCGGCCGTCGGCGAACGCGAGGGCGTCGACTACTACTTCATCGACCGCGACACGTTCCAGCGGTGGGTCGACGAGAAGCGGTTCATCGAGGTCGCGCAGGTCTTCGGGCGGAACTGGTACGGCACGCCCCGCGAGCCGGTCGAGCGGCAGCTGGCCGACGGCAAGGTCGTGGTGCTCGACATCGACGTGCAGGGGGCGGCCGAGGTCAAGAAGTACATGCCCGAGTGCCTCGCGATCTTCATCCTTCCGCCGAGCGAGGACGAGCTGCACCGGCGGCTCCGCGACCGCGGTCGCGAGGACGACGACGCCATCGCCCGGCGGTTCGCCGAGGCCCGCAAGGAGATCGCCTTCGCCCGCGAGACCGGCATCTACGACCGGTTCGTCACCAACGAGAACCTCGGGCAGGCCACCGACGAGGTCGAGCGGACGATCCTCGCCGCCTCCGGCGTGCAGGCGGGGAGTTCCTGAGTGCTGAGGCTCGACTCGCTCGCCAAGCGGTTCGGAAGCGTGCAGGCCGTCTCGGGGCTGTCGCTGTCGGTGCGGCGCGGCGAGGTGCTCGGGCTGCTCGGGCCGAACGGGGCGGGGAAGAGCACCACGCTCTCGATGGCGATCGGGTTGCTCGCGCCCGACGCGGGCACCGTCGAGTACGAGGGCCTCGGCTCGCCGCGCTCGGCGTCGGTGCGGGCCCGCATCGGGTACGCGCCGCAATCGCTCGCGCTCTACGACGAGCTCACCGGCGCCGAGAACCTGCGCTTCTTCGCCCGGCTCCAGGGCATCCGGCGGATCCGCGACCGTGTGGACGCGGCCCTCGAGCGGGTGCAGCTCTCGGCCCGCGCCGGCGATCGCGTGCGGACCTATTCGGGCGGCATGCAACGGCGGCTGAACCTTGCGGTCGCGATGCTGAACGACCCCGAGTTCCTGCTGCTTGACGAGCCGACCGCCGGCGTCGACCCGCAGAGCCGCAACAACATCCTCGAGCTCGTGCGCAGCCTCGCCGACGAGGGCCGCACCGTCGTCTACACCACGCACTACATGGAAGAGGCCGCCCGGCTCTGCCATCGCATCGCGGTCATGGACCACGGGCGGATCCTCGACGTCGGGCCGCTGTCCGACCTGCTCGCCCGGCACGGTGGGGCGACCTCGGTCGTCGTCGAGCGAGGCGAGGCGATCGAGCGGAAGCTCGTCGCCGACCCGGTGCGGGAACTCGGCGAGCTGCTGTCCGCCGGCGGCGTGACCGGCGTGCGGGTCGAGCCGCCCGACCTCGAGACGGTCTTCCTCTCGCTCACCGGACGGAGCCTGCGCGACTGATGCTCGCGATGCTCGCCATCGTCCGGAAGGACCTCACGCTGCTCGTGCGCGACCGCGGGAACGCGTTCTTCACATTCGGCTTCCCGCTGCTGATCGCGATCTTCTTCGGGACGATCTTCGGCGGCACCGGCAACCGGGCCCGGCTGCCGATCGTCGTGGTCGATGAGGCCGGCGGGAAGATCTCGGCGGCGTTCATCGAGGATCTCGCGGCCGATCCGCTCATCGAGGTCGAGCGGATCGAGCGGCGCGAGGAGGGCGAGAACCGCGTGCGGCGCGGCAAGGCCCTCGCGTGCGTGGTGATTCCTGCGGACTTCGCTTCGAAGGCCGATCGCATGCTGTCGGGCACCTCGCTCGATCTCGTGGCGATCGTCGATCCGGCGCGGAAGGCCGAGGGGGCGCTTCTCGCGGGCAAGCTCAATGAGGTCGCGTTTCGCCAGCTCGGCCGGATCTTCGCCGACCCCGAGCGGCTGAAGGCCTCGCTCGACCAGGCCCGAGCCCTCGTCCGCGACACGCCCGAGATCTCGGCGTCCGACCGGCTGCTCTTCGAGGCGCTCTTCACGACGCTCGGTTCACTCGGGAATCGCCTCGCGCCCGGCGCGGCGTCCGGCGGGCCCGCCCCGCCTCCGTCCGGCATGCAGGCGTGGGCGCCGATCCGCATCGACCTGCAGACCGTCGCCGCCGGCGGCAAGCAGCCCGCCAACGCCTATTCGGTGACTTTCCCGCAGGGCATCGCGTGGGGCATGATGAGCTGCGTCGTCGCGTTCGCGTCGAGCCTCGCCGAGGAACGCCGCCGCGGCACGCTGCGGCGGCTGGCCGTCGCGCCGATCCGCCGCTGGCAGATCCTGCTGGCGAAGTCACTCGCCTGCGTCGTCACCAGCATGCTGATCGTCGCGCTGCTCGCGATCGTCGGCACGCTCTTCTTCAAGGTCGAGATCGGCTCGATCGCGGGCCTCGCCGTCGCGGGCCTCGCGTCGGCGACCTGCTTCGCGGGCATCATGATGCTGCTGGCCGGGCTCTTCCGTACCGAAGGCGGGTCGCAGGGCGCGGGCCGGGCCGCGATCCTCGTCCTTGCGATGATCGGCGGCGGCAGCATCCCGATCATCTTCATGCCGCGGTTCATGCAGATCCTCTCGGCGTTCAGCCCGTTCACCTGGTGCATCTGGTCGATCGAGGGGGCGATCTGGCGCGGCTTCAGCCCGGCCGAGATGGCGTATCCGTGCGCGATGCTGGTGGCGATCGGCGCGGGGTGCTTCGCGGTGGGCGCGACGCTCTTCCGTCGGATCGAGGTCTGAAGGCCGATCAGCGGGCGAGCCGCACCGTGACCGTCGCCAGCAGCTCGGCGAACACCGCGTCGGGCTCGCGGCTCGCGTCGATCACCGCGTAACGGCCGGGGTAGTCCTTCGCCTGCTGCAGGAATCCGCCGCGGACCTTGCGGTGGAACTCGGCGGGCCGCTGCTCGATGCGATCGAGCTTTTCCGACAGCCGCTTCGCCGCGACGGTCTCGTCGACGTCGAAGATCACGGTGAGGTCGGGCTGGTGGTTCTCGGCGGCGACCTTGCCGACGGCCATGATCCCGTCAAGCGGCAGCCCGCCCGCGGAGCCCTGGTACGCGAGCGTCGAGCTGGTGAACCGGTCGCCGAGCACGAGGTGACCCGCGGCCAGCGCCGGCAGGATTCGCTCCTGCATGAGCTGGGCCCGGCTCGCCATGTACAGCAGCATCTCGCAGTTCATCGCCATCTCGGCGTGGATCGGGTCGAGCAGGATCGCGCGGATCTTCTCACCGATCGCCGTTCCGCCCGGCTCACGCACCTCGGTCACCGTCACGCCGCCCCCTCGGCACCGGTCGGCGAAGCGGCGGAACTGCGTGCTCTTGCCGCTGCCGTCCGGGCCGTCGAAGACGACGAAGCGGCCGGCGAGTCCGGCTTGGAGCGCGGGCGGAAGGGGTGAGGCATGCAGGCCGGGGGCGGACATCGCGACGCAGTGTCGTGCCCGCGGCCGCGGACCGCAACCGGTTCGCGGTACGATCGCGGCATGCGCATCGACCTGCGGGATGTCGACGGACGGCGGCTCGGCCGCGTCGAGGTCGATCCCGCCCGTCGGCCCAACCTGGTGCGGGCGACGCCGCCCGACGGCGGCGAGCCGCGCGAGCAGTTCCTCAACTGGGACGGGGCGATCGACGACGCGGGTCGCCTGCGAAAATGCCTTTGCTGCGGCTGCGGCTCGCTCTACCGGGCCAAGGCCCTGCCGCAGGTCACCCCGTTCGTGGTGGTGCTGGCCTTCGCCGGCGCCGCGGTCGGCCTGCTCGGCTATGCGGCCGATCCGCGGGGGCTTGCGGCGCTGGTCGTCCTGCTGGTGCTCGACGTTGCGACGCTGGTCTTCGCCCGCCCGCGGCTGGTCTGCTATCGCTGCGGCACGGTCTACGCGAGGCATCGCATCGCCCGCTACTTCCGCCCGTGGGAACGCAGTGAGGCCGAGCGGATCGCCCGCCGCGAGGATCTCGAGGCGGCGGCGACGCCCGTCACGCCGGCGGAACCGGTCTCAGGAAATCGTTGACCGCTGGGCCTGCTCGGCGGGTCCCGCCGGTCCGCCCGTCGCGAAACCCACCAGCATCGACGCGACGCTCAGGATGACCAGCACGATGAGCGAGGCGCCGAGCGCGGTGGTCGCATCCTTGGCCTTGAGACGGAAGACCAGCATCAGCAGCAGGAACGCGACCGCCAGCGGGCCGGCGACATCCCAAGTCGCCTTGAGGAACTCCCAGGGGAAGGGAATGGCCCGGGCCAGCAGCGCCGTCGCGGCGATCATCGCGCACCGCATGGCGACCACCCGCATGTCACCGGTCGGGCGGCCGTCGAGGAACACCACGATCAGCAGTCCCGTCACCAGGCACGCCGTGCCGATCGCCATGAGCAGCACGCCGCGCACCGCGACGTTGGCGCGGATCCACACGTCGGTCTCCGCTCCCGCGAACGACCACTGCGGGAAGAACGAGGTCACCCCGGCGAGACACGCGACCGTGAACACCGCCGCGGCGACTCCCGCGCCGAGCAGCGGCAGGTCGTAGCGTCCGCCGCGGACGAGCGGACGCGGCGGCTCGACGGTCGCGGTCCGGGTAGGCGTCGGGGCGGCGGGCTTCGGGGCCGGAACGGGAGTCGAAGCCGGCTTCGCTTCCGGCTGCTCAAGTTCGTAGCCGTCGCTCGGGGCGGGATCGGTCTGGTCGCTTCGGTCGGTCATGGCAAGCACAAGTCCGGCGGGGCACGGTAGCATCCCGCCCCGCAACGGTACCTTTCCCCAAGGAAACCATCCATGACCTCCCTCGAAACCGCCGCCCTCGTCGCCCTGCTCCAGGATCCCGGAGCCACGCCGCCCCCGCCGAAAGACAAGGTGGAACTCAAGAACGGCGATGTCCTTTACGGCACCGTTTCCGGTCCGACCGACGGCCGCATCGAGATCGACCACCCCACGCTCGGCAAGATCAGCGTGCCCGCCGACGATGTGAAGACCTTCGGCCCGGTCCCGCCGCCCGCGGACGCCGAACCCGAGAGCCCCTGGAGCTACTACGTCGGCCTGCAGTTCGCCGGCCAGTACACCGCGAACGACAACTTCAACCTGCGGGCCGCCGGGGGCTTCGTCTGGAAGCAGGAGAAGGGCACCCTCACCTTCGACGCCGAGTACTTCTACAACGTCTCGAACTCGACCACCCTCGACAACAACTTCCTCGCGACCGCGGTCGAGAAGCTCGATCTCGGCGACACGAACTGGTTCGGTTTCGGCCGGCTCCAGTACGAGTGGGACCAGTTCCAGGTCTGGGAGCACCGCTTCAGCGGCTATCTCGGTCCGGGCTACCACCTCATCAAGGAAGAGAGCATCTTTCTCGACGTGTACGCCGGTGCCGGTGCCACCTACTACTACCAGACCGACGAGTGGCGGGCCGAGCTCATCTTCGGCGAGGACTTCGAGTGGAAGATCGACGACCGCCAGAAGATCGTCGTGAACGCCTCGTTCGCCCCGCAGGTCGACGACTTCAGTGACTACCGCATCGAAGGCCGGGCCGAATGGTCGTGCCTGATCGGCGACAAGAAGAAGGGCCTGGAGATGCTGCTGGGAGTCCGCGACATCTACCAGAGCGACCCGGGCGAGGGCGGCACGCCGAACGACCTCCGCATCTACGGGGGCCTGAACTACACGTTCTGAGCCGGGTCCGCCCGGATCACTCGTCGTCGCCGGCTTCGGGAATCGCCGGGGCGCCGAAGATCGCGCTGCCGACCCGCACGAGGTTCGCGCCGCACTCGATCGCGGTCTCGTAGTCGTTGCTCATGCCCATCGAGAGGATGTCGAAGCGGTGGCCGCGCGGACGGCCGGTGCGGATCTCCTCGTAGAGCTCGCGGGCCCGCTCGAAGGTGCCGCGCAGTTCGGCCGGCGTCGCGTCGGCCGGAGCCATGCACATCATGCCGCGGCAGCGGACGGTGACCATCGTCTCGATCATCTCGACGAGGTGCGGAGCCGCCGCGGGAGCGATGCCCATCTTGCTGCGCTCGCCGCTCACGTTGACCTCGACCAGCACTTCGGTCGGCTCGGTCCGGCGCTCGGACGCCGACTGGAGATCCTCGGCAAGCCGCAGGTTGTCGACCGAATGGATGAGCCGGGCGATCTCGACCGCCTTCTTCGCCTTGTTCCGCTGCAGCGTGCCGATCATGTGCCAGCGCACTGCGGCGGGGACCGGACCCGACGAGCCGAGCAGCGACGGCATCGACCGCGCCCGATCGAGGAACTCGGACATCTGCGCCGCCCGCTGCACCAGTTGCTGCACGCGGTTCTCGCCGAGATCGAGTTGCCCCATCGAGACCACCTCGCGGATCTGGTCCATCGAGGCGGTCTTGGTGACGGCGACGAGCACGATGTCCGCGCCCTTCCGCCCCGACTTGGCGGCCGCGGCGTCGATCCGCTGGCGGACCTCGGTGTACCGGCTGCGGAGCGAAGGGTCGGCGTGTACGGTAGGGGCGCTTCCGGGAGACATCGGCCGCACTGTACGCCCCCGCGTCCGGGCGGACAACGCGGTGGGTCGCTGCTAGCCTGCGGCGATGCCCGCCACGCTCCGGAACGTGCCGCTCGTGATCGTGATCCGCGACGGTTGGGGAGAGAATCCGCATCGCGAGCAGGACGCCTTCAACGCGGTTCGTCTCGCCCGGACGCCCTTCGCCGACCGCCTCGCCGCCGAATGGCCGGGCACGCTCGTCCGGACCAGCGGCGAGGATGTCGGTCTGCCGCTCGGGGCCGACGGGCCGGTCATGGGCAACTCGGAAGTCGGCCACCAGAACATCGGGGCGGGCCGGATCGTCGACCAGGAACTCATGCGGATCACCCGGGCGATCCGCGACGGGCGGTTCGCGGCCAACGAGGCCCTCCGCGGGGCATTCGCCCACGCCCGCGGGACCGGCGGCAAGGTCCACCTGCTCGGCCTCGTGAGCGACGGCAAGGTCCACAGCGATCTCGATCATGCCCTGGCCCTGGTCGATCTCGCGAAGGCCGAGGATTTCCCGGGCGATCGCCTGCTCGTCCACGCCATCACCGACGGCCGCGACACGCCGCCGAAGAGCGGGCTCGGCTTCGTGCGGACGCTCGAGGCCCACCTCGGGAAGGCGGGCGCGGGCCGGGTGGCAAGCGTGCTGGGCCGCTTCTGGGCGATGGACCGCGACCATCGCTGGGAGCGAGTCGAGAAGGCGTATCGCTGCCTCACGACGGCGGGGGGCCCGCGGGCGGAGTCGGCCGTCGCCGCGATCGAGGCGTACTACGCGAGCCCGCTCGACCCGTCGCGGCAGGGCGACGAGTTCATCGTGCCGGTCCAGATCGGCTCGCCCGAGGCGATCGCCGCCTCGCGGATCGCCGACGGCGACGCGGTGATCTTCTTCAACTTCCGCGGCGACCGGCCCCGCGAGATCACCAAGGCCTTCGTCCAAGACGACGCGGCGTGGCGGGCGATCGAGGGCGGCGGCTTCGACCGCGGCCGTCGGCTCGCGCGGCTTCGCTTCGTGACCATGGCCGATTACGAGGAAGGCCTGCCGGTGACCGTCGCGTTCGCGCGGCCGGAACGCATGAAGGGCATCCTCGGCGAGGTGCTCGCGAACGCCGGACTCACGCAGTTCCGCTGCGCCGAGACCGAGAAGTTCCCGCACGTCACCTTCTTCTTCAACGACTACCGCGAGGAGCCGTTTCCCGGCGAGCGGCGCGAGCTCATCCCGAGCCCGAAGGACGTCGCGACCTACGACCTCAAGCCCGAGATGAGCGCTTTCGGCGTGCGCGATGCGGTACTGCGGCGGCTCGCGGCCCCCGATTGCGAGCCGGTGCTCGTGGTGAACTTCGCGAACGGCGACATGGTCGGCCACACCGGCAAGCTCGACGCGGCGATCAAGGCGTGCGAGACGGTCGACGCGTGCGTCGCGGCGATCGTCGAGGCGGCGCTCGCCCGCGGCGGGTCGGCGCTGGTCTTCGCCGACCACGGGAACGCCGAGCAGATGTGGGACCCGGCGGGGAACTGCCCGCACACCGCCCACACCAACTACGCCGTGCCGGCCTTCGTGGTGGGCGAGGCGTTTCGCGGGCGTTCGCTGCGACCGGGCGGCCGGCTCGCCGACCTCGCGCCGACGGCGCTCGAGATCATCGGGCTTCCCCAACCGGACGAGATGACCGGGAATTCGCTGCTCGACTGAGAATCGGCCGCGGCGGCGGATACCATCCGCGGTCCATGCCCGCCCGAATCGCCATCCTCGGACGGCCGAACGTCGGCAAATCAAGCCTCTTCAACCGCCTCGCCGGCCGGAGGGTCTCGATCGTCGATCCGACGCCCGGCGTCACCCGCGACCGCGTCGAGCGGATCGTCGAGCTCTCGCCGCCCGCCGAGAGCGAGGGCGAGATGCCGCGGCTCGTCGAGATCGTCGACACCGGCGGCTACGGCGTGTACACCGCGGAAGGCGGTCGCTTCGACGATGCGGGCGAGGACCTCTCGCGACTCACCGGCGACATCGAACGGCAGATCCGGGCCGCCGCCGAGAAGGCCGACCTCATCCTGCTCGTGACCGACGCCCGCGACGGCCTCACGCCGCTCGACGAGACCATCGCGGGACTGCTCCGCCGGCAGGGGCTTTCGCCGAAGGTCATCGCCGTCGTGAACAAGGTCGACGACGTCTCGTGGGAGGCCCACGCCGCCGAGGCGTCGTCGCTCGGATTCGGCGAGCCGC
>JBIKVN010000335.1:0-2865 GCA_044356865.1 Phycisphaerales bacterium | reverse complement strand
TCTTCGACGGCTTCGAGGTCCGCTCCGGCTACGCGAACAGCTCGGCGAACAACGACCGCGGCGCGGGCATCATCTGCCTCTCGAGCCAGAGCCCGACCATCCGCCACGTGCGCTTCTTCGACAACCGTTGCACGTTCGGCGGCGGCGCCGGCTACGTGAACGCGAGCGCCCCGAAGTTCATCTCCTGCGATTTCGTCGCGAACCAGGGAGGCAGCTACGGCGGGGCGTTCGACTGCGCGGGAGCGGGCCAGGTGCTCTTCCAGGATTGCTCCTTCATCGAGAACGTCGCGGCCCGGGCCGGCGCCCTCGAGTTCTTCCAGAGCCAGCCCCGCGTGACGAACTGCGTCTTCGTCGGCAACCGGGCGACCGGTTCGGGCGGCGGCGGGGCGATCTGGCTCGGCAGCTCGGCGGCGGCGGTGATCCGCAACGTCACGGTGGTCGGGAACTTCGCGACCGTCACCAGCGCCGGCATCTACAACACCGGCGGCAGCTCGAGCGTCGCGAACTCGATCGTCTGGGGAAACACCGGGCCGGGCACCACCGCCGAGAACGGGGTCCGCTCGGTGGGCGGCTCGACCAGCGTGACCTACTCCTGCGTCCAGGGCATCACCTCGGGCACGGGAAACATCGCGGTCGACCCGCAGATGGTCGACGCGGCCAGCGGCAACTTCCACCTCGGGCCCACCAGCCCCTGCATCGACGTCGGCTCGAACGCCGCGGTGCCGGCGGGCGTGACGCTCGACCTCGACGGGAACCCCCGCATCGTGGAGATCCCCGGCGTCGGCGGCGGAACGCCGAAGGCCCCGGTCGTCGACATGGGGGCGTTCGAGGCCCAGCCCGCGCCGCCCGCCTGCCCGGCCGACTTCGACGGCGACGGCACGGTCGGGGCGAGCGACCTCGCGACGCTCCTCGGGGCCTGGGGCACGCCCGCGTGCGACCTCGACGGCGACGGCACGACCGGGGCGAGCGACCTCGCGGCGCTGCTGGCCTCGTGGGGGCCGTGTTCCGGCTGATCGGGGCTTGAACGCGGCTGCGCGGGGCGGTGGACTCAGGCCAGTCCGGCCCGGGTCCGGCGCCACGCGCCGATCCGCGCCCGGAGGCGCTCGAGCGGCGGCTTCACGAACGAGAACGGCAGCGCCGCGCGGCGCACCGTCTCGCCGACCGCCCAGAGCCGCTTGGATCCCTTCGGCTTCCGCCACGACGAGCAATCCCAGCCGAGCGACTCCTCGATGCGGGCGATCTCGGGCTCGAGCCGTTCGATCAGCCATCGCGAGGTGTCCGGATGCATGTCGCCGAACTTGAACCGCGCGTTGCGGCGTCCGATCGAGCCGAAGCGGTGCGGGGCGATCCCCAGGAAATCGGTGATGCGGCGCATCGTCTCGTCCGGGTTCCGCTGGAGCGCCTCGAGCTGCACCGCGATGGTCCGTTCGCGGGGGATCAGTCGCCAGAGCGCCTCGAGCTGGCTCGCGTACTCGCTCAACGATCGGTAGCCATACCCGCCGTACCCGTCGAGCCCGCGGGCCGCCCGGTCCGCGAGTCGCGAATCCTCCGCGAGCAGGGCCTCGTGGAACGAGAGCCGCTCGCCGCCGCGTCGCACCCAATGGTTCCAGGCCGAGTAGGCCCGGGAGACCGGGTTCCTGAGGATGCAGATCACCCGGAGGTCAGCGGAGTAGCGGGCCATGCGTTCGCGGGCCACCGGCAGGCCGAGGTACGAAGGGCTCACCTCGCCGCGGAGCACGCCGGTTCGGCCCCAGTCCCAATGGCGGTGATAGGCCTCGTAATCCGGCGGTCCGTCCGGCGGGAAGAACTGCCGGCGGTCGAAGAAGTGCAGTTCCTTGAAGATGGGAAGTTGCACCTGGGGGTGCTGCCGGAGCACGACATCCAAGGTCGTGGTCCCGGCCTTCTGCGCCCCCGCCACGATGAAGTCGATGCGGCGATCGGACGACCCGGTGCTCGTGCGCGGATCCATGGAAGCGGGAACCATACCCGCACCTTCGGGAAGGCGTCGCGGCTCGAAGTCGAGGGTGGGGGGGCATCGGCCCGATGGAGGGGAGCGGCGGGAAGCCCGCCGCCAGGATCCGGTTCGCCATGCTTCCTTCCTTCTTCATCGTCGGCTGCGGCCGCTCGGGGACCACGCTGCTGCGGAATGTCCTTTGCTCGCACCCCGAGGTGCTGATTCCCCCCGAGACGAGCTTCTTCTTCTGGCATCGCGTCAACGACGCCAGCCGGCCGCTCAGCGATGCCGAGTGCAAGCGGCTGCTGCCCGAGCTCCGGCTCGACCGGACCAGCCGGCTCCGGCCCGACCACTTCCTGCGTCGCGAACTCGTGTTCCTCGGGACCGACTGGGAGCGGTTCCTGGCCGAGGTCCGGGGGCGTCCGCCCGAGCGTCGGCGGCCGGTGGATGTCTTCGAGGCCCTGATCGACGACTGGGTCCGGCGTCAGGACAAGCGGGTCTCGGTGGTGGGCGAGAAGACCCCGCACCATGTCTTCGCGATGCGCCGGATCCTCCGGAACATGCCGAAGGCCCGCTTCATCCACATGGTGCGTGACCCGCGGGCCGTGGTGCCGAGCCTGCTCGAGATGCCCTGGTTCAAGGGCGGGACCGCGGCCGCCGCCCTGCGGTGGCGGAACTCGGTGGAAGCGGTGCGGACCCAGCAGGGCAACCTCGCCCCGGATCGGTTCCTTGAGGTCCGCTACGAGGACCTGGTCCAGGACCTCCCGGGCATGGCCCGACGCCTGGCCGGATTCCTCGGCCTGGCCTTTGACGAGCGGATGCTCGAGCCGGAACGGCATGGGGCCCGGTACGTCGAGGCGCAGGCGTGGCACGGCATGTCCCGGACCGCGGTCGCGAAGGGCGTGAACGAC
>JBIKVN010000333.1:0-2883 GCA_044356865.1 Phycisphaerales bacterium | reverse complement strand
GGCCGAGCCCCCACGATGCCCTGCGCGACGAGAACCGCTCGCTGCGGGAGTCGAACGCCGAGCTGACCGCCCGCGTCGAAGAACTGAAGACGGCCCTCGCCGCCGCCGAGGCGGAGGGGGCCGCGGATGGCGTCGATCCCGAAGTCGTCGCGAACACGCCGGCGGCGCGACGGCTCGAGCTGAAGTCGGGTTCGGTGGTCGAGCCCCTGCCGGGCCAACCGGGCCGGGGCGTCGCCCGGGTCTGGCTCGAGCCGGTCGACGGCCGGGGCCGCTTCGTGCAGGTCACGGGCTGGCTTGAGGTTGCGATCACCGCCCTGCCCACGTCCGGCCCGGCGATCCCGATCGGGGAGATCCGGCTCGGACCCGCGGAGGTCCGCGACGCCTACCGGTCGGGCTTCATGGGAACCCACTACACCGTCGAGGTGCCGGTCGATCTTGCCGCCGCCGGCGCGAGCCCGAACTTCGCCGTGGCCGCGACCTTCACCGAAGGGCGAAGCCGCGTCGCGATGAGCGCCGCCGGCACCGCCGTCCGACTCGAGCCCGCCGAGGCGAGCCGACGATGACCCGACGCGATCGACTGCTGCTCGTTCCCGTCGCCTTCGGCGTGCTGGCCCTCGGCGGTTGCTACAAGCCGGTGTTCCCGCCGAACCAGCCGCGCACGCAGTTCGAGACCTACGACCGGCAGCGGGCCCGCATCGCGCCGCTCGAGGAGCCGGACGTCTTCGGCACGCCGCAGCCGGCGCTGCGGGCGCGCCTCGGCCGCGAACAAGACTGACGCGAAGTTCGCCGGAAAATCCTGCAGGCACAATCCGCCGCGCGACCGATGAGGCGAGTACCTTTCGCCCCTCACTTTCGAGCGAACCCGTGACCCGACGCGCCGGCTCCCGACTCTCCCCCGCCAAGTCCTCCGGCTCGTCGAAGGGCGGCCGCAAACGGAACCGGCAGCGCACGCAAGCGGTCTGGGCGGCCTTCGGGCTGGCGATGGCGACCGCCGCCGCAGCGCTCGTCCTGGCCGGCGAAGGCCTCGAAGGACTGGACATCGCCGCCAACATCACCGACCTCGGTCGCGATCCGGCGACCCGGCCGGCCGACGTCCAGGCCGATCGCTGGAAAGCCATCGTCATCCACCACTCGGGCCTCCCCGCCGGCAGCCCCGAGTCGATCGAGCGGCAGCACCGCGCCTGGGGCTACGCCAGCCTCGGGTACCACTTCGTGATCGGCAACGGTTTCGACTACGGGAACGGGGCGGTCTTCCCCGGCACGCGCTGGCGGCTGCAGCAGCCCGGAGCCCATGTGGTCGAGCGGCCGCTCGGGGCCGAGCCCACCGCCGACTGGTTCAACGAGAACGCCATCGGGATCTGTCTTGTCGGGAACGGCGAGAAGCGGGGCTTCACCGAGGCCCAGATCCGCGAGCTGAAGGCCCTGATCGTCGAGTTGCAGCGCACCTGCGGGATTCCGGACAGCGCGGTCCTCCTGCACTCCGACCTCGCCGAGATCGCCAGCCCCGGTCGCTTCTTCCCGGTGGCATCCGTCGAGAGCTGGCTCCGCGACTGACGCTATCTTTAGCTTCCGGCCTCGCCGCGCCGCGAGCGGACGCCATGGCACAGGAACTCCTTGGATTTTCGGTCGTCGACCGGCTCGGACAAGGCGCCGCGAGCGAGGTGTATCTCGTCCGCGACCCGCGCACCCGCGAGCGCTGGACGCTCAAGCACGTCGTGAAGAAGACCGACCGGGACGAGCGGTACCTGAAGCAGGTCGAGGACGAGTACGCGATCGGCCGGAAGCTCGACCATCCGGCGATCCGCGGCACCAAGGACCTGCTTCGCAAGCGAAAGCTCTTTCGCACCGTCGAGCTTGGGCTGCTGCTCGAGTTCGTGGACGGCGTGAGCCTGGACCGGCGGATGCCGAAGACCCACGCCGAGGCGGCCCGCCTCTTCGCCGAGGTGGCCCGCGGCCTCGAGCACCTGCACCAGCGCGGCTTCGTGCATGCCGACCTGAAACCGACGAACATCCTGATGACCGCCGATCGGAAGCCCAAGCTCATCGATCTCGGGCAGGCGTGCGCGATCGGAACGGTGAAGGAACGCATCCAGGGAACTCCCGGGTACATGGCCCCCGAGCAGGCCCATCGCGAGGCGATCACGCCCGCGACCGACACCTACAACTTCGGGGCGACGCTCTACTGGGTGCTGACCGGCGAACTGATCCCGACCGCCCTGCCGCCCGCCGAGGATCGCGGCGATGCCCTGTACCGAGGCGCGATCGACGCCAGCCGCGTGCGGCCGCCGGTGCCGCCGCACGAACGGAATCCCGCCATCCATCCACGGCTGTCCGAGCTGGTGATGATGTGCGTGCGGACCGATCCGCACGAGCGGCCGCACTCGATGGCGATGATCGCGAAGAACCTCGACCTGACCGCCGAGCTGCTTGAGGCGAAAGAGAAGGGGAAGCTGGCGGCGGCCGCCGAAGATGACGAGGATGCCTGAGTTCGTCGCACCCCGCGCGATCCTGTTCGACCTCGACGGGACGCTCCTCGATTCGCTGCCCGACCTGGTGCGGTCGGCGAACGCGATGCGGGCGGCGCTCGGCGAGCCGCCGCTCGATCGCGAGCTGGTCTCGCGGTTCGTCGGGAACGGCGTGCGGAACCTGGTGCATCGCGTGCTGACCGGGCGGGTCGATGGCCAGGCCGACGCGTCACGCTTCGAGCGGGGCTTCGCGATCTTCCGCTCGATCTACCTCGAGGGCTGCTGCGTCGAGAGCCGGCTGCGGCCGGGCGCCGTCGAGACGCTGGCCGCGCTTCGCGGGCGCGGCATCGCCTGCGGCGTGCTGACGAACAAGAGCGAGGCCCCGATGCGGAGGATCCTCGAGCACTACGGCCTCGCG
>JBIKVN010000334.1:0-2883 GCA_044356865.1 Phycisphaerales bacterium | reverse complement strand
TGCCGTCGGGGGCCGAGCCGACGTACTCGGTGCCGCGGGGCACGATGAGGACCTTGGAGCGGAAGGGAAAGCCGAACTCCATCGAGCGGAAGTAGATGATCGCGCCATCCTTCGCACGCAGCTGGAAAGCGGTGCAGGCGAGGGCGATGGAGGGGACGAGGGCGAAGGCGGCCGCGACGAGGGCTATCGGCCGGGCGAGGGCGTTTCGACGGTCCATGCCGGGAAGATACCCCGGGCGGGGCGCGTCACGGCGCCGCGAGCGCCGCCTCGAGGGCGGCGACCTTCCCCTGCCGGGACTTTTGCCGCTCGTCGAGAGCCGAGCCGGCCGAGAAGATCGCGCCTTCCCGCAGCGAGCGCGAGAACGCGTCGAGGTCGAGCCCCGCGAGGCCGCCCGGCTCGAGGGCCGGCGCGAGGACCTCCGCGAGGGCCTTGCCGGTCTCGATCTCGGTCGCGAGAAGTTCCTTGATCGCGGCGAGGTCGGCCCGACGGAAGTCGCGAAGGGTCGTCTCGGCGGCGGCGCGGCGATCGTCGGGCAGGTTCGCGACGCTCGCCGCGAGACGCTCGATCGACTCGCGGGTCGCCGCCCCGCCGGCTCCCGGCGGCAGCGACGCCCAGACGCACCAGGCCGCGTCGGGCGGCAGCGCCGTCTCGAGGGCGCTCGCCCCCCGCCGCTGGAGATCCTGCCAGGCGCCCGCCCCGGCGACCATCGGGGCCATCTGGAGCACGATGCCGAGGCCCTGCATCTCGGCGGGGTCGGCCGCGGCGCCGCCCTCGGCGGACTTTCGCGCAAACCACGCCTGCACCGCGATCGCCACCTCGCCCCCTCGCGACATCGTCGCGAGCCGACGCTCGGCGAGCGTCCGCGCGAGGTCCGCCCGTTCCTTCGCATAGCCGCCAAGCAATTCGCGCACGCGGGCCGGCGCGACCTCGGTGCCGGCGAGGCAGCGCGTCGCCTCGCGCACGAGGTCGAGCTTCGGGTCGATCGTGCCGAGCGGCACCCGCCCGAAGAGCGCGTTCGCCTCGGCCGCCGCGAGGGCATCGCGGGCGATCTCGACGTCGCCGGCCGGCGGCGGCTCGGCGAGCGACGCGACGAGGTCGTCGAGGGCGTCGCGCTCGAAGCGGAAGCCGCCGTCCCAGCGGCGCACCACGTCGGCCATGATCTCGGGCCCGATCGGCGAACCGCGGCTGGCCGCGTCGCCCGCGCGAGCCGCGAGCGCCGTCGCGAGCGAGGGCTCTTCCGCCGCCCGCCATTCCGCATACGCCTCGACCGCCGTCGCGACGATCGCCGCCGTCGTCTCCTCGCCCGGCGCGGGCAGTCCCGCGACCTCGATCGCCTCGAGGAGGCGGCCGCGGTCGGGCCCGGGCGGCAGCAGGTCGTTCACGAGCCGCTTGGCCTGCGCCGCCGCCCGCTCCTCGGCCGAGGGGCGTTTCGCGGCGGGTACGGTCGACTGCGACCACGCGGACGGCGACGCGAAGAGGCATACGGCGAAAGCGAGCGGTATCGATCGAGGCATGGGCTGTCTTTCCCTATGTTCCTGACCCGAGGATGAGGATGTCGCGGCGGGTCCCCTTCATGTCGCACGCCCCGGGCAGGCGGCCCCACTCGACGAAGCCGCGGGACCGGAAGAGCCGCAGGCTCGCCTCGTTGTGGGCGAAGCAGATCGCGAGGATGCGGTCGATGCCGCAGGCGGGGGCTCGCGCGAGAAGCGCCTCGAGCATCCGCCGCCCGAGCCCACGGCCCGCGGCCCGGGCCGCGACGTAGATCGAGATCTCGGCGGTCGGGGCGTACGCGGCCCGCTCCTTGAAGTCGCTGAAACTGCCCCACGCGAGCACCTCGCCGTCCTCCTCGATCACCAGCACCGGCCGCCGCGAGCGGTCGCGCCGCTCGAACCAGGCCACGCGACTCTCGAACGGCGGCGGCGAAAGGTCGGCGGTCGACATGAGCCCCGGGATCGACTCGGCGTAGATCGCGGCGATCGCGGGCAGGTCGGCGGCGACGGCGGGACGGGGTTCGCTCATGGCGGCTCGGGGCGAAACCTACCACCGAAGCGAACCGGACGGGGCGAGGACCGGGGAAGGCGGTAGCCTGCGGCGATGCCGTTTCCGATTCCCGCGGCCGCCCTCGCGATCGCCATCGGCCTCTCCCCCGCCGACGCCGCGGATCCCGTCCCGCCGATCGGCCTCACCGGGAACGAGTTCGCGGTCGCGGCGCCGCACCCGCTCGCGGCCGAGGCCGGGGCGAAGGCGCTCGCGGCGGGTGGGAACGTCGTCGACGCGGCGGCGGCGATGAGTTTCGCGCTCTCGGCGGTGCGACCCCAGTCGAGCGGGATCGGCGGCGGCGGGTTCCTTCTCGTCCATCTGGCCGGTCGCGGGACCTACGCGCTCGACTTCCGCGAGACCGCACCGGCCTTGGCGAACCCCGCCGACTACCTCGATGCCGAGGGCAAGATCGTCGCCGGGCGATCGACCCGCGGCGGGCGTTCGGTCGCGGTGCCCGGGCACGTGAAGGGGCTGGCGGCGGCGATCGAGCGGTTCGGCCGGCGTTCGCTCGGCGATGCGGTCGCCCCGGCGGTGCGACTCGCCCGCGAGGGATTTGCCGTCGATGCCGTGCACGCCCGCGCGACCGCGACGGTCGCCGAGGAACTCGCGGCGTGGCCCGGCGGCGGCGGCGAGTTCGTGGAGTTCCGCAGGGTGCATCTCGCCGGGGGCGGCAAGCCGCTCGCCGAGGGGTCGATCCTTCGCCTGCCCGAACTCGCCGCGACGCTCGAGCGGATCGGCCGTGAGGGGCCCGAGGCGATGTACCGCGGCGAGCTCGCCGAGCGGATCGTGAACGCGACGCGTGACGGCGGAGGGACGCTCACGGCCGAGGATCTCGCCGGCTAC
>JBIKVN010000332.1:0-2885 GCA_044356865.1 Phycisphaerales bacterium | reverse complement strand
CGGGCGTTCACGCGGACGCCGACCGGCGAGGGCACCGGCTTCGAGGTCGTCCTCGGCTCGACGGTGGCGGCGACGACGGGGCTGAAGGAAGGGGCGAGGCTGCTCTTCACGCACGGGGCCGGCGCCGGAGCCGAGCACGGGCACGTCCACGAGGAGCACGAGTTCACCGTCGTGGGCATCCTCGGCCCGACCGGAAGCGCCCACGACCGGGCGATCTTCACCGACCTCGAGAGCTCGTGGATCCTGCACGCCCAGGACCGGCTCGAGCTCGAGCCCGAGCACGAGATCGCGACCGCGGCGAGCCTGGTCGAGGACGACCGCAAGATCACCGGGATCCTGCTGCGGGTCCCGACCCGCGAGGGTTCGAACTCGAGCGCGTCGATCCAGTCGCAGTTCGACCGGCTGCGCCGCGACCCGACGCTGACCGTCGCGATGCCGTCGGAACAGGTCCGGCAGCTCTTCGCGATCGTCGCGAACGTCGATTCGCTCTTTCTGGCGATCGCCGCGGCGGTGCTGCTGGCGAGCGCGGTGTCGATCCTGCTGGCCCTGTACCACTCGATGGGCGAAAGGCGGCGGCAGATCGCGCTCTTCCGCACCCTCGGCTGCTCGGGCGGGCGGCTGGTCTCGATGGTGCTGGCCGAAAGCGCTTCGCTCGGCTTCCTCGGCGGCCTCGTCGGCATCGCGATGGCCCTCGTCGGGGGCTCGCTCGCGGCGGGGATCCTCGAGGCGCGGGTCGGGCTCGTGATCGAGCCCGGCATCGACCCGCGGGCGGCGGTGATCACCCTCGGGGCGACGGTGGCCCTCGCGGTCCTCGCCGGCATCGTGCCGGCGGTGCGGGCGTACCGGACGCCGATCCTCGAGAACCTGCGGCCGGCGGGGTGAACGCGAAGTGCGCGACATGAAGGTCTTCTGGGCCATCACCTGCCTGCTCGCGATCGCCGCGATCATCCTGGCGTTCCAGCCGCCGCGGGAAGGCCGGGTGGCTTCGGGGGCCCGGGCGAGCGAGGCGGCCCAGCTCGAGGAGATGCTGGATGCGGCCGCGACGCCGACTCCCGCGCCCGCGCCCGACCCCAAGCAGGAACTCGTCGCCGACCTTCTCACCGCACGGGCGACCGAGGTCGCCGCGGTCGTGAAACCGATCGACGCGGCCCCGGCCCCCGTCTCGCCCGACGCGACCGGGCCGACCGAGCCGACGCCCGCCCCCGCCCGCACGATCCCCTCGGCCGAGGTCGTGCCCGGCACGATCACCCGCCAGGCCGACGGCTCGATCCTGCTCGACGGCCGCTGGGTCGTCCGCGGCGAGGGCACCGCCGAAAGGCCCTACCGGATCAACTGGGACCTGCTGACCAGCGCCGGCGACACCTACCAGCCCCGAACCGGTTCGCTGAAGCTTCCCGGCCGCATCGCCTTCCTCGACGGGGCGCACGTGAAGATCGAGGGCTACCTCGCGTTCCCGCTCGTCGCGAGCGAGTCGAAGGAAGCGCTCGTGATGCTCAACCAATGGGATGGCTGCTGCATCGGCGTGCCGCCGACGCCGTATGACGCGATCGAGGTGAAGCTCGACAAGGCGGTGCCGGTCGGGCGCCGCCACGCGATGGTCTTCGGCTCGGTCGAGGGCGTGCTGCGAGTCGAGCCATACCTGGTCGAGCAGTGGCTCGTCGGCATGTATCTTCTCGACGGCGGAACGCTCAAGATCGAGCTGTAAAGATCCACTTCCTCTCTTCCAAAACCATGAAAACCCGCATGAAACTCGTGGCGACGCTGGCCGGCCTCGGGCTCGCGTCGGTGTCCGCCCTCGCCGGTCCGCCCGCCGGATACCGCGACTCGGCCGCGCTCGCGAAGGCCGTGGCCGACGCGGCGGCCGCGGCGACCGGCCGCCCCGTCGCCGTCTCTTCGATCGGGCGGTCGGCGGGCGGTCGCGACCTGCCGCTCGTCACGATCGGGACGCCCTCGCCCGGAAGGCCCGCGTTGCTCGTCGTCGCGGGCCTCGACGGTTCGCACCTCGTGGGCAGCGAGATCGCGGCGGAACTCGTCGCGAAGCTCCTCGCCGACGAGGCGCTGCCCGCGGACGCGGTGGTCTACCTGTTGCCGCGGATGAACCCCGACGCGGCCGACGCGACGCTTTCCGCTCCGGCCGTGCAGTCGGCGACGCCGGTCCCGGTCGACGACGATCGCGACGGCACCGCGGACGAGGACGGGCCCCGCGACCTGAACGGCGACGGGGTCGTGACGCAGATGCGGGTCGCCGACCCGAAGCCGCCGCTGGTCGCCACGCATGTCGCCGACGCGAGCGAACCGCGGCTCCTGCGGCCGGCCGATCCGCTCAAGGGCGAGACGCCGGTCTACGCGCTGCTCGTCGAGGGCATCGACGCGGATGGCGACGGCCGCATCGCCGAGGACGGCCCCGGCGGCACGAATCTCGACCGGAACTTCCCCCACCGCTGGCCCGAGTTCTCAGCCGACGCCGGGCGGTACCAGCTCAGCGCCGTCGAGTCGCTGGCGTTGGCGAACTTCGTCCGCGAGCGCCGCGACCTCGCGGCGGCGCTGGTCCTCGGTCGCCACGACAACGCGGTGAACTTCCCCGACACCCGCGACATGGACGCGACCGGCCGCACGCCGATGGTCTTCCTCGCCGACGACCAGCCGTTCCATCGCGAGCTCGCGACGCTCGCGAAAGACACCACCGGGCAGTCGCGGGCCGCAAGCCTCGATCATGCGGGCAGCTTCTGGCTTTGGCTCACCGACCACCGCGGCATCCCGACCGTCGCGATGACCGCGTGGGGGCGGCCCGATCCGAGCAAGCCCGCGAGCGAGGAGGACAGGAAGGAAGGCGAGGCGAAGCCGGCCGAGGCCGAGAAGCCCGCCGAGTCGCCGCCGGCCGCGGC
>JBIKVN010000331.1:0-2904 GCA_044356865.1 Phycisphaerales bacterium | reverse complement strand
GTGAAGACCGTGGTGCTCGGCCCCGCGCTCACCGCGATGGTGATGCCGGTGATCGCACCGGTCAGCGAGTAGAAGCCGGTGAACGAGTTCCGCGAGTCGATCACGCTGGCGTAGGTCACGCCGGTCGACAGGCTGATGAGGACCAGCGACGACATCGGATTGCCGTCCGCATCGGTCGCGTAGAAGTTGCCGCCGACGCCGTACAGCGGATAGTCGTCGCTCGGCGCGAAACTCCAGGCCACCGAGGCCCGCGGCGAGGTCGCGCTGACCGTGCCGGCGTCGACCGACACGCCGCCCGACGAGGCGGCTTCCCAGGCGACGAAGGCGCCGCCGGGAACGAATTCGGTGATGCCGACGAGCGGGTTGTAGACGCCGTCGGCGAAGCTCGTGAAGTTCTCGGAGAACACCACGTTGCCGCTCATCGCGGCGAAGGAATCCCACGACGTCTGCTGGTTGAAGACCACGACGGTCGCGGAGGCCGAGCCGGCGAGGACGCCGATGGCCAGGGCGGGGAACAGGGTGCGGCTGAGGTTCATGTGAAGTCGCCTCTCGGGAACAGTGCCGGAATCTCCGGCGATGCGGGAACGGCGCCGCGGGGCGCCACGGATCCGGATCTGCGGCGGGAACAGGCCGCTCGTCCGGAACGCCGGGCACGGTGGGGAGGAACGTCGATCCTCGCCGCGTCCGATGGAGGCAACATGGCGGCAATCCCGCGATCGGCAAGGTTCAAGCCCGCGAGCGGCGATCGCGCGGGTCGGGCCATGCCGTCTGGTGGACCTGTGCGGGCACGGTGGTCCGTGAACGCCCCGTTCCGCGCTCTCAGCGCTCGCGCGGGGCCATTGAAGAAGGATCGACCGCGATCGCGGGGAACCCCGGCGGCACCAGCTCCGGCCGATCCTGCAGCCAGGCCACCAGCCACTCGAAGGCGTCGACGAGCCGCGGGCCCGGCCGGTTGAACATGAGGTTGCCGTCGACCGCGACGATCGCCCGCGGGTCGCCGTCCATCGTCGCCGGCACGTGCGGCCACCAGCGGGCGGCCCGCGACGGGAGTTCCTTCAGCTCCGCCATCGTCCGCTCGAGCCCGAACCCGCACGGGCAGACCACGATCCGGTCCGGCGCCGCCTCGACGATCTCCTCGGCCGTCACCGTCCGGCTCTTCGCGCCCGCCGAGTTCAGCGAATGCCGACCACCCGCCGCCTCGATCAGGGCCGGCGTCCAATGCCCGCCCACGAACGGCGGGTCGCACCACTCGAGAAACAGCACTTCCGGGCCTGGCACGTACGGGTTCACGAAGTCGATCGCCCGCCAGTAGCGGTCGCGGAGCCGGACCATGGCCTCTTCCGCATCCCGCTCGCGGCCGACCGCGGCCCCGACCCGCAGCACATCGTCAAACAGGTCAAAGATCGACTTCGGGTCGAGGCTCACCACCGTCGGCCGGTTCGGCAGCGATGCCGCCACGCCCCGGACCGTCGCGAGGTCGATCGAGCAGACCTCGCACAGGTCCTGGGTCAGGATCACGTCCGGCTTCAGCTCGCGCAGCTGCTCCGCGTCGAGCGTGTAGAGCGACTCCCCCGCCGCGAGGCTCGCCCGCACCTCGGCGTCGATCGCGGCGCTCGAGCCGCCCGAGGTCCGCTGGCCGGTCAGCACCGGCCGGTCGCGGATCTCCGCCGGCTCGTCGCACTCGTGGCTGCGGCCGACGAGCAGGTCCGCCGCGCCGATCTCGCACAGCAGCTCGGTTGCCGAAGGAAGCAGGCTGACGACGCGGGGGGAGGAGGCCACCCGGTCACGATAGCGGCCGATAAGCCGGTTCGCGCCCGCACCGCCCGCGTCGGCCTTACCACCCGACCCACGAACGCCCGACCACGCCCCACGTCGCTGGACGCCGCCCGTTCCCGATCGCATGTTTCCCTCAGCCTCAAGTCGGTCAACCGATCGAGGCCCCAATCAGCTCTCTGCAAGGTGGGTCGCCGGCCTCAATCCCCGCGGCCCATCTTTTCTTTTCGCTCTTCTTTTCGGCCAAAAGCAGACCTCCCGCGCTTGCACGCGGGAGGTCGAAACTTCGGAGGAGAGCAAGAACCGATCAGCGGCGACGACGGCCGACCACGGCCCCGGCGAGGCCGAGGAGGGCCAAGGCGCCCGGCGCGGGCACGGCCGCGAAGGCCATGTTGTCGACGGTCGCGAAGACGGTCTGCGCGGAGGTCGACACAGCCTGGATCGTCAGGCCGGTGATCATCGGGCCGGTCGAGTAGAAACCGGTGAAGGTGTTCGGGCTGTTGATCACGCCGGCGTAGCTCGTGCCATCGCTGAGCGAGATGAAGATCAGGGCCGAAGCCGCGGCGAAGCTGCCGTCGGTCCCGAAGATGTTCCCGCCCACGCCATTCACGGGGGTGCCGGGCATGCTGAAGGTCAACGGCACGGGATTGCTCGTCGAGAAGACGCCGCCCTGGACCGCGATGCCGCCCGACGCCGTGGCCGTCCAGTTGACCGGGCCGGTGGTGTGGGCGAACGGCGAGGCGTAGGTGCCGTCGGCGATGTCGTTGAAGTCCTCGTCGAAGACGAAGGTGCCTTGGGAGGCGACGAAGCTCTCCCACAGATTGCGTTGATTGAAGATGACGATGGTGGCCGACGAGACCGAGGTGATCGCGGTCGCGGCAACGAGGGCAGACAGTCCAATCTTGAGGTCCATGGCTTTCTCCGAAGTCGTGTCGGGACCGAAGGCCCGACGGTGGAACGATCCGTCCGAAGAGAGAAGCCAGGTTGGGTTTCGACCCCCGTAGGTGCGAGGACGCACATCCCAATCCGACCCTCTCAAGCCCTTAGGGTGACCTCATTTCCGTTGCGGTCAACCCAGACGAACCAAAGCGAACCGGTTCTGCACGGATTCTGCCCTGAGCGGACCAGTTC
>JBIKVN010000104.1:0-10504 GCA_044356865.1 Phycisphaerales bacterium | reverse complement strand
GATCCCGATCAGGAAGAGCATCGGCACCAGCGTGAACTCGAAGCCGACCAGGAACGAGATCGCGTCGCGGGCCGTGAATGCCAGCATGGTCGCCGCGGTCAGCAGCATGAACCAGGCGTAGAACTCCTTCTGCCGCTCGGCGATCGCCGTCCAGCTGCCGAGAAGCGCGAGTGGCGTGAGGAACGCGGTCAGCAGGACGAGCGTCATCGAGACGCCGTCGGCGGCGAGGGCGAGGGTCGCCCCGAGCCCGAGCGGCAGACCGGACGCGTCACCCGCCGCCGGCCAGAACGCGCCGCTCTTCCATTCGGGGAACTGCATCGCGACCCAGATCGAGTAGGCCAGCAGCACGAGGCTCGAGACCACGCCGATCCCGCGGGCGAGGCCGCGCGGGGCGGCCGCGATGCACACGGCGGCGACGACCGGCAGGAGGACCAGCCCCAGGAGCATCCGTTCGGCGTCCATGTCAGGCCCCTCCCTTCATCCAGACCCAGAGGATCCAGACCGCCATCAGCACCGAGCCGCCGGCCATGGTGACCGCGTAGCCCTGGAGCTGCCCGTTGTAGAGCGGCTGGAAGACCCGGCCCATCCAGGCCGGACCTCGTCCGAGCCCGTGGGTCCAGAAGCCGTCGACGAGGTGCCGGTCGAGGAAGGCGAAGACATGTCCGAGGGCCTTCACCGGCCAGATCAGGATCACCTCGTAGAGCTCGTCGACCCACCACTTGTTCTCGGCGCCGCTCACGAGAAGCCGCGTCGGCGGGAACGCGAGCATTCCCTTCCGAAGCCGATCCGCGGCGTTGCGGTTGATCAGGTGCAGGTAGAGCGCGACCAGGATTCCCGTCGTCGCGACCGCCATCGAGAGCAGCCCGACCGCCCGGTGCGGATCCATGCCGAGAAGCAGGTGGCCCTCGTGACCGCCGTGGGCGTCGCCGACGCCCGACGCCGCGGTCGAGGCCGCGATCATGTCGTGGACCCAGTTGTGCCGGCCGGCGAGCTCGAGATAACTCGGCAGGCCCGCGAGAATGGACCCGATCGCGAGCAGCGTCACCACGCCGTTCATCGCGAGCCGCGGCGGGTGCGGATGGAAGTCGCCGTGGGCCGCATGGCCATGACCGTGGTCGTCGTGCCCGTGCCCATGCCCATCGTCGTCCTGGCCGTGCCCGTGCACCTCGTCGCCCGGCTCGTACCTCGTCTCGCCGCCGAAGACCCGGAACCAGACCCGGAACGAGTAGTACGCGGTCAGGCACGCGGTCACCAGCCCGAGCCAGCCGAGGGCCGGCACCGCGTGGGCCTCGTTCGTGAACGCGGTGAGCAGGATCGCGTCCTTCGAGAAGAAGCTGGCGGAATAGGGAATCGCCGCGAGCCAGAGGCACCCGACGAGCATCGTGTAGGCGACGACCTTGAAGCCCGGGACGTTGCGGATGCCCGACAGCTTCCGGATGTCGAGCTGCCCCGCGAAGCCGTGCATGACGGCGCCGGCGGTGAGGAAGAGCGTCGCCTTGAAGAAGGCGTGCGTGAAGACATGGAAGCTCGCCGCGAAGGTCGAGCCGACGCCGAGGCCGAGGAACATGAAGCCGAGCTGGGAGATCGTCGAGTACGCCCAGACCCGCTTCATGTCGTATTGGGCCATGCCGATCGTCGCGGCCAGGATCGCGGTCAGGCCGCCGACCCAGGCCACCGTCTCGAGGGCGTGCGGATGGAGGTCGAACAGCGGATAGGTCCGGGCGATCAGGTAGACGCCCGCGGTGACCATCGTCGCCGCGTGGATGAGGGCCGACACCGGGGTCGGGCCTTCCATCGCGTCGGGAAGCCAGACATAGAGCGGCAACTGGGCGCTCTTGCCGAACGCCCCGAGCATGAGGCAGTAGGGGATCCACTCGGCCCCGGCGCCGGTCGGCTGCTTGGCCATCTCGCCGGCCGCGGTGAAGAGGTTCGCGTAGTCGAGGGTGCCGAAGTTCTGCCAGCAGAGCCAGATGCCGAGGACGAGCCCGACATCGCCGATCCGGTTCGTGATGAACGCCTTCTTCGCCGCCGCCACCGCCGCCGGCTTCCCGTGGTGGTAGCCGATGAGGAGGTAGCTCGCGAGGCCCACGCCTTCCCAGCCGAGGAAGAGCATGAGGAGGTTGCCGCCGAGGACCAGGCAGCCCATCGAGAGCAGGAAGATGCTCACCGCCCCGAAGAAGCGGACATAGCCCTTGCCGACATCGCCCTCCATGTACTCGCTCGCGTAGATCGCGATGAGCGTGCCGAGGCCGGTGACGAAGAGGATCCAGAAGAGGCTCAGGCCGTCGAGGTAGAGGGCGAAGTCGCCGAGGGCCAGCCGCTGGCCCTCGCCCGGTCCCCACGCGAAGTTCAGCCAGCTCGCGATCGGCACCGCGACGGGGGCCCGCTGGGCGACTTCCTCCCAGCCGAGGTAGGTCATGACCGCGACGACGAACGCCCCGCCGAGGGCGAGGACGGTCACGACGGCGGGCAGCTTGTTCCGGACCTTCATCGCCCCGAAGGCGAGGCAGACGATCGCGGCGATCGCCGGCAGGTAGAGGATCCACGAGGCGAACGCGAGGCGTCCGGCCGGATCCGGGTCGGCGGCCTGGGCGAGAAGGCTCAGCATTCCCCGAGCTCCGTCCACGCCTCGGTCGAGAGCGTCTCGCGCTTGCGGTAGAGGAGGACCACGAGCCCGAGGGCGAGCGCCGCCTCGGCTGCGGCCACGGTCAGGATGAAGATCACGAAGGTCTGTCCCGAGAGGTCGAGGTGCATCCGGCCGAAGGCCACGAAGGCGATCGCGGCGGCCTGCATCATGAGTTCGGTCGAGAGGAACATGAGGATCATGTTCCTCCGCACGAGGAAGCCGATCAGGCCGATGCAGAAGAGGAGGAGGCTGGTCGCGAGGGCGACCTGCAGCAGTTCCGGATCAAGCGGCGAGGCGGAGGCGAGCAGCGGGAGGTGGTTCACGCGCGGCCTCCGGTGCGGGTGGGCGGTTCCGATTCCTCGAGGCCGAGTCGCGGAAGTCCGGCGAGCTCGCGCCGGTCGTCCTCGCCGAGCTCGATCTGCTTGCGGGCGAGGACCACCGCCCCGTACATGGCCATGAGCAGGATGATGCCGGCGAGCTCGAGCCCGCCGGGGAAGCCGAGGACGAGGGCCAGGCCGAGCCGCTGGGTGTTCCCCGGCAGGTCGTCGGGCCTGAGGGCCACGGTGCGGGTCTCCTCACCCGCCTCGGTCTTCGCAGTGACCTTCACCGAGGCCCCGCCGTCCGGCCCCGGCATCACGATCCGGCCGTCGGGGAAGGGCACCACCGCGACCGTCGCCGGCTCGCGCTCGCGGGCGATCCGCTCGACGAGCTTCGGCATGGTCGCGAGGTCGTTCCACGCGTCGAGGTCGGCCGTCTCGACCGCCGCCGGGTCGGCCGGCTGTCGCAGCATGGGGCTGGCCACGAAGAGGCACTCGCCGAGGCTCGCGAACAGCATGAAGCCGACCACCACCGCCGCGAACGGCTCGCGGGGCACGCGGTCGTAGGCGGTGCTGGACTCGACATCGCCGTCGGTGGGCGACTGCTGGGCAAGCATCAGGACGAACAGGTAGACGATGAGGACCGCCCCGGCGTAGACGATGAGCAGGGCGAAGGCCATGAATTCGGCCAGAAGCAGCAGGAAGAGCCCCGCCGAGGCGAGGACGACCAGCACGAAGTAGACCGCCGCGTAGACCGGTTTCGGGTGGGTGACCATGCGCACCGCGGCTACCACCGCGATGATCGCGAACAGGAGGCCGAAGACCGGCGGCCCGCCGTCGTTGAGGCTGGGGGCGTTCTTGAGGACCTGCACGAGGAGCCAGGCGAGACCGCCGAGCCCGAGCAGGATCCCGGCCACGCGGGCGGCCCGGGGACCGGGGCGGAGCACGAGGTAGAGACCCGCCGCGCCTGCCGCGCCCGCGAGGTAGAGCAGGGTGGGCGTGAGTGAAAGGTCGCTCAAAGGTCGCTCAGGGGTCGCTCAGGGGTCGCTCAGGGGATCGGTTGCCATCCGTGGCTGGACGGCTCCGAGCCCGCCCACCGGGAAGCGGAAATCTACGGGCAGCCGCCCGGACCCGCAACCGTGCGACCGCGGCGGGGATGCATCCCCGGGGCCCGACCGACGCAACCGGCGGCGGAGCCGTAGCATCCGGCCCATGTCCCCGGGCTTGAGGAGATCGCTTCCGAATGCGTTGACCGTCGCGCGGCTGGTCCTGGCCGGGGCGTTCTTCGCGACGATCACCCTCTCGCTGCGGATGGGCCCCCATCCCGACCGCGCCTTCTGGGGGAACCTCGCGGTGGCCCTCTTCGTGGTGGCGGCCCTGACCGACCTCCTCGACGGCCACCTCGCCCGCCGCTGGCAGGTGGTGAGCGGCTTCGGACGCATCATGGATCCGTTCGTCGACAAGGTCCTGGTGCTCGGGGCGTTCGTCTTCCTCGCGAGCCCGCGGTTCGCGGTGCCGAGCGACGGCGACTACGAGCGGTTCCGGATGCTCACCGGCGTGCAGAGCTGGATGGTGACGGTGATCCTGGCCCGCGAGCTCTTCGTGACCAGCGTCCGCGGCGTCCTCGAGGGTCGCGGCGTCGCGTTCGGGGCCGAATGGGCCGGGAAGCTCAAGATGGTCCTGCAGTCGATCACGGCGCCGATCTGCCTGGCGGTCGCCGTGAACGAGGGCCTGGCCGACAGCCGCGCGTGGACGGTGACGCGGGATGCCTTGGTGTGGGCGACGGTCGTCCTCACCCTCTGGTCGGCGTGGCCGTACGTGCGGCGGACCGGCCTCCTCTGGTCGGACGGGAAGGGGTCGGAGTGAGTGACGGCCGCGGCTACGGTTTCGAGCGGTTCTGCCTGACGGCCGGTGGCCTCGGGCGGTTGCGGCCGGCTCCGGGCACCTGGGGGTCGCTGCCGCCGGCGGCGCTCGCGTTCCTGATGGCCCGGATCGGCTGCCCGATCGAGCAGATCTCGCTCGCGATGGTGCTGCTGATGCTGGCGGCGAGCGTCGCGACCGTCCGCTTCGGCGACCTTGGCGAACGGATCTTCGGCAAGAAGGATCCCGGCTCGGTGGTGAGCGACGAGGTCGCGGGGCAGGCCCTCACCCTCGTCTGGCTGCCGTGGGGCATCGGGCTTCCGGAAGATCTCACGCTCGCCGCGGCAGGATTCTTGCTCTTCCGCATCCTCGACATCGTGAAGCCGCCGCCCGCGCAGGGGATCCAGTCGCGGCGCGGCGGTTGGGGCATCCTGCTCGATGACCTCGTCGCGGGGGCGTATGGGGCCGTCGCGCTTTCCGCGTTCGCCTGGTGGTGGTGGCCGGGCGTGGCGTGAGGATCAGGGCGGCGGGAGGGTGAACTCGCGGACCGTTCCGCCGGCGGGGGGCGCGTCTTTCGGGGCGCCGACGGCGATCGACCCGGACCACGAGATCACCGCGGTGCCGAAGCGCGACGCCGAGGTGCCGGCGGGCGGAAGCGTCAGGCGATCGAAGGTGATCCAACTCGCGCCCGCGCGGGCGAAGAGCGCGGCCGAGCCTCGCTGGGCGATGCCACCGACGGTGTCGAAGGGAGCGCCCGCGACGAGCCACTGGCCGTCGTCCGAGATTGCCACGCTCGTTCCGAGCCGCTCGCCCGCGGCGTGATCGGCGGGACGGGCTTCGACGCCTGACCAGATTCCGCCGGATAGGGTCCAGACGACGACCTGCCCGCAGTCGGTGCCGACGCCCGAAAGGTCGGCGAGCGGAGCGCCGGCCGCGATCATGCCGCCGCCGCCTCCGCCGCCGAGTGCGACCGAGCCGCCGAGCCCGGCGTTGCGGATCGGCGTCGGGGCGAGCAGCCGCGTGCGGCCGCCCCCGTCGACGATCGGCAGCACCTGGACCGCGCCGCAGTTGGTCTTCGAACCCTCGTCGTCGCCGGGGACGCCGGCCACGAGTTCCGGCGTCTCGCCGCCGGTCGCGATCGCGATCGACTGCCCGAACGAGTCGCCCGCCGACTCGCCGTTCCGGACGAGGTACAGGACGAGGGTTCCTTCCTCCTCGCGATGGACCTCGACCGCGCCGGCATCGGCGAGCCCGCCTGGATCGGCCTTCGGCGCCGCGACCGCGACCAGTCCGCCGCGGGCGGCGACCGCCTGCCCGAAGCGGTCGCCGGCGGCGCCGCCCGTGCGGTGGAGGATGTCGACGAGCGTCCAGCCGCCCGACCCGGCCCGCCGGTAGCGGTATGCGGCGCCCGCGTCGACGAGGCCGCCCACATCGCTGAGCGGGGCGCCGACCACCAGCGTGTCGGCGTCGAGGGCGACGCTGGCGCCGAACTGCTCGAGGGCCCGCACCGATGGGGCGGAGAGGCGCTCGAGGAAGGTCCACTCCTCGTCCGGGGCGCTGCGGGTGAAGATCGCGACGCTTCCCGCGTCGGTCTTGCCGGCCACGTCGTCTAGCGGCGAGCCGACGACAAGAACCAGGCCGCCGGAGGCGCCGTCCGAGGCGAGCGAGCCGCCGAAGTCGTCGCCGGCCAGCGTGTCGGGCGCGGCGATCGCGGCCGTCTCGTCGATCCGGCCGAGGCCGAGGCAATCGGTCAGCCCGTCGGCGTCGAGATCGTCGTCGGCGACGCCGCAGCCGCAGGTTCCCGGCGCGATCTTCGCGGGATCGTCCGGGCACGCGTCGAGGCAATCAGGCGTCCCGTCGAGGTCGCCGTCGGCGTCGCTCGCGCCGCAGCCGCACAGGCCCGGTTCGCTCTTGAGCGGGTCGAGCGGGCAGCCGTCCGACTCGTCGGGCACGCCGTCGTCGTCGTCGTCGGGATCGACGCAGTCGAGGATCGTGTCGAGGTCGGTGTCGACGTCGGGCACGCCGCAGCCGCAGAAGCCGGGCGCGACCTTCGCGGGGTCGAGCGGGCACGCGTCGAGGCAGTCGGGCGTCGCGTCGAGGTCGGAATCCGTTTCGGCGACGCCGCAGCCGCAGGTATCGGGGGAGATCTTCGAGATGTCGTCCGGACACCCGTCGCACGCCGCCGAGTACCCGTCGCCGTCGGCATCGTCGCCGACACACGAGACCGGCGCGGCGAAGACCGCCACGGCGCCGCTGAAGGGAAGTCCGTGTTCGGGGCCGCCCGAAAGCGCCTGCCCCTCGGCGAAGGCCACCGAAGTGCCGAATTGCGAACCGACTGGATAGGGCGCGCCGCCCGGATAGGCGAGCGGGGTGCCGTCGTCCCAACTCATGCCCCCGAAGCGTCGGAAGAGGGTCGCGATGCCCCGCTTGGCGGCTCCGTCGACGGTTCGGTGCGGCGATCCCACGAGCAGGAGTCCGCCCGTCGGGTCGAGCGAGATCGACGAGCCGAACCGTTCGCCCGCCGATTGCCCGGGCGTGCTTACGGTCTGGCCCCACCACGCCGAACCGTCCCGGGTCCAGAGGACAGCGTTTCCTGCATCGATACCGATGCCGACCGGATCGGCGACCGGCGCCCCCGCGGCGATGCAGGTGCCGCCGGAGTCGACGGTGACCGTGGACCCGAGCCATGCGTTGCGAAGCGGGGCGGGACCGACCAGCCGCGTGGTCTCGACCGGGATCCCGCCGGCGTCGAGCCGATGCAGGTAGACGGCTCCGCAATCGGCCCGCGACGGCTGGTCGTCGCGCGGACATCCGACGACGAGCAGGGGCGACGCCGCCGCGCCGCCGAACGCGATGGACTGTCCAAACCGGTCGCCGGCGGTTTCCGGCACCGAGCCGAGCGTCGCGATCCTCGTCCAGGTTCCGTTCTCGCGACGATGGATCGAGACCTCGCCCGAGTTCGCGAGGCCGCCCCGCGCGGCGTTCGGGGTGCCGACCGCGAGCAGGTCGCCCTCGATCGCGACGGACCACCCGAACTGCCCGAAAGGCACCGGGACCGCATCCCGGATCAGGGCGACCCGCTGCCAGGCGAGGCCGTCCCACTCGAACACCTCGACCCGCCCGGAGTCGGGGGCGTCGATGAAGTCTCCGCCCGGAACCCCGACCGCGAGCCTGGTGCCGTCGAGGGCCACCGACCATCCGAAGCGTTCCTCGGGAAGAATCAGCGCCGGGAGCAGGGATGCGGACGGCGTCCAGGTCGATCCTTCCCGGCGGAACAGGTTCACGCGCCCGACATTCCCGTAGGCGATGGGGAAGGCGGGGTAGTAATGGCCCGGACCGCCGACCGCGAGCCACTCGCCGTCGCTCGCGATCGCGAAGCCGAACCGGTCGCCGGGCTGCACGTCTCCCGGCTGCAGCACCGCGGGGTCGACCACCGTCCAATCCTCGATGCAGTCGACGATGCCGTTCGCGTTCGTGTCCTGTTCGACCGCGCCGCACCCGCAGACGCCGGGCGAGGTCTTCGCCGGATCGCCCGGGCACCCGTCGAGGCAGTCGAGCGAGCCGTCGCCGTCGGAGTCGAGGTTGAACGGATCCCGCGGGCAACCATCGAGGCAATCGGGCGTCCGGTCGGCGTCGGTGTCGATGTCGTTCACGCCGCAGCCGCAGGCGCCCGCGAGAGCCTTGGCGGGATCCGCCGGACACGCGTCGCACGCGTCGCCCACGGAGTCCCCGTCGACATCCGCCTGGTCGGCGTTCGCGGTGCACGGGCAGTTGTCGACGGCGTCCTCGATGCCGTCGGCGTCGGAGTCGGCTCCGACCCGGATCGCGAGGTCGTGCACGCGGCCGGCGCGGATCGCGGTGAACGGTTCGAGCGCGTGGGGCACGAGGAAGTGCCCATGTCCCCCCGGATCGCCGCCCCAGACCCGCACGAGGCCGGTCGCGAGGAGCGCCATGCTGTGCGTGCGGCCGGCCGCGACGGCCTGCACCGGACCGAGGCCGCCGGGCACGTTGGCCTGTCCATTCGCGTTCCAGCCCCAGGCCCGGACCGTCCCGTCGCTACGCAGCCCCAGCACGTGGTAGTCGCCCGCCGAGACGCTCACGAGCGTTCCCGGATCGGGCGGCACCGAGATCTGGCCGTGCTCGTTTCCGCCCCAGCCGGTGGCCTGGCCGTCGGAGCGGATCGCGATGGTGAAGTTGACCCCTCCGTCGGCGTCGCGCACGAGGGTTCCCGATCCGTTGCATTGCCCCTGGTCGTTGCGTCCCCAGCAGCGCAGGGGGGCGAGACCGCCGGGAAGGAACTCGATCGCGATGCTGTGGAACGAGCCCGCGCGGATGCGGGCGATCGGGATGTTGTTCACCCACGAGGGAACCGTGGACTGCCCGTCGGAGTCCACACCCCAGCAGGTCACCCGGCCATCGGAGTCGAGAGCCATCGAGTGGCCGTCGCCCGCCGCGACCTCGACCACCCCAGTGAGTCCGGGCGGCACGTCGCAGGCGGTGGAACCGTTGAGTCCCCACGCCATGACCCGGCCGGTCGAGCCGACCGCGATGCTGTGGTACGTGTTGACGTCGATCGAGCGGACCGAGCCGAGGTCGATCGGGACGTTGCGCTGCGCGTGCTCGTTCCCGCCCCACGCCCGCACCGTGCCGCCTTCCTCGAGGGCGAGGGTGTGGTCATGCCCGGCGGCGATCGCGACCACCGCACCGAGGTCGGCCGGGACCGTGGCCTGTCCAAGGATGTTCAGGCCCCAGCACGCCACGGTGCGGTCGGCGAGGAGGGCGACCGAGTGCCCCTCGCCGCCGTCGACCGCGGTGACCGGGCCAAGGCCCGCAGGTACGTTCCGCTGGCCGCTCGCGTTCGAGCCCCACGCCACGACGCCGCCGTCGGAACGGACCGCCATGGTGTGGACGGCGCCCGTGCCGATCGCAACGACGCCCGCGAGCCCGGCGGGCACGTTGCACTGACCGTCGGTGTTCCAGCCCCAGCACCGCACGGTGCCGGTGCGCTCGAGGGCGACGCTGTGGAATCGCCCGGCCGCGACGAGCGCGACGGGCCCGAGATCCGCCGGTGGCGTGCACTGCCCTTCGGCGGTTCGGCCCCAGCACCAGACCGCGCCCGACGAGTCGGCGGCCACGGTGTGAAAGCGGCCGGCGTTCAGCGAAAGGACCGCGGAGAGTCCGGGCGGCACGTTGCACTGGCTCGCGGAGTTGTCGCCCCAGCAGGAGACGCTGTCGTCGGCGAGGAGCGCCGCGACATGCAGTTCACCCGCGCTCAAGCCGATCGCGTCGACGATCGAGACGGGAGCGTCCGCGAGGCGATGGAAGCCGTTCCGGCCCCAGCCCGAGATGCCCCCGTCCTCGCGGACGGCGAAGGAGTTCTGGTTGCCGGCCGCGATCGCGCGGGCGTGACGCGGGCTGGGGGCGAGCGTGGTCTGGTGGTAGCCCGCCTGGCCCCATCCCGCCACCTCGACGGTGATCGCCCCGCACTGGCCCGCGGCGATCGACGAGATCGTCCCCGCACCGAAGGCGATCCCTAACAGACTCGCCGCTCCCGTCGCTTGCGCTTGATTCATCGCTTGTCTCCCTTGTTCGCTTCGCCGCCTGTGCAGCCGACGATCGAAGCCACGACAAGCCCGGCCGTCGCGGGCCGGGGCGGAATCGGCCGGGATTCGGTGAACCGTTCCCGGGCGGAAACGCTCAG
>JBIKVN010000330.1:0-2911 GCA_044356865.1 Phycisphaerales bacterium | reverse complement strand
CGGTCAGCCACCAGCCGAAACCGACGATGACCGCCCACGAGAGTCCCACCGTCACCGCCCCCGGCACGAGCGTGTCGCCCGCCCCGCGCAGGGCCCCCGCGTAGACGATCCCGAGGGCGTCGAAGGTCTGGAAGACCGCGGCGCAGATCATGAGCGTCGAGCCGATCGCGACCACCTCGGCGGCCAGCTCGGGGTCGCCCTGCCCGTCGGCGAAGATCGCCACCAGCGGACCGCGGAAGGCGAACATCAGGGCCGCACACACCGTCATGTAGACCATCGCCATCGCCACCGCGACGTGAGCGCGGCGGGCGGCGGCGTCGGGCCGTCCCTCGCCGATGCAGCGGCCGACGAGGGCCGTGGTCGCGGTCGCGAAGCCGACGGTGGGCATGAACGAGAGGTGCATGTACCGCAGCACCGACCAGCCCGCGACCATGTGGACGCTGCCGAACGTGCCGACCAGCACGCTCATGAAGATCGCCCAGCAGATGAGCTCGTTCCCGAACTGCAGCCCGTTCGGCCAACCGACCCGGACAAGGTCGCGGAGCGCCGAGAGGCTCGGCCGCCAGGTGCTGCGGGTCGCGAACTCGCGGTGGTAGCGGTTCGAGAGGAAGATCGAGATCGGGATGACCAGCTCGACCGCCGTGCCGCAGACCGTCGCGATCGCCGCCCCCGCGACGCCGAGGGCGGGCGTGCCGGGTATGCCGGGCAGGCCGAACTCGGGCAGGCCTTCCTCGCCGTAGATCAGCACGAAGTTGAGGCCCACGTTCGCGACGTTCCCCAGGATCGCCGACATCGCGACCACCCCCGGCCGGTGGATCCCGAAGAAGAAACTGCTGATGCCCTTGCCGGCCAGGGTGACGATGCCGCCGACGAGCAGGATGCGGGCGTAGTCGGTCTCGAGCTCGACCAGCCGCTCCTCGTGCCCCATGAGGCCGAACACGAGGGGCAGCATCGCCGCGTAGGGCAGCAGGATGAAGAGCCACGCGAGGAGCGAAAACCACAGGGCGGTCCAGCCGAAGCGGGCCGCCTGGTCCGGCCGCCCGGCCCCGACGTTCTGGGCCACGAAGGTGTTCACCATCGTGAGGATCCCGAACAGGAACGCCACGACCGCGAAGCTCCAGACGCCGCCGTTGCCCTGGGCCGCGACCTCGAGGGCCCCGACCCGCGAGACCATCAGGCTGTCGACGAACTGCATCACCGTGTACGAGGCCATGGTGAGCACGGTGGGCCAGGCGATGGCCCAGACCTCGCGCACGACCGCGCGTCGGCTCTCGTCCCGGGGTTCGGGCGCGGAGGCGGAGGATTGGTCGGAAGCGGGCGTCACGCGGCGGGTTTCGCCGCCGGAGCGGGCGGGTATCGAGGGGCGAATCGCTCAGAGCTCGACGAGCGGCATGTCGCTCTCGACGGTCTCGGCCGACTCGACCGGATCATGGGCGGTCGCGAGACCCTCGAGACCGGGCACGCGGGCCATCTCGGCCCGGGTCGCGGCGGCGTCGAAGCGGGTCGCACCGGTCCCCTTCCACTCGGCGAGCAGGTCAAGGGCGATCTGGGCCTCGCTGCGGGCGAACTCGAGCGGCAGGATCGCCGCCGGGAAGGTCTGCAGGCGGCCGTGGCGATTCTCGAAGGTGCCGGCCTTCTCGAGCCAGGCGGCCGCGGGAAGCAGCACGTCGGCGGCATTTGCGAAGCGGTTCGGCAGCGTGTCGAACAGCGTGACGTGCTTCCCGGCGAGGGCCGACACGAGTGCCGGCGTGAACCACTCGCTCGGGTAGTTCCCGGTCACGATGGCGGCCCCGCAGGTCGGCTTCGCGATCTCGGCGAGGAAGGCGTCGAAGGCGTGGACGGTTCCGTTGCCGCGGGCGCGGTTGGCTTGGGCGACCGCCTCGAGCGTCCGCCGCACGCCGCGGGCGTTCGGGGCCTTCTCGGCGCAGGTCGCGTAGCCGCCGGGGAAGGTCCTCTCGGCGCCGTGCATCGGCACCGGGCCGACGCCGAGCACCGCCTGCGGATCGACCTCGAGGGCGTACCGGGCGAGCCAGTACGCGTCCTCGCAGGTGAGCATCGGGCTCACGAGAAGCGCCAGCCGCTTGTTCGCGACCGGGCCGAGCGCCTTCATCTGGCGGTCAACCGCGAGGATCGCGGTGTCCCACGCGTCGGCGGCGTCCTCGCGGACGAACGGCTCGGCCCCGCGGAGGACCGGCAGCGAGAGCCTCTCCTCGGAGTGGACGAACTTCCACCCGTGGCGGATCTCGTCGGTCGTCCACCACTTGTTGACCTCGAGGTTCTCGCGCGGCCGCACCCGGTAGACGCGGTTCTCGTTCTGCTCGACCCAGAGGTTGTCGCCGCTGGCGGTGATCCCGTCGATCGCCGGCGACTTCTTCAGGTACCAGACCCGCTGCTGGAAGAGGAAATCCTTGTCGAGGAGGGCCCCGACCGGGCAGATGTCGGTCACGCAACCGGCCAGCTCGTTGTCGAGGGCGGCGCCGGGGAAGACGTCGATCGACTCGCGGTTGCCGCGGCCGTCGACCATGAGTTCACCCGTGCCGGTCACCTCGCGGGTGAAGCGCACGCACCGGGTGCACATGATGCAGCGGTCGGCGTAGAGCAGGATGCCGGGGCCGACGTCCTTCTTCGGCTGCTTGACCTTCTCCTCCTCGAAGCGGCTCTGGCCGCGGCCGTACTGGTAGGAGTAGTCCTGCAGGTGGCACTCGCCCGCCTTGTCGCACACCGGGCAGTCGACCGGGTGGTTGATGAGCAGGTACTCCATGACCGCCTTCTGGTTGGCGGTCGCCTTGGGGCTGTCGGAGTAGACGACCATGCCGTCGGAGGCCGCCTGCTGGCAGGTCGGGACGAGTTTCGGGATCGCCTCGAGCTTGCCGGTCTTCGCGTTCGGGACCCAGACCTCGGCGAGGCAGAT
>JBIKVN010000329.1:0-2919 GCA_044356865.1 Phycisphaerales bacterium | reverse complement strand
GCCGCAAGCGACGATACCAGATGAGCGCGGCGCGGAAATCCGGCAGCTGCCGCACGAGCCGCCACGGGTCGTGCATGCGGGCCTTCGAGACGCGGCCGACCATGACCGCCTCGCGCACGCCCATGCGGCGGGCGAGGCGGATCCACCGGCCGATCTGCAGGATGCCCGCCTCCTCGATCCGCTCGCAGAGCGGCACGAGTTCGGGCCGGTACTGGTCGCGCAGCCCGATCGCCCGCACCGGCCGCCCGGCCGCGGCCATCCCGCGGGCGACGATCAGCGGCAGGTCGCCCTGGCCGGCGATGAGGCCGACGGGTTCACCCGCCATGGGCTCCTCGCGGGCGATGCGGCGAGTCGTGGGTGGCCCCGTGCGATCTTCCGTGCTGGGGAAGAAACCGCTCGATCCCGCCGTCGTCCCCGGCCGGCACGAGCGCCGCGTCGAGGGCCGCGACCGGATCGCCGTGGAACGAGAGCAGCTCGAGCACCGCGGGCCGCACGAACTTGTGCTCGATCGCGTGCTCGAGCAGGACCTTCAGCGGATCCCAGTACCCGCGGTCGTTCACCATCGCGATCCGCTTGCGGTGGTGGCCGAGGTAGCGGGCGACGAGGATCTCGAAGAGCTCCTCGAAGGTGCCGAGCCCGCCGGGCAGGACGACGAACGCGTCGGCGCGGCCCTCGAGCCCGGCCTTCCGCTCGCGCATGGTGTCGACGACGACCATCTCGTCGCAGCCGTCCCAGGCCTGTTCCAGCGCGACGAACTGCCGCGTGATCACGCCTTCGACCCGTCCGCCCGCGGCCTTCGCGGCCCGGGCGACCTCGCCCATCAGGCCGATCCCGCCGCCGCCGTAGACGAGCGTCAGGCCGCGGCGGGCGATCTCGCCGCCGAGGGTGCGGGCGGTCGCCGCGAAGTGGGGCTCGAGGGCGGTCGACGACGAGCAGTAGACGGTGATCCGCTTCACGGCCGGGAAAGGTACCTTTCCCCGCGTGCTGTTGCCCGTGCTTGCCTGTTTCGTTCTTTCGCTCGGGATCTCGCTCCCGGTCACGGCGCTGCTCGTCCGCGCGGGCCACCGGCTCGGCGCCCTCGATTCGCCGGGCTCGCCCGGGCACGCGAAGACCCTGCGGAAGGTGCCCAACATCGGCGGCATCGCGATCGTGGCGGGGGCGGTAGGGCCGCTGCTCGTCGCGAGCCTCGCGGTGCTGGCCGCACCCGATCTCGTGATCCGGCTCGTGCCCGCGGCCGAGCCGTTTCTTCCGCGGTTCCACGACTCGGCCATCACCGGCCTCGCGATCGCGGGCGGGGCGATCGTGCTGCACCTGGTGGGCCTCGTCGACGACCGGCGGGCCCTCGGGGCCCTCGCGAAGTTCCTTCCGCAGCTCGCGGTCGCGATCGGGATCGCGTGGATCGCCGACGTGCGGCTCTTCTCGTTCCTCGAGGACTTCGGCCCGGTCGGCGCCGCGGCGAGCGTGGCCCTCACCGTCCTGTGGATCGTGGCGATCGTCAACGCCCTGAACTTCACCGACAACATGGACGGCCTCGCGGGCGGGCTCGCGACGATCGCGGCGCTGGTGATGATCGCGGCGACCGTGCTCGGGAAGCAGTGGTTCGTCGCGTCGGCGTTCGCGATGGTCGCCGGCGCGACGCTCGGGTTCCTCGCCTTCAACCGGCCGCCGGCCCGGATCTTCATGGGCGACGGCGGAAGCCTGCCGCTCGGGTTCCTGCTTGCGACGCTCGTCGCCCGCACGACCTTCGTCGACATCGAGAAGCCCGACTACGCCCTCGGCACCGCCTGGTACGGGACGCTCATGCCGCTGCTGGTGCTGGCGATCCCGATCTACGACATCGTGGCGGTCACCGCGGTGCGGCTCGCGCAAGGCCGCAGCCCGCTGGTCGGCGGCGAGGAGCACTTCTCGCATCGGCTGGTGCGGCTCGGGCTCTCGCGGCCCGAGGCGGTCGGGGTGATCCTCATGCTGGCCGCGGTGCTCGGGATCTCCGGCATCTTCCTCGGAAGCCTCGCGCTGTGGCAGGCGGTCCTGGTCGGCGTGCAGGCGACGCTGGTGCTGACCACGATCGCGACGCTCGAGTTCGCGGTGCACGGGCGGAAGCGCGACGGGGGAGCGCCGAAGTGAGCGGAAGCGATCCCGCGGCGGAACCGGGAACGGATCCCGTGCGGCGGTGGGCGGCGATCGGGCTGCTGGCGGCGGTCGCGATCCGGGTGCTGGTCGCGACCGGTCTCGAGGCGAGGTTCGAGGTCGACCCGGCGCTCGATCCGCTGCCGTTCGCCGGGCTCGGGCCGTTCGCGAGCTGGATGGTCGACCTCCTGCTGCTGGTCGCGAGCGGACTGGCGTTGCTCGCCGAGCGCCGCGCGGGCCGCGGCGTCGATCCCGTGACGATGGCGCTCGCCCTGCTTCCTGCGCTTCCGGTCGCCTTCCACGGCCTGTCCGACGCGGCCGACCTGCACCGCGGCTCGGCGTGGCTCTCCGCGGCGGTGGCGGCGGCGGCGGCGGCGCACCTCTCGCGCGACTCGGCGAGCCGGCGGCTGCTCGTCGTCGGACTGCTCGCGATCACGGTGCCGCTGATCGCGAAAGGCCTCGTGCAGGCCCTCGTCGACCATCCCCGGTGGGTCGCCTTTTTCGAGGAGAACCGCGAGGCGTTCCTCGCCGAACGCGGCTGGGATCCCGACGGGCCCGCCGCGGCGAACTTCGAGCGTCGGCTGCGGCAGGTCGAGGCGACCGGCTGGTTCGGCCTCGCGAACCTCGTGTCGGCGCTCGCCGCGTTCGCGACGGTGGGGCTGGCGGGGTGCGCGGCGGTCGCGGGGGGACGCGTGCGATGGATCCTCCTCGCGGTCGCGGCGCTCGCGGCGGGGGGGCTCGTCGCGCTGAACTTCTCGAAAGGCGCGGTCGTCGCGACGGCGTTCGGGCTCG
>JBIKVN010000005.1:0-33313 GCA_044356865.1 Phycisphaerales bacterium | reverse complement strand
TGGCCAGGTGCGAGGTGTAGATCCCCTCCCGGCGGAGGAGCAGGCCGACCTCGCCGGGGCGGGTGCAGGCGTCGGCGGCGTCCAGGATCCGGAGCTTCTCGCGGTCGCTGAAACGGCGGCGGACGGGTCGCTGGGCGTCGCGGGAGGGGGATTCAGGCGTGCTGACAGGGTTTCTCGGCATGGTGGACACTCGTGGTCGCCCTGATGGTCTGGAGCGATGGGGAGTGTCTCATCATCATTGACACGGAGGGCTTTGGTGCCGCAAGGTAGCAAGCTGCCGCACGCATCGACGCCTCGGCCGGATCGGGCGCCCCGTTTGGATAACGTTCGGGTCGTCGGGTCCGGCGAACTTCCGTTGGGCGGATCTTGGGGATAAATTGCGTCCCGGCAGGGTGTTCGGCACCGGCCGCAAGGAGTGGCCGAGATGTTTCACGAGGTCTGGAAGCAACTGCCGTCGGATTTCCGGGCCGACCTGCTGAAGCGATGCGTCGAGTGGTGGCGAGAGGACGAGGGCGGCGTTCCGATCCAGGTCGCGAACCTCGTCGCCAAGGTCACCCACAGTCGCGAGAAGACCGTTCTCGGTCAGATTCGCCGGGGTGACGTGCCCGGGCTCCGGCTTGCCGTCAGCAAGTATCCGGATCACATGGTGCATGCCATCTCGTCGACCTTGACCGCCCACTTTCCCAAGGAGCTCGAGGAGGTGCACCGTGCGTTGGGCACCGAGTTCGACGCCGAGACCGGACGGCCGGTCGTGGGGTACGGCGACAAGGCCCCGGCCATCGCGGACGTGAAGCGGCTGCTCGAGGGCGACGGCGGGCCGGCGCTCGGCCCGTTCGTGCGGCTGATCATGGGCATCACCGCCGAGATCGGTACCGACGCGTGGCGCCCCGTGGCGAGGCAGGCGCTTCTCGAGTGCCCGATTTCGGTGCCGTCTGGTTTCGACTTGCCGCGGGAGGCGGGGGACTCCCGGAACGAGAAGGCCGAGCCGGCCGGCAATCGTGCCCCCGCTCCGAACTCGCCGGAAAGGCGGGCGATGTCGGCCGTCGGGACGCCCGAGGAGTCGGAAGCCCGAGAGGCGGCGGAGGAGGAGGAGGAGGAAGACACATGGGAAGAAGAGGAGGACGAGGCGCACGCCGCGGGCGAATCGCCGAAGGTCGCGACGCCGCCGTCCCCGACGAACGTCAGCGAACTCGACCGCGTCCTCATCGACGCGGCGGTCCAGGCGGCGAACGGGGCGACCGGGGCGCGGAGCCTCGAGCAGATCGCCGCGATCGTCGAGGAGTTGGTCCGACTGAACGACAAGCGTTTCCCCAGCCAGGCCCTCGTCGGCTTCGTCGACGCTCTGATGGGTCGCGAGATCCGTCCGCGTTTGCCGGGCGGGAACGTCATCCGTCGGATCTGGTACCTCAAGGGCTTTCTCGAGGGGCATCGACGCACCGACAGCGATGCGGCGTTCGTCGCGAGGGTGAAGGCCCTCGCTGCCGAGGATGTCGCGGCGTTCGAGACCGCGATGCAGGACTTCCCTCGTGAAGTGCTCGTCGCACGGGTCGCGGTGGCGGACATGGTCATCCGGGCGGCCATCGCGATGGACGATGCCGAACTCGTGCAGTCGTGGTTCTCGTTCCGCGACTCGCCGGCCCTGATCGAGCCGGTCCTGGCCGGAATCGCCCGCAGCGTCCGGAAGGGTGAACCCAAGAAGGCCCTGCCGTTGCTGAGGCACATCCGGCAGCAGATCAAGGACATCCAGCGCACGCGTGGCCTGCCGGGTTACGACGAGTCGAGAGACTTCACGTCGGTCTTCGACGTCTCGGTCGTCGGGCTCGAGGCGACGGCCTTGCGGCTTTGCGGGCGTTTCGACGATGCGATCCAGCGACTCGAGCGGCTCAAGGCGTCGATCGAGGAGCAGGAGTTCCGTGCCCCGCTCTGGGGCGGGCTCGCGCTCGCGAAGCTGAGGATCGTGCGCATCGAGGAGGTGCCGCTCAAGGGCACCGGCCTCGACTCGCTGATCCGTCGGATTGCCGCGGTTGAGCCACTGCTGTTGAAGGCCGAGCAGGAAGGGCAGGGTCATGCGCCGTCGCTCTTCCTGCTCGCGCTGCCGACCGTCTTCCGCAAGAACTCGACGAGGGCCGAGCGGGCCAAGGCGCTCGAGCGGTTGCGAAAGGCGTCGGGCCTGCTGTCGTCGCTCGAGATCGATCTCGCCCAAGGACCGTTCCCGGCGATCGTCGAGGCGATGGCCGCGATCCTCGAGCTGCAGGACGGCGAGTCCGAGCAGGTCGGGGCGTCTGCCGCGGCCAGCCTGTTGCGGGCGCTCGAGGCCGGGTTGCGGCTCGAGCCCGCGCTGGTCCGCGAAGCGGGGGAGTACGCGATCGCGCTCGGCGCCCCCGAAGCCGAGGCGATCTTGCGCCACTCGTTTGCCCTCGGGGCGTCGCTCGACGAGGCGTTGCCGGTCGAGGAGCTCGTCGCGAAGACGCCGGTCATCGCCTCGGCCCTGCTCGACCAGTCGGACCAGCGGGCGATGACGCCCGGCGAGCGCTCGCGGCTCGAGGTGCGGATCCTGCGGGGGCTTGCCCGCAACGCGGATCCTTCCTTGGAAATCCGCGAGCGGTGCGCCGACCGGCTCGAGGTGCGGGCGAGTTCGGACCGTGTCGCCCGCAAGGTCCTCGTCGATCTTCTCGAGGCCAAGGACTCGGACGAACGATGCTGGCAGCTCACGTGGCAGGAAAGCGATCGGGATGCCATCCTCGTCCGGAGCCATCTCGAGGATGGAAACCGTGAACGAGTCGGTGAGCTGCTCGGATTCATTGGCTATGCCGCCCTCAAGGCGAGCCGCGGCCTGCTTGCCCAGGACTGCGCCGACCAGCTGAAGGAACTCGGGATACCGAACGCGCTCGAGGACTCGCTGCGGGCCAGCCGGCCCGCCCCGCCAAAGCCGATCGCCGGCGACCGGCCCAAGATTGCCCTGGTCGGCGGGAACGAGATTCAGGGCCAGTACGAGACCCGGCTGCTCGAGTGGTTCACCAAGCAGTGGCCCGGCGGACGCCTGAAGATCTGGCGGCCCGGCTGGGGGGCGAACTGGGCCTCCGAGATCAGCGACCTCGATCGGAACCTCGCCAACTACCACGCCGTCGTGATCCTCACCTTCGTCCGGACCAACCTCGGCCGCCACCTGCGGAGGCGGGTGAACGACGAGGGCTTGCAATGGTTCTCGTGCACCGGTCACGGCTACGAGTCGCTCCGGCGATCGGTCGAGCACGCGGTGGTCGAGACGGCGGGGAGGAGGAAGTCGATTGGTTCCTGATCGCCCCGCGGTGCGTCGTTCGCCCGTCGAGGCCCACGCGACGATGACGCGACTCATTCCCGCCGGCGTGCGGGCCCTGCTGCCGCTCGACGGTGGCCGGCCGAAGGCCGACTACGAGCGGATCCTGCACTGGATCAAGCTGCCGCGCTTCAACGCCGGCTTCGCCCACAACTGGCCGAGGTTTCTCAACCCGAACCTACCGCAGCGGTCTCGTGCCGAGTTCCTCGATCATCTCGCGACGGTCCTCGAGCACGGCGGATGGCCGGGCGACCGGCTCGACGACGTACTCATCGCTTGGTGGGAGCTCTCGCTCGAGGAACCGATCCATGGGGCGCCGGCATCGCCCGACGATGCGATCCCGGTCGTCGACCCGCAGGCCCTAATCGAGTGGGACCGCGACCGGCGACCGGCGGTCGAGCTCTTCATCCGTCGCTGGCCCGACGGCCAGAGGCTCGATTGGAATCCGCAAAGCCTGCTGAAGATGATGGGCTACGCGGTCGGCACCCGCGGCGTGCCGGTTCCCGAGCGGCGGCGGGTCATCACCGACGTCCTCTTCCTGCCCGAATCGCTGCTGCCCACCGGGCAAGGATCGTTCTGGGGCGGCCGGGCCACCCGCCGCCGGCTTCGCGCGATCGTCCGGATGATCGAGACCTTCCGGAACCTGGCCGCCGCCCGCACCCACGGCGACTGGTCGCGGGCCTGCCAGCACTGGGAGGCGGATCTGGCGTGGATGGGGAAGGAGTGGCAAGAGGATTGAGCGCCAACACAACGCCGCTCCATGGCGCCATGCCGTCAGCCGATCTGAAGCCTGGTCCACGGCGTCGAAGACCTCGAAAGTCGTCTACGGCGTCATGCCTAAGACGCTATCTTTGAAACCCATATCCCCCGTCCTTGGTCGCTCATGACCGGGGAATCGAAACGCTCCCTTGCCCGAGACCCGACCATGCCTCTGAAGACCGTTAGGCAAGCTTGTCAACTCGCACCCAACGCCCTCGACATCCGAGTCAGCGATCAGATCGAGCAGCTTGACGAACTGATCCGGGAAGAGGGCGGCGGGGAGACGTTCTTCGAGCGCACGTTCATCACGGAAGGCATGGAGACGCTGATCAAGGAGGGCATCGCCCGCCTCGCTGGCCGGTCCAACTCGGGTGTGTTCCACCTCAAGCAGGCCATGGGCGGCGGTAAGACGCACCTGCTCGTCGGCTTTGGCCTGCTCGCCCGGAACCCGGCGCTGCGCAAGAAGGTGATCTCCCATGTGAGCTACATCGACGCGTTTGGAAACGCTCGTGTTGCGGCCTTCAACGGACGAAACCACCCCAACGAGTTCTTCTGGGGCGAGATCGCCAAGCAGCTCGGCAAGGGCGAAGCCTTCGCGCAGTTCTGGAACGCTGGCCCCAAGGCGCCATCGGAATCGGATTGGCTCAAGCTGTTCGAGTCCGCCGAGCCGACCCTCATCCTCCTGGACGAGCTTCCGCCGTACTTCCACTACTACGCGACCCAGCAGGTCGGGCAGGGAACGGTTGCCGACGTCGCCACGCGTGCGTTTGCCAACATGCTCTCGGCGGCGGGCAAGAAGGCCAACGTTTGCGTGGTCGTCAGCGACCTGGCTGCCGCCTACGATACGGGTACCAGCCTCATCAACAAGGCGCTCGAAGATGCCCGGTCAGAGACTGGCCGCCAAGAGAAGACCATCACCCCCGTGGATCTCGCCAAGAACGAGATCTACGACATCCTCCGGAAGCGTCTCTTCAAGTCCATTGCAACCAAGAGCGAGATCGACGAGGTTGCGGTTGTCTTCGGTGAGGTGCTCCAGGAGGCGACCAAGGCAAAGGTCGCGAGCAGAGGCGCGGAAGCCCTGTCGGAGGAAGTCGCCAGCACGTACCCGTTCCACCCGCGGCTCAAGGATCTGATAGCGCTCTTCAAGGAGAACGAGAAGTTCAAGCAGACCCGCGGCCTGATGGAACTGGCTTCCCGACTGCTCCGCTCGGTCTGGGAGCGCAAGGACGACGACGTCTACCTCATCGGCGCCCAGCATTTCGATCTGGCGATTGCCGACGTCCGTGACAAGATCACCGACATCTCGGAGATGCGTGATGTCGTGTCGAAAGACCTGTGGGACGACAACGGAGCGGCGCACGCGCAGACGCTCGACGCCCAGCGATCGTCGGACGCGGCCCGGCAGGTCGGGACGCTCCTGCTGACGGCCAGCCTCTCCACGGCGGTGAATGCCGTGAAGGGGATCACGAGGGAAGAGCTGGTGGAGTGCCTGGTGGCCCCCCACCGGAAGCCCTCGGAGTTTCTCGAGGCATTCGAACTGCTCGAGGCCCACGCCTGGTACCTCCACCACACGCCGGACGGCAAGCACTACTTCGACCGCCAGGAGAACCTGACCAAGCTCCTCAAGGATCTTGCCGACAAGGCGCCGCAAAACAAGATCGACGAGCTGATGGTCAACAAGTTGACCGAGATGTATCGCCCGTCGCGCCGGGTGGCCTATGCCGCGGTGCTTCCGCTTCCGAAGATCGACGAGATCGCCGATCAGGTCCGCAAGGGGCGCGTCCTGCTCATCGTGACGCCCGATTCGAAGCTTCCGCCCCAGACCGTGCAGAAGCTCTTCGAGGAGATCACGCAGAAGAACAACGTGTGCGTGCTGACCGGCGACAAGACGCCGGTGGCCAGCCTCGAAAAGTCGGCGCGACAGCTGTTCGCGGTCATGCAGGCGGACACCCGCATCGCCAAGGGCCATCCCCAGCGCGACGAGCTCCAAGGCAAGCTGGAGGCCTACCAGCAGGAGTTCCACGCGACGGCGCTCTCGATCTTCAACCGGGTGGTCTTCCCGATCCAGCCGAAAGGCCAACCGCCGAAGCTCGAGTCGAAGCCGCTCGACCTGAAACGCGATTCCGGCAAGCCCTTCGACGGCGAGGCCCAGATCGAGAGGACCCTCGCCTCGGATCCCAAGAAGCTGTACCTCGATCCCGAGGCCGATGCCGACCCCATCCGCATCAAGGCGGCGGAGCTGCTTTGGCCCCCCAACGGCACGGACGTGCGCTGGAGCGACGCGGTCGATCAGGCCGAATGCGCCCCCGGCATGCCGTGGCTGCCGCCCAAGGGTCTCGAGCAGGTCAAGGCGATCGCGTGCAACAAGGGCGCGTGGGAAGAGCTCGGGAACGGTTTCGTGACCAAGTCGCCCGCCAAGAAGAAGACGACCGTCCAGCTGGTCGCCGAGGGCGAACCGGACGACGAGGGGAACGTCCGTCTCCGGGTGAACGCCCAAAATGCCGGTCCCGCCCCGCGCATCCACTATGCGACCGACGGTAAGGTCGGCGAGCAGAGCCCGACGCTCGATGACGTCCTGTTCACCACCCGCGCGATGCGGGTGCAGTTCCTCGCGATTGACCCCACCGGGAAGTTCGAGCGGGGCGATCCGGTCGTATGGACCAATCGACTGGTCATCCGGAACCGGCTCCGGGAGGATGGTGCGGGTCGCCGCGTGCTGCTGTACGTCGCTCCCAAGGCCGACCGGATCCGCTACTCCCTCGATGGCCGCGAGCCGCGCGACGGTACCGAGTACTCGGGCGAGCCGATCGAGATCGGACACGGCGAGGCCCGCATCCTGGTGTACGCGGAAGCCGCGGGCGTCGAGGCGAAGGAAGCCTTCGAGTTCGCCCCCAAGGGCAAGAAGGGCGTATCGATCAATGCCGCGAAGCCAGCCACGGTCGGCAAGATGAAGGGAATGCACAAGCTCGATTCCCGCAGCCAGGCGTTCACCGCGGTCGAGGAGGCGAAGAACCGGGCCATCGAGTTCGAGTCGCTCAACATCGTCGTGGGTTCCGGAGCCACCAGCGCCACGCTGACCGTTTCGGAGCTGCCGATCACCGGCGCGTACCTCGAGAAGGTCCTCTTGGCCGTGACGGAAGCGTTCCCGCCGGACGCGCCCATCACGCTGTCGTTCAAGAAGGCCCGCTTCACCACCGGCCATGACCTCGAGCAGTTTGCGGCCAAGTTCAACATCGAGCTGCAGGCGGGCGAGGTGACCCAGTGACCGAGACCAAGGTCGCCACCGTCGACTTCGGGGCGCCCGAAGCATTCGGCTCGCACGTCTTCCGCGTCGAGGTGCCGGCGGGCCGCGGCGACCCGGTCCTCATCATCGAGGACTTCGGCTTCAAGGGGGGATCCGGCGGCATTCCCTACGACGAATGTCGGGCGATCGTGCCACGGGCGGCCTGGTCGGCGATCTCCGATCACGCCCGACGCGATTTCAACGAACGCCTGAAGGCCGCGAAGTCGTCCACCGGGCGTTGGAAGGCCGGCAAGACTCTGCTCGACCGCCTGCTCGGGAAGGAACTGTGCGTGCTTGCCTGGGCGGCCGAGCATGGGACCGCGGATCAATGGCCCGTCATCTGCAGCAAATGGGCGGCGCTCCGTCCCGAGGAACGCTGGTGGCTCTTCTCGGTGACCGCGGCGGAGGCCGGGCTGGCGGATGACCGCATGCGTGGCTGGCGCCGTGCCATTTTCCTGGCCTTGAGCGATGGCGAGCGGGTGACCACCGACACGAAGATCCGTCGCCGGCCGGTCGAGGAAGAGCAACCGTCGCTGTTCGAGGCCCGATCGTGACTCCAAGCGTCGTGCCGCATTCCCTCGCCCGGTCGCCGTCGCTCATCGAGCGGGCGTTGCCGGTGCAGAAGCTTTCGGCGGAAGTTTTTCGCGAGCGAATGGCCAAGAGCGGCCAGACATTGACGGCTCTCGGCTCGTACTGGAAGGGGCGCAAGCCGCTCATCCTGAACAAGGCATGCATCCTGGGTTGCCTGCTGCCCGCGACGGACGACCTCGTGAAGGACCTTGAGGTCTTCGACTTGCTGATGGGCATGGACGACGAGTCGATGCGGGTGCGACTGAGGCTGAAGGCAAGCGAGCCGATGCCGGCGAAACCGTATGGCGAGCTGGTCGCGGCGGCGAAACGTCCCGAGGAACTCGGGGACAAGGTGCACGGCCACATCTGGCCAAAGGTGAACGCGCACCTCGGTACCAGCGCCCACTCGTTCGCGCAACTCGTCGAACAACTCGGGATCATGCGGTTCGGGCACCGCCCGCGGGTGGGGGACACCTTCAGCGGTTCCGGGCAGATCCCGTTCGAGGCGGCCCGGTTGGGCTGCGACGCGTACGCATCGGACCTCAACCCGATCGCATGCATGCTGACGTGGGGCGCGTTCAACATCGTGGGTGGCAGCAAGGCCCAGCGCGACCAGCTTGAACGCGAGCAGACGGCGCTCGTGTCGGCGGTCGAGGCGGAGATCGATCGCCTCGGCATCGAGACCGACGGCCAGGGTTGGCGGGCCAAGGTCTACCTGTACTGCGTCGAGGTGACCTGCCCGAATACGGGCTGGCGGGTGCCGATGCTTCCCTCGCGGGTGATCAGTACCTCCCGGAAGGCGATCGTCGAGTTGGTGGCGGACGCCAAGGGCCAGCGCTACGACATCGTGGTCCGTACGGGGGTGAGCGACGCCGAGATCGAGGCGGCCGGGAAGGGTACGGTTCGGACCGACGGTCGTGGACAGGATCCGTATCTGATCCATACCGTCGACGGCGTCGAGCATCGGGTCAAGGTGGCCACGCTGCGCGGCGACTTCACCCGCCCGGATGGAACGACCGGCAACAAGCTACGCTCCTGGGCGAAGACCGACTTCGCCCCGCTTGAGGGCGACATCTTCGGCGAGCGGCTCTACGCGATCCAGTGGATGCGGGACGACGGGTCGGCCCGGCCCGCTACCGAGTTCCGATCCGTGACGGCGGAGGACTTGAAGCGCGAGGCCATCGTGCATCAGTACGTGGCCGAGCAGATCGAGGAGTGGCAGGCCAAGGGCTGGTGTCCGGACATGCGAATCGAGCCGGGGGCAAAGACAGATGAACCCATTCGGACAAGAGGCTGGACTCATTGGCATCACTTGTTCTCGCCCCGTGATCTTCTAGTCGCGGCATTGACGCAATCTTGTGCAATCCACCCAATCGCCTTTTCGCGCGCCGTGCAACGAACTGGCAAGTTATGCGGCTGGGGGCAGGCCGTGTCGACGAACACACACGTCTTCTCAAACCAAGCACTCAATACGCTTTGGAACTATCCCGTCGCATCTTCGGCGAGATTTCTTGAGATCGCTTCGGACTTCTTGGAGTCCGCGAGCAAGGTTTCGGCAAAAGCCGAGGTCCGAATGGAAGAGGCATCGCAGGCCTCGCGGCAAGCCGATGTCTTCATCACCGATCCGCCCTATGGCGATGCGGTGCATTATGAGGAGATTCTTGAGTTTTTCATCGCATGGCTTAGGAGAAACCCGTCGCCTGAGTTTGCTTCCTGGGTCTGGGACAGCCGTCGCGACCTTGCCGTGAAGGGCGAGGACGACGACTTCCGTCGTGGCATGGTTGCCGCTTACCGTCGCATGACCGAGCTGATGCCCGACAACGGCATCCAGATCATCATGTTCACCCACCAGAGCGGAAAGCTCTGGGCCGACATGGCGAACATCGTATGGGCTTCAGGGCTTGCGGTGACCGCGGCGTGGTACGTCGTGACCGAGACCGACAGCGCCCTTCGCGATGGCGCCCATGTCAAGGGAACGGTGCTTCTGGTGCTTCGCAAGCGGCTCGGGAACGAAGAGATCACCCGCGACGATCTCGGCTGGGAACTGAAAGCCGAGGTTGAGAAGCAGATCGAAGAGCTCACCGGCCTCAATCAGCGAACGAAGGGAGCACGCCGCCAGGAAAATCTCTTTGCCGACGCCGACTTCCAGATGGCTGGCTACGCGGCGGCGCTCCGGGTACTGACGAAGTACTCGGGAATCGACGGCAAGGACATGGCGGCTGAGGCACTTCGCCCCCGCACCAAAGGCGCGACCAGCTTCGTCGACGAACTGATCGAGTTTGCTGTCGGCGTGGCGAACGAGGCGTTGGTGCCTGCCGGCCTCGAAAAGTCGCTCTGGGATGCGTGCAAGCCGGCCGAGCGGTTCTATCTCAAGTTGACCGAGCTCGAGTCCCGCGGGCACAAGTCGCTCGACAACTACCAGAACTTCGCGAAGGCGTTCCGGCTGCTCGAGTTCCGTCCGTTGATGGCGTCAGCGACGGCGAACCGGGCCAGGCTCAAGAGCGCCGCTGAGCTTGGGCGTTCCGAGATGGCCGATGCGAGCGCGTTCGGCAACACGCTCACCCGTGCGGTGCTGTACGCCATCATGCAGCTGGCCAAGGAGGAGGACAGCGATCTCGTCCTGAGCCAACTGGCGATAAACGCACCGTCGTATTTCGACCCGGCCACCCGCGGTCGACTGGTGGCAGTCGCCGAGTACCTGGCCGACAAGACCTCGGAACTCCGGCCGGACGAGGCGAAGGCAGCCCGCATCCTCGCCCAGCTGATCCGCGGCCAGCGTTTGTGAAAGGGAGTGGGTGGTGACCGTACAGCGTTTCTCGTCCCGTCGGGAGCGGCTTGACCGAGCCTTCCTCGCCAAGCGGCTTGCCCAGGCGACCTCGTACCGGCGCATCGCCGGGTACTTCCGGAGCTCGATTTTCGAGCTGGTCGGCGAGGAGATCGCCGGCATCCCGGATGTGCGCATCGTCTGCAACAGCGAGCTCGACGCGGCCGACGTCATGGTGTCGAAGGCGGTCCGCGAGCAGAGCCTCAAGGAACTCTGGAACCGTTCGACCGGCGAGACGGCTTCGGTCGCCGTCGAGGCGATGCTGCAGCGGGATCGCTACCGGAGGCTCTACGAGCTGCTCAGCAAGGGAAACGTGAAGATCCGGGTGGTGCCGAAGGACAAGGTGTTCCTCCACGGCAAGGCCGGCATCATCGAAGGACCCGAAGGTAAGACGTGTTTCCTCGGTTCGATCAACGAGACGCGGAACGCCTTCGCGAACAACTACGAGATCCTCTGGGAAGACCGCTCTCCCGAGGGCGTGCAATGGGTCGAGGAGGAGTTCGAGGCGCTCTGGGCCGAGGGCAAGGAACTGCCCGATGCCATCATCGAGGAGATCGGTCGCATCGCCGGCCGTACCGAGGTGACCTTCGATTCGCTGCCGGACGTCGAGATCCCGGCTGCAGCCCTGGTCGAATCGCCGATCTATCGGGGTGGCGAGCAGCTCCAGCCCTGGCAGCGGGCGTTCGTCGCGATGTTCCTCGAGCACCGTGAGGTCTACGGACGGGCCCGGTTCCTGCTGGCGGACGAGGTCGGCCTCGGCAAGACGCTTTCCCTCGCGACGGCGGCGATGGTCGGGGCCCTCATCGGCGATGGTCCGGTTCTCGTCATCTGCCCGTCCACCCTCACGCTGCAATGGCAGGTCGAGCTCAAGGATCGTCTCGGCATCCCCAGCGCGGTCTGGCATTCCTCGAAGAAGGACTGGATGGATCCGGATGGCCACATCATCAAGTCGCGCGGCATCGAGGACATCCTGCGTTGTCCGTTTCAGGTGGCTATCGTCTCGAGCGGGCTGATCTTCCACCAGTCGGCGGAGTGCGAGCTGCTGCTCAGGCGGAGATACGGAACGGTGGTGCTCGACGAGGCCCACAAGGCGCGACGGCGGGGAGGCATGGGCGAGGCGGAAGACGAGCCGAACAACCTCCTCAAGTTCATGCGGGAGATCGCCGTCAAGACCCAACACCTGCTGCTGGGAACGGCAACCCCGATCCAGACCACGGTCTCGGAACTTTGGGACCTGATGTCGATCCTGAACTCGGGGGCGGAGTTCGTGCTCGGACGGGAGCTCTCGTCGAAATGGACCGGGCAGGAGACGGCCCTGCCGCTCATCAAGGGCGAGCGAGGTCCCGAGGACGGGGAAAAGGCCTGGGAGTTGCTGCGAAACCCGCTGCCCCCGGGCCGCGAGCATGCGACGTTCGCGACGCTGCGTACCCAACTCGAGATCGATGACCGCAAGTTCTTCTCGGATCGCGGGTACGGCGGCCTGGGAGCCGCGGCCCAGATGACCTTGGAGTCGGTGCTCGACGGAAGCTTCTACCGCGAGAACAACCCGATCATCCGTCACACGGTCCTCCGGCGACGGCAGACGCTCGAGGATCAGGGATTGCTTGAGCGAGTGGAGGTGAAGGTCCATCCGGACCCGGCGGCGCCGGCCGGGTCCTACGAGGGGGCGGCCTTCACCGGGCTCGGGCTCATGACCAACCACCCGTTCGATTTGGCCTACCAAGCCGCGGTCGAGTTCACTCGCCTGCTCGGGCAACGGACCAAGTCGGCCGGATTCATGCGGTCGCTGTTGCTCCAGCGGATCTGCTCGAGTTTCGCCTCGGGCCGGTCGACGGCCGCCAAGATGCTCGATCGGCAGCTGGTCGACGATGGCGAGGAGGCACAGGAACTCCTTGATGCGACCGGGGCGATCACTTCCGAGGAGGCCGAGCAGCTGTCGATCATCGTCGCCGAGCTCGGCCGTGAGGAAGCGCGTGATCCGAAGCTTGATGCCGTCATCTACTTCCTGACCGGGCATAGGAGCGACGGCAGGAACTGGCTCGAGCATGGATGCATCATCTTCTCGCAGTACTACGACACGGCCCGCTGGGTCGGCGAGAAGCTCGCCGAGATCATGCGTGATGAGCCGATCGGCGTGTATGCGGGGGCGGGCAAGTCGGGCATCTTTCGCGACGGCGAGTTCGTCGCGGCGGAGCGGAATGACCTCAAGTCGGCGGTGAAGCGGCGGGAGCTGCGCTTGCTCGTCGCGACCGATGCCGCATGCGAAGGCCTGAACCTGCAGACGCTCGGGACCCTCATTAACGTCGACCTCCCGTGGAATCCATCCCGTCTCGAGCAGCGGCTTGGCCGCATCAAGCGATTCGGACAGGCACGCCGGGCGGTCGACATGCTCAATCTCGTCTATCGCGAGACCCGTGACGAGGATGTCTACTTGGCACTTTCCCGTCGCATGAAAGACAAGTTCGACATCTTCGGCGGCCTTCCGGATGTCATCGAGGCGGACTGGATCGAAGACCAGCAAACCCTCGAAGTGGAGATGGACCGTTACCTTCACCTGCGACGGCGGGCGAGAGATGTCTTCGAGTTGAAGTACGCGGGCACCGTCAACCCCGACGCGAATCGTTGGGAGTTGTGTTCGCGCGTCCTGTCGCGGCAGGACGTGACCGAGCGGCTTTCGGCGCCGTGGTGACGATTCGGGGTGTGAGGCGTTGCTCGGGGCCTTGCCGGCTCCCGAGGGTGCGGGTGGTCGTCGAAAGCCGTTCGGTATCCTTGCTCCCATGTCGCGAATGCCAGCCCAACCGGCCGTTCCCTTCGGTGATGCCGAACGACTGGCGTTGGCACAATTGTTGACAGCCAAGGCGATCCATGAGGAAGCCCGGGGCGGTCCGACGGGCGGGCCTGAAGTGGTCGGGCAGGGCGTCGGCCTGAGGGAGGGCCCGTGGACCCTTCTGCCACGGGATTTCGTCCCGCATGCCTGGCAAGCCCGCTGTCTCGAACGGTGGTTGCCGCTTACCCGCGGTACGGTCAAGGTCGCAACGGGCGGCGGCAAGACAAAGTTCGCCCTGCTGGCGGCCCAGGAACTGCAGAGAACGAGGGTGCCGGACCTTCGGCTGGTCGTCGTGGTGCCGACCGTGCCGCTCATGTACCAGTGGCGCGACGAGCTGCTGGCGGGCGAGGTCGATTCGGCCGACATTGGGCTCTTGGGCGGTGGATCGGAGGCCCCGGACCTCGCACGAGCGCGGGTCGTCATCGCCGTGATCAATTCGGCCCGCGATCGGTTGCCCGAACTCTTGCAGGCCGTGGAGTGGCCGCCTCGACTACTGCTGGTCGTCGACGAGTGCCACCGCGCGAACGCCGAGAAGGCTCAGCGAATCTTCGAGTCGAGACCGGCGTTCACGCTTGGCCTGAGCGCAACGCCCGAGCAGGAACTGGAGGGCGAGGGGATTCCGGCGGACGAGGCCTACGCGAACGGGGCGGTAGGAAGGGCGCTCGGGCCGATCATGTTTGAGTTCAGCCTGAAGGAAAGCGCCGAGTCGGGACTGGTGACCCCGTTCGAGGTCTGGCACGTCGGGCTGCCGTTGACGCTCGAGGAGGCAAACGAGCACCGAAAGCTGAGCAACGAGATCGCGGACTTGCGGCAATCGTTGCAGGCGATGTTCCGCCGGTCGCGCTCTTCGCAGTCATTCCTGGCATGGTGCCAGACGCAGGCGAGCCGGGGAAAGGGGGCTGCGGACGATGCCCGTCAGTTCATCGGCCTGTCCAACCGTCGCAAGCGGCTGCTCTATCGCGCTGATTCGCGGATCGCGGCGACGTTGGCGTTTCTGAAGGAAGGGCTCGCGGATCCGGAGAGCCGGGCCATCGTCTTCCACGAGTTGATCGAGGAGACCGAGGCGCTCTATGGCGACGCCATCCGGGCGGGGCTTCCGGCGGTCCTTGAACACAGCCAACTTCCCGGGTCGTTGCGGGAGGGGAACATCGACCTTTTCCGCCGCGGCGTCGCCCGGGTGGTGGTGAGCGCGAAGTCGCTCATCGAGGGCTTCAACGTCCCGGCAGCCGATCTGGGCATCATCGCGGCCTCGACGGGGTCGGTTCGCCAGCGGATCCAGAGCCTCGGCCGAGTGCTGCGGCGGAAGTCCGGCGGCCGGACCGCCCGGATCCTGGTCCTCTACGTCCGCGATTCCGAGGACGAGTCGATCTACGAGAAGGCCGACTGGGCTGAGCTCGTCGGTGCCGAACGGAACCGGTTCTTCGAGTGGCATGCGTTGCCCGAAGGCGTTGACGAATGGATCGCCGGATTGCGCGAGGTGAGCGAAGCGCCCCGCCGCTACCGTCCGCCGGCCAGTGAGGTCGATGTGGGCGCCCTGAACGCGGGTGATCCGTACCCTGGACAGTCGACCGGCGTCGAGCTGCGGATCGACCAGCAGATGAACGCGCGTGACGAGAGTGACGCGGTTATCCCAATCGACGCGGGCCTGGTGGGGAAGATCCTCGAGCTCAATCCGCTCCGGCGCGCCCGCATCACGCCGGCCGGACACCTGATCGTGCGGGTCGATGCAGGCGGCGAGCCGGATTGGCGATTCCTTGGGCTCGCGGACGCGATACCCGCGGCCGAGGCCGAGGGGCGAGTCGTCCTCAAGATCCGGCAGAGCCGCGGCCAGCGTCATCTGGCGATCGGGGACGGGAGAGGCGGGCAAAGCGTGCGCTTCGCGTTGTCGTCCGAGAATGGGGCGAGCGATGCGGGTGATCGGGTCCGGCGAGCGATTTTGGCTTGGGTCGCCGAAACCGAGGCGTCCCGGGGGTTGACGGTGCGCGAGGTGATGTGGGATCGTTCTGATCGGTATTGGCTTGAGATCAGTGGCGAGCGTCTGGAGTTTCCGGGGCCGGGCGCGAAACTGGAGTTCAAGGAATGAGTGAGTTGGAAATCGAGGTGGCCCGGAAGCCTTTCACGCGATGGTGGGGTCCGTACTCGCCGCGACGGGGCCGCATGGGCCTTAGTTTGCGTGGCGGGGAAATCACGGTTCGCGAGCCGGCATCGGACGGAACCGGCGACGCAGAGTGGATCTTGATGGGCGGATCAAGCGTCGATCGCTTCATCCGAGCGGTAAGCGCCGAATTCGGTGGCGGGCGACTTCTTTTCCTGCCAAGTGGACACATCGTGAAACCGTGTAACACCGAGGACGAGACTTGCATCCGTATGCTCGTAGGTACTTATCGGGGATCGCTGTGCTTCGAGGGACCCGACGGCGACGAATTCGACCTCGCTGATCCTTGCTGTGGCGGGTCCGGTGAAGAGTGGACCGGTCCCAACACCATCGGTCTTGAATGTGTGCTAAAGGAAGACGGCTGCCTCCAGTGCGAATGGAAGCATCCTGAAGGCCTGTATTCTAACGCGTGCATCTTCGGGCCTAGCCCCGCTCTGGCGAGCGGCTTTCGAAAGGCCCGTCCGGGCGACGTCAGCGGGCGGGTGCATGTCACGGCACATGGACATGTCTATACAAAGTGGCAGGCCGGTTATGGGCGTTGGCGATGCAGCTACGTCGGCACCGTCGATCCGAGAGCGTTGCAGATCACGAACGGTCCGGCCGCGGATTGATCACGCTCGTATTGCAGTTTGACGCCTACGCCGAAACCAAGGAAGTTCACGTGCCTCAAGGACTTTATCGCGGTAACTGGCCGCAAAATGTCAGCAAGCTCGCCAAGTACACCGTTCGTTTTATCGATGGCGAATGGAAAGTCACGGTGCTCTACGACGCGGGTGACGGTCTGCGCTTTCTCGCCGTCGATGGCGGGGGCGCGGCCATAGCAAAGATGGTGAATGCCGCCAAATCAGCGGCGCGCGACCAGCCCGGGGGCGCGTTCTACATCAACGAGTTCCGGCACGTGATCGTTCCCGTCGCCGCTCCTAAGGGCGACTCGACCGGATCGCATTACTACTACGCCGGCCGGTTGCAGGGCGACCTTTCGTTCGAGTTCGAGGAACAGATGCTGAGCACCCGTCCCGTCGGTCAGGACGGTCGCCCGCTGAAGCCGGGCGATCGATGGATCGGCCCTCGGCCCGGGATTCCCTACGTACTGGCTGCGGCCGGCAACGACATCTACTACAAGGTTCCGGCGCTGACGGATACCGATCCTCCGGCCGTACGGCCGAACATGACACGGCAGGTCCATCTCTCGAAAGCGATCGGCAGCACCATCGAGGCGGCCCAGACGGCAAGAACGATCTCGGCGGTTCGCGTCGCGGGCGGCCGCTTTTACGTCAATGAGCACGGGGCAATCTTCACCCCGGTCGGATCGAGCGAGTCGGGCATCGACTACATCTACTGCGGGACGCTTGAGTACGCGCGATGGTTTCCGGAGCCGGCGGTCGCGAGCCCTTGATCGGAGGATAGGGGCTTCCCGCGGCTGCGAGCGGTCCGATGTGTTTCGCGAGTTTCCATCAGGGGTCTCGTGTGACTTCGATTTGAGTCACTCCTGTTCACCGGTTCTCAGACCTCGCAGAGTCCGCGGCTGGAGAGCTGCGCGACGAAGGGAGGCACCGTACGCATGCAGAGGGAAAGACCGGCGCGAGCGCGGCTTACCGCGACGTACAGGCCGTTACGAATACGCGCGTCAATCTCGCGAATCGGCTTGGACCAGTGGTTTCGCGGTTCGAGAAAGACCACGACATCAAACTCCAGTCCCTTGGTTTGCTTCACCGAGGCGATAAGGACATGGTCGGTCCGGGCAAGCACGTCCGACCTCTCGCCCGGTATGGCCGATTCGACCGGGACCAGGTCATCGCTCAGCAAATTCTCCAGATCGGCCTGGAAGCGACGGAGGCGTTTCGGCTCGAGCTTCCCGTCGTAAAGAACCGCCACGGTTGCGTTCGGGATCCGCTCCCGCCACAACTTTGTTTCGCTGGCGACCTGTTGCGAAAGGTCGGACCAGGAGCGCACTCCTCGGGCGCGTGGGCGATCGCCCACGGTCTGTGGCGACGCTTTCCATGGACAGGCTTCCTCGAACAGTGCCGTGTAGGTTCCCGCGAGGAAGTCCCCGAGCGGTTTGGTCTGTCGGTGGTTGACTCCAAAGACCGTGCGAACGGAACTCCTGACGGTAGCCTCGTCCCAGCTGCGCACTCCGACGTGAGGGTCAAGACTCTGATGAAGGTCGCCTACCAGCGTCAGCGTGCCATTCTCGACAAGTTGCGATGCGAGAATCGCGACGTGGCTCGGAGAGAGGTCTTGGGCTTCGTCAACGACCAAATGCGTGAGTCGCAGCGACTTTCCACCAATCCATGGCTTCCGGTCAGGTGAAGTCGACACCAGAACAGACGCGCCCAGCCAGGCGGAGATCGCGAGATCAAGTTGGCTGTAGGAGGGAGACTCGCCCTCGTACTGTCGTCGCCAAAGCCGATCGCCCGCATCGATCGTCCTTTGCGAGAGGCTTTCGACGGCAAGCGATCGCAAGAACTCGCGGTATTGCGGAAGCGAGAACATGGCTCGGGCTATGCCAGTACGGTCAAAGAGTTGCCGGATCGCGTCCTCGACGCACTTCTTGGCATCAGCGGACCGTGTCTTGAGGAACTCCCGGTCGTAACGCTTCGTCATGCCGCGGCCAGGCCCCTGGTCCGTGGCGACGTTCCCTCCGTTCCTCGTGGATGAACGGCCTGTGATGACGGCGTCGTGGGCGACCGAAAGGTCGTCGACAAGCTTGACTGGACCGACGATTCTTCCATCGATCACCGTCGCCTTCGCGACTCTTGCGACCCATTTCTCGATGCAATCGGCCAGCGTCAGGTAATCGGGCGCGAACTCGCCGAGCCGCCGGCGCAGATCCCGGGATTGGGCTGGCCAATGTTCCAAAAGGTGCTTCTGAAATCCCGAAAAATGTAGCGCCAGCACGTCTCGGCGTGCCTTGAGCGCGGCGAGGCTGGGTTGGTCGCGTCGACGGGTGCCTCGTAACAGCAACGTATCTCGACAGATACGACGGAAGAAGTCTTGCGAGGTCTCGACTCGAGCGTGTTGAACTCCGATGGACTGGGCAAGGCCCTTCAGGTAGGCAACCATCTCGTCGTTCTGAACGAGGATTCGCATCGAAGAGTACGAATGGAATGGCGAATCCCGGTCCCTTCGCAGACCAAGCATCTCCCACTGCTGGTCATAGAGCACGGCGACTCGCATGATCCCGATGCTCGTTTTCCCACTGCCGGGAGGTCCTTCGATGATCACGGACCTGTCGAAAGGCAGTGCGAGCGCGGCCCGCTGGGGCTCATCGGCCAGCACGATGATGTCCGTCAGGCCAAAGTCGGCCGCGGCTCGGTAGCCCTTGGGCTTTCGAGGCCCTTCCGTTCGACCATCGTCATCTTTCTCTGCGAGTTCGTCTTCGCTCGCAATGCTCGCATCACCTTGCCAAAGCATGAAGGATGCGTTCGTGACCCGCGGTATCAGCGACTCGTAGCGGGCGGACTCGCCGACGGAGTACGTGGTGGTCTTGCGAGTGGTGAACTCGACACGGTCGCCCGGCCGCTTTCCTTGGATAAGATTCGCGATCGGACTCGTCCAGCTCACGACTTCCCAATCTTCGCCGTAGATGACCCCACCCATGTCGCGAGCCTTGCTCAGAAGCAGCTGGATCGACTCGGTCTGGCCATCCATCGTCCTCTGGCTGTCCACACGGCAGAAAAACGGTGCGTGAGCCGTCGCCTCGAGTCCACGTCTTTGGTCGCGCTTGAATTCCTGATATCTCGAGGCTGCGGGGTTGCCGGTGATGTCCGGCGTGAACTCGAGTTCTCGGAGCGAGCCAAGCTCTCTGCGTGCACGTGCGATCGCCTCGAGCGCCCGGGCCTTATCCGCCTCGATGTTCTGGCGGAGCACCTTCTTCGGAAGGGATTTACTCTGTTCGCGCATAGCTCCATGCTAGCGGCGGAGAACCGCGAAGCGTTCACTTGATCACATAGCATGCGGAACCGGCTCGTCGCCATAGGCTTGCATCCCATAAGAAACCAGAGGAAAGCGTCAGTCAACGTGGACAACTTTGTGGGTCGTCATCGTCAGGCCAACGCCCGCGGCCGGTAGTTGGATTCTTCTCCAGCACGTTCCGATCCCGCCTTTCACCATGCCCGACACCCCACCCGCGCCCACCGGCTCACGCGGCCTCGGAGAATGGCTCGTCCTTCCGGTCGGTGCTGTGGGCTGTCTAGGCCTTCTCGCCTACGCGTTCACCGCCACCGCCGCGTGCTTCGCCTTGCTCGAGGACCGCTGGAACTGGCATTGGATCCCCGCGGTGATCGTGGTCGGCCTCTGCATCTACGCGGTGCCGCCGCTGCTGGTTGTCGGGGCGTTCTTCGGGGCGTGGCTGGTCTGGGAGTGGCCGTTCCTCGGCGCCCTCGCCTTCGCCATGCCCGGCCTGGTCTTCGCCCTCGCCATCCTCCTCGTCGGCGGGATCGCGAGCGTCTTCCGAAAGTTCGCCGGGCGGCGGTAGGCGTCGCGTTCCCCGCCCTCGACCGGACTCAATCCGTCGGACACGGCCCCCACCCCGCGAGGATGAAGCTCAGGTCGAACGCGTTCACGATGCCGTCGCCGTTGATGTCGGCCGGGCACGATGCGGGGCACGGTCCCCAACCGGCGAGCACGACGCCGAGGTCGGCCCCGTTCACCACGCCGTCGATGAAGAGGTCGGCCACGCAGGGCGGGTCGCCCGGCACGACGATGACGTCGGCCGGATTCGACACCGTCCCCTCGATCGTCGCCGCCTCGGCGTAGATGCGGTGTCCGTTCGTGACGAGAGTGGCGCCGGCGGGCACGACGAGCGAGCCGACGTAGAGGCTTGCGACGCCCTTGCCGGGGGCGTTCGCGTGCTCGTCGACGATCTCGACGGTGACGCCCGGGCGGATCCGCAGGGTTCCGATGGGGAAGTTCGCGGGATCGAAGCCCGACTCGGCGGTGCCGAGGTCGCGGGAAAGCGCCTCGAGGGTCTGGACCGGATCGGTGTCGAGTCCGGTCATCTCGAGCGTGGCCCGCTCCATCGCGAAGCGGGCGGGGTCGTCGATCGCGACGTCGAAGTCGCCGCCGACCCGGAGCCACCAGACCGGATCGGGCAGGACGAGCGAGGCGGAGGCGCCCGCGACGTAGTCGCCGCCGATCGAGAACCCGTCGCCCGGGGTGGGCGGCAGCAGTCCGGTGTCGACCTCGCCGGTCATGGTGCCGGTGTTCACGAGGGTTCCGTAGATGTAGAGGATCCCGCGCTGCACGATGGTCGAGCCGGCGTTCGTGTAGTTCCCGAAGACGTCGGTGTCGCCCGCGCAGCGGTTCTGGCCGCCGACCGCGGTCGAGACGGACTCGGCAAGCATCTGGCCTTGCAGGTAGCACACTCCGCCCGACAGGGTGGAAAGACCCTGGTTCACGAGGACGGTCGAGTTCCGCTGGAGGAACTGGCCGCCGCTCCCGACCGCCAGCTGCTCGAACGTCAGGGTTCCTGCGGGTGGAGCGATCAGCTTGCCGGCCACCGTCAGCCCGGCCGCGGCGACTTCCGGCGATCGCTCGAAGGTGGTGCCGGTGGCCAGGGACAGGAGCGCCGTCGGGGCCAGGGTCATCGGTTCGAGACCCACGAACGAGAAACGCCTCGACGAGGTGTCGAGGATCCCGTCGGCCTCGGCAAACGCGGGCGCGCCGGCCAGAAGCCGATCGCCGGCGAATCCCGCGGTCATCGCCGCGGCGAGGCTGTCGTAGCCGATGCCGCGGGAAGCGTTCCAGACCCGGTGATTCCCGAAGATCCGCACGGAGCCGCCGTCAAGAGCGCCGCCGCTCCCCGGCTGGTCGAGATTCGCGCCCACCGCGATGGTGTTCCCCGAGAGCGCGACCGAGTAGCCGAACGAGTCGCCGACCGCCCCGTCGCTGGCGGTCAGGGTGGCCTGGGGCGACCAGGTGTTTCCCATGCGGACGAAGGTTCTCGCGCTGCCTTCGTTGCTGTCGATGCCGACGTCGTCGCTCGGGGCTCCCACGACGAGCGACATGCCGACGAGCGAGAGCGAACTCCCGAAGAGGTCTCCCGCCTGGCCGTCGCCGGCGGTCAGCGTCTGCTGCGCGGTCCAGGTCGTGCCGCTTCGCGTGAACATCCTGACGCTGCCCCGGTCCGCGGCGGAACTGACGTCGTCGAAGGGAACACCGACCGCGACCGTGTCACCGGAGAGCGAGACCGCCTGCCCGAACTGGTCGTTGGCGAGGCCGTCGATCGCGGTGAGCGTCTGCTGCGCGGTCCAGGTCGATCCGCTTCTCGTGAAGATCCGTACGCTGCCCTGGTTCGAGATCGCCCCGACATCGTCTTGCGGCACGCCGATCGCCAGCGTGTCGCCTTCGATCGAGACCGAACGGCCGAACAGATCGCTCGCGGCGCCGTCGCCGGCGGTGATGGTCTGCTGGGCGGTCCAGGTAGATCCGCTTCGCGTGAAGATCCGCACGCTTCCCTGATTCACGACCGTCCCGATGTCGTCGTTGGGCATTCCCACGGCCAGCGTGCCGCCCGAAAGCGAGACCGCGGAGCCGAACTTGTCGCCGAACGCCACGTCGCTTGGCCACAGCGAGGCTTCCTCGGCCCAGGAGGTTCCGCTCCGGACGTAGATCAGCACGAGGCCGCCGTCCGCGGCGGATCCGATGTTGCTGTTCGGGGAGCCGACCGCGAGGATGTCGCCGTCAAGCGAGACCGAGTAGCCGGCCCAGTCCTCCGCCAGTCCGTCCGCGGCCACCAGCGTCGCCTGGAGCGTCCAGACGGCGCCGCTTCGCGTGAAGATCCGCACGCTGCCACGGTCGACGAGCGTGACGTCGTCGTACGGGACGCCGACGGCCAGGGTGTTCCCCGAGAGCGAGATCGAGGCGCCGAACTCGTCCGCCGTCGCCGCGTCGGCCGCGACCAGCGTCGCGAGTTCGGGATAGAGGTCATTCAGGGTCTGCCCGGTCGCGGTCCCGGCGGCGGCGAAGGCGAGCGAGAGTGACGCGGTGACGCACGGGGCAACGGTACGCATGCGTGTTCCTCCGGGAGTCCGGCGACGACGGCCGACCCGGCCAGACTACGGCCCGCAGATCCCGAGTTCAATGTGCTTTGTGCGAGAATCCCGCCGCGGCCGGGCCGGCGCGGGCGAAACGGGGTTTCGGGCGGATGACCGCGGCCCTTGGACGGGGCTCGGGCCGGGGGCCCTTCGAGGGCGGATTACGAACCGACCGTCTTCCCGGTCCATTCGGTAGCCTCCCCCCATGATCGAAAGCTACGCCGACCACCAGCGCCGGGCCCGCCGCCAGTCGTGGCTGCTGGTTGCGCTCTTCGTGGCCGGGTTCGCGGCGACGATCCTCTCGTTCTGGCTCATCGTCTCGGGCGGGCTGGCCCTCCGCCACGACGTCGAGTGGCGCGACTCGGTGCAGGAGTGGCGGCTGCTCGGGATCGTGACGGGCCTCATCGTCCTCATCGTGCTGTACGGATCGATCCGGACGCTGTGGCGGCTGCGGCACGGCGGCCCGGCGATCGCCGCGATGCTCGGCGGCGTCGAGGTCGCCCGCGACACCTACGATGCCGACGAGCGGAAGCTGCTGAACGTCGTCGAGGAGATGTCGCTCTCGAGCGGCCTGCCCATGCCGCGGGTGTACCTGCTCGAGGGCGACGTGATCAACGCCTTCGCCGCGGGGTACCGGCCCGAGGACGCGGTGGTCGGGTTCACCCGCGGGGCGATCGAGAAGCTGTCGCGCGACGAGCTTCAGGGCGTCGCGGCCCATGAGTTCAGCCACATCTACCACGGGGACACCCGCATCAACGCCCGCACCGTGGCGGCGATCGGCGGGATCATGGCCCTCGGCACGCTCGGGTGGGTGCTGTTCCGCTTCATCGGGCCCGAGATCGCCCGGGCCGAGGCCCGCAGCTCGCGCGGCAAGAAGAAGGGCGGCGGCGGCGTCGGAATCGCGATCATCCTCGCGGGGCTCGTCCTGTGGCTCGTCGGCTCGATCGGCGTGCTGTACGGACGCCTGATCCAGTCGGCGATCAGCCGGCGGCGCGAGTATCTCGCCGACGCGTCGGCGGTCGACTACACGCGGAACCCGGACGGCATCGCGGGGGCGCTGTGGAAGATCCGCGAGCAGGGGAACGCCGAGGTGAGGTCGGAGGCGGCGAGCGAGCTCAATCACTTCTTCTTCGCGTCGAGCTTCCGCTCGATGTTCGCTACGCACCCGACGCTCGAGAGCCGGATCCGCCGCGTGATCGCGATGGGGGCGAAGGGAGTCACGGGTGACGCGGAGGGCGCCGGCGGGGGCCAGGCGGGCGCGGGAATGCATCTCGGTTTCGCGGGCGTTGCGACGAGCGGACGGCGCGGCTGGCGGCCCGCGGCGGTGCCGGCGGCGGGCGCGACGGGGTGGCTGGCGGAGATGCCCGAGGCACTTCGCGAGGCGATCCGCACCCCGGCCGGGGCGCGGGCGGCGTGCTACGCCGTCGCGTGGAATCCCGACCGGTCGGAGGAGTTCGGACGGCTCATCGCGACCCGCGATCCCGAGGCGTTCGCGGCGCTGCCCTCGATCGCGGCAAAGGTCTCGAGATTACGCGACGACCGGCAGGTCGCGATCGTCGATCTCGCGGCGCCGGCCCTGGTGGCCGCGGGGCCCGACGCGTACCGCGATTTCCGCCAGTCGATGCGGCTCGCGATCCGCGAAGACGGCGAGATTCACCTGCGCGAATGGGCGATGTTCGTCGCCCTGCGGCGCCACGTCGAGGAGAAACTGGTGCCGCCGCCGCCGCCTTCGCGCGTCAAGCGCACCGTCGAGCAGGCGGCCGAGCCGCTGCGGACGGTCCTGGCCTTCGGGGCCGCGACCGCGCGGTCGCCGGTCACCGCGGCGGCAAGGTTTCACGCCGCATACGCCGCGCTCGGGCTGCGGACGCCGTCGATGGGCGACGCCGGAGACCGGACCGTCGCGGCTCTCGACGAGGCCTTGCGGCAGCTCGCCTCGCTCGATGTCGTCGCCCGCGAGTCGATCGTCCGGGCGTTCGCGATCGCCATCGCCCGCGACGGCGAGGTCGCGGCGTCCGAGCACATGGTGCTCCGCGGGGTCGCCGAGTCGCTGGGCGTTCCGGTGCCCGCGGTCGCGGCCGGGTGAGCCGCGGCGTGGACTTCAAGCCGCCTCGCATTCCACCGGGCCGCACTCGCGAAGCGCGACCTCGGCGCTCACGTCGGTCCACGCGACCAGCATGAACGCGGCCAGATGGAGATCGACGGCAAGCAGGTTCTCGCCGAGCGTCCAAAGCAGGGCTTCGACCGGCGGCGCGAGCCCGGCCAGCCGGATGCCGCTGGTATGCACGACGCGGCCGTCGCGGTGCCCGATCGCAAAGTGACCCACGATCCGCGCGGCGTTCGCGGACGCCGCGAGCACCGCGACCTCGTGCCGACGCCCGGCGGGAACCTCGATCGGCAGGATCGAGCGGAACGCCACGCACTCGCGGTCCTCGTCGATCTCGACGAGGCATTCCCACTCGGATCGGGGCGATTCGATGCGGTAGGCCGCGGGACGGTGGGCATCGGGTCTCGAGATGCGGACAAGCGGGATACCCCGGTCACTCAGGGCGTCCTCGACCGACCGGACGAAAGGGAAGCGGGTCTGGTCGATCGGGCGGGACGCGGTGGAACGTCCCCCGTCGGAAGGTTGATGCATGCGGCGGGATTCCGGGCGGAAGAGGATCGTTTCGCGGCGCAGCCAATCCGCCGCGAGATCCGGAGTGCGCCGAACCCGGTCCCATGGTTCGACCGTCCGGCGGGATTTACCTCAGATCACCCCAGCCTCAGGCCCGCCGGACCTTCACCCACTTCCCCGCCCTCCCGCTCTCGAGCACGGCGTCGCAGACGTACTGGGTGCCGAGGGCGTCGCGGAAGTCGGGGTAGTTGCGGGGGGCATTCGGGTCGTCGAGGCTCCGGAGGAACTCGTACAGCCCGTGCACGAATGAGTGCTCGTAGCCGAGGCAGAGGCCGGGCACCCACCAGCGTCCGGCGTAGGGATGGTCGCCGTCGGTGCAGTGGATGCTGCTCCAGCCGCGCCGCGGCCCCGGCACGCCGTGGTCGAAGTAGCTCAGCCGGTTCAGGTCGTGGAGATCCCACGCGAGCGACTTCCTCTCGCCGTTGATCTCGAGCGTGTAGAGGGCCTTGTGGCCGCGGGCGTACCGCGTCGACTCGAAGAGGCCGAGCGAGCCGTTCTCGAAGCGGGCGAGGAACGCGCAGGCGTCGTCGATGGTGACCGGCTGCTTCTTGCCGGTCTCGACGTGCACGCGCTCCTTGATGAAGGTCTCGGTCATCGCGCTCACCGAGACGATCTCGCCGTTGATCCAGCGGGCGGTGTCGATGCAGTGGGCGAGCAGGTCGCCGGTCACGCCCGAGCCGGCGACCGCGCGGTCGAGCCTCCAGAGGCCGGTGCCGCCCTGGGGCAGGTCGGTCGCGATGGTCCAGTCCTGGAGGAAGTTCGCGCGGTAGTGGAAGACCTTGCCGAGCTCACCGGCCTGCACGATCTGCCGGGCCAGCGTCACCGCGGGCATGAATCGATAGTTGTACCAGACGAGATTCGGCAACCCCGCCTTCTCGACGGCGGCGACCATCTTCAGGCCCTCCTTGCCGTCGCGGGCGAGCGGCTTCTCGCACAGGACTATCTTTCCGCGCTTCGCGCACGCCACCGCGATCTCGAGGTGCGAGTCGTTCGGCGTGCAGATGTCGACGGCATCGACGTCGTCGCGGGCGATGAGCTTCTTCCAGTCGGTCTCGCGGTGCGGCACCTGCCACGAGTCGGCGAACGCGGCGAGATTGGCCTCGTTCCGCCCGCAGACCGCCTGCAGCACCGGGCGGCGCACGTCGCGGAAGAAGTGGCCGGCCTGGTGGATCGCGTTCGCGTGGGCCCGGCCCATGAAGCCGTAGCCGACGAGGCCGATGCGGAGGGGGGAGGTCGAGGGTACGGGCTTCTTCGCCATGGGTTTCGCTTTCGTCAGGCCTTTCGGGCGTCGTCGACCGCGATCATGGTGCGGAGCACGGTGTTCCAGGTTTCCTGCTTCTCGAGCAGCGCGTTCGGGAACATGCAGCCGTCCCAGCAGAGGTGGCGGATGCCGCGGCCTTCCGCGCCCTCGAGCCAATGCCTCGCGCAGGCCGCGATGTCGAGCTTCCCGTTCGGGTCGTCGGCCGGGCAGTGGCGGCCGGTCTTCTCGTGCGTGCCGGTTCCGTGGACGGTGCCGTCGTTCTGGGCGACGTGGAAATCGATCGTCCACGGCCGCAGGGCCCCGATGAGCTTCGCGTACGCCTTGTCGAAATCCTTGCGGGAGTGCTTGCGGTCGAGCAGGGCGTCCTTCGGGGCGTTCACGCCGAGAAGATAGAGATAGGTATGGGCGAGATCGGCCTGGAACCCGACCGTTCCGGGCAGGTCGACCGCCTCGAGCAGGCGGACCATCGACTTCCACGAGTGCATGCCGCCCCAGCAGACCTCGCCCTCGGCGGCGAGCCGCTCGCCGTGGCCTGCCGCAACCATGCCCGCCTCGCGGAAGGTCGCAGCGATGCGGCGGAGGGCGTCCTTCGGCTTCTTGGCCGCCTCGGTCGTCGAGGTCGCGCTGTCGATGCGGATCACGCCGTACTTTCGCACGCCGTGCTCGTTGAGAATGCGACCGATGCGGCAGGCCTTGCGGATCGCGTCGATGAACCGCCGTCGCTGCTCGATCGAGCCCATCGCCGAGTCGCCGACGGTGCCCGGCCAGACCGGCGCGACGAGCGAACCGACCCCGAGGCCGAGCTTCGCGATCTTGTCGGCGAGCTTCCGCAGGTCGGATTCCGGGATATCCGGATCGAGATGCGGATGGAAGAGGAAGAGGTCGACGCCATCGAACTTCCGGCCGTTGACCGAAGCCTTCGCGGTAAGCTCGAGCATGCGATCAAGCGGGATCGGCGGATGGTCGGTGCCCGGCTCCTTGCCGACGAGTCCGGGCCACATGGCGTTGTGCAGTTTCATGGTTCGATCCTCGGGTGGTGCGGGTTCAGCGGGCGGCCGTGCCCATCGCGTCGCCCCAGGTCTCGGGGCCGAAGTAGCGCAGGCAGACGAGCGGTTCGGTGCGGGAGGTGTTCGTGATCGTCACGCCGCGGGCGGCGCCGGCCTCGGTGCAGAACCACTCGTCGTCGGTGAGCTCGTGGAACCGGATGAGCTGCGGGCTCGAGAGCGGCTCGCCGTTGATCGTGCCGGTGCCCTGCACGCAGGTGAGGCCATAGGCCCCGCGGTCGCGGATGGTGCAGCTCGCACCGGGCTCGACGGTCAGTTCCTTGGCCGAGAAGAACTCGAAGCCGCAGATCTTGCCGTAGACGATCCAGCGGTCGCGGAAGCCGGCGCCGGCGGCCGCATCGACCGGCGGACGGAACCAGCGCGACTTGAAGTCGGGGTCGACGTTCCCTTCCCAGTCGAGCTGCTCGACGATCCAGTCGAGATCGCGGTGGCGATCGGCCGGCATGTCCTTCACGAGCAGTTCCCACGGAACTCGACGCCCCTCGACGAGCGACTGGTACATCGCGAAGACGTCGGAGCCCCATTGCGGCTCGTAGGTGCAGAGCGAACCCGGGGCGTGCAGCACCCGCGGCGGCATGAGCCAGCCGGTGCCGACCTCGAGTCGGTAGGCCTGGGCGAGGTCGAGGATCCCGTTGTCGCCCGAGTTCCACCGCTCGAGGCAGCGGCGGACCTGGGCTTTGGTCGTGCCCGGCGCGAGCCCCATGAACGTGTACGGGAAGCGGTTCCCCGTCGGATTATGTTGCGGCGGGAAGTAGTACGCCTCGGGCTTGCCTTCCCGGCCGACGAGCGCGGCCTGCGCGTCGTCCTGGTGCATGTGGTGCGGGATGGGGCCCATGTTGTCGAAGAACTTCGCGTACACGGGCCACTTGCCGTAGCGATTCCAGAGCCGCTCGCCGATCAGCGCCGCGCCGCACTCGACGACCGCCTGCCGCAGCGTGCACCGCTCGCCGCCGATGACCGCGTACGAGAGGCCCTCGTCGGGCGTGCGATTCTCGTTCGCCGCCTCGGTGGTCGACGAGAACCACCGCTCGTCGATGCCGCCGCGGTCGAGGCCGAAGGCGTAGGTGTCGTCGGGATGGAGCTTGATGCGGAGGCCGGGCTGCAGGAACGACCGCGGCACCCAGCACGGAGCGAGCCGCAGCAGGCCCTGGGTGCGGGCGAGTTCGCGCTCGACGAGGTTCGCGACGCCGTCGGTACGGGTGGCGAGCTCGAGCGTCGACGTCGGGGCCGGGCGGGAGGGCATGGGAAGGGGCAGTATGGCGGGAAGGCGCGGCCCCGTGCCATCGGACGGCAGAAATCGCCTCAGTCTGCGACGACCGCGGGTAGGACGAGGTCGGCCCCCGCGTCGCGCACGGCGTACGTGAAGCCCTTCTGCACGGCGGCCGCCCCGAGCCGGCCCGAGAAATCCATCACCAGGATCCCCACCTGGTAGTCGGCGACGTTCGGATTTTTCCGCACGACGCGGCGGATCGCCTCGTCGGCGGCTTCCTGCGGGGTGGCGCCTCGCCGCAGGCTCTCGACCGCGACGAAGCTCGCGAGCGAGCGCAGCACGATCTCGCCGAGGCCGGTGCAGACCGCGCCGCCCGCGTCAGCGTCGATGAAGAGGCCGGCCCCGACGATCGGCGAGTCGCCGACGCGGCCGGGCATCTTCCACGCGAGGCCGCTCGTCGAGCACGACGCGGCAATGCGGCCGTCGCGGTCGAGGACCAGCGTGCCGACGGTGTCGTGGTTCTCGACGTTGACCTTCGGGCGGTACTCGCTCGTCTCGAGCCACTTTCGCCACTCGGCTTCCATCTCGGGCGAGAGCCGGTCGGGCAGAAGGGGAATGCCCTGCGATTCCGCAAACTTCCGAGCCCCGTCGCCGACGAGGATCGCGTGCGGCGTGCGTTCCATCACGAGCCGGGCGAGCGAGACCGGGTGCTCGACGCCGCGCACGCAGAGCACGCTGCCCGAGCGGTTGCGGTCGTCCATCACGGCGGCATCGAGCGTCACGACGCCGTCGCGGTCGGGCCGGCCGCCGAGTCCGACGGTGCGGTCGGGGCAGTCGAGCTCGACGGCGCGGGCCGCGGCCTCGGCGGCGTCGAGGGCGGAACCGCCCGATTCGAGTGACGCCCAGGCGGCGGCGTTCGCGACTTGCCCGTGGTTCCAGGTCGAGAGGCACAGCGGGCCGTGGGGCGGGGCCGACGGCGCGTCGCGGCCGGGCCGGGTCGCGCACCCGGCCGCCGCCGACCCGAGCATCAGGCCCGCAAGGGCGGCGCGGCGATCGCACGTGGTGTCCATGTCAGTTCTGCTTCGCCTCGATCGCGAGCAGCAGGATGCCCGCCGCGATGCCGAGCCGACGGTCGAGCAGCCGCGATTGGTCGGGGCTGAAATCGAGCGTGACCTTGCTCACGAACGGATTGAAGTTGCGGCGGAACGTGCAGGCCGGACGCTCGCCGACCGTGCCGTGGTAGGTCTGCGGCAGCCACTCACCCGCGACGAGCCGGCGCAGCAGCGCGAGGACGAGGTTGTCCTCGCGGATCGAACCGAACTCGCGGCCCGTCGCGTCGAGCAGCGTCCACTCGTCGGAGACGATCGACTTCATGGCCTTGCGACGCAGGCTTCCGAGCGGCTCGCCGCTTCGGGCGTCGGTCACGTCGTAGGTCGCGCCGAGATCGATCATCGAACGGGCCTTGATGTCGAGGATGGGCCGGGTCATCGCCTCGTCGGCGAAGATGCGGATGTCCTCCTTCAGCTTGAAGGCCTTCTGTTCGGAGTACGCCGCCAGCGATCCGTCGGGGGCGTAGATGTGGAAGGCGCCGCCGAGCAGCTTGAAGACCTTGCGGCGGAGGAGGTAGGTCGGATGGGGGAAGGGGTCGGACTGCATCGAGGATTCCTTCGGTCCCTCGCCTGATCAGGGCTTCGCCAGCGTCATGCGGAACTCGAGCGGCTTCTCGGCGGGAGCGCCTTCCTTCGCGGGCTTCGGCTCGACGACGAGCAGCAGCGTGGTCGGGTCGACGCGGGTGTACGTGACGCGCGACAGGCTTCCCGCCTTCGCCCTTTCGGGATCGTCGACCGGCACGAACGAGACGCTCGTCGCGTCGAGGCGGTCGAGCTTCAGCGTCATCGGCTCGGCGCGTCGCGGGTCGGTGTCGAAGTTCCCGTGCACGTGGATCTGCCGCAGGATCGTGCCGTCCTTGGTGGCGACGATCTGCGTGAACTCGTAGAAGGGCGTCGCACCGTTGCCGACCACGCGGCGGAACGAGCCGAGAATGGCTTTGCCGCGCGGGGCGCCCCAGGTCTCCTCGATGATTGCGCCGTTCGGCTGGTCGAGCGTCCACGTGCCGGTGAGGAAGGCCAGCGGGGCGATCGCGGCGTCGGGGGCGGGGCCGGAGGTGGGCTTGGGGGCCGTGTCGGGCGCGGAGGCGCAGGCGGGGAGCAGGAGTGCGGCCAGGAGAGCGAACGTGAGGAGGCGGTGGAAGTGGGTCATGGGCGTAACTCGCGTCGGGGAACGGTACCGCGGTTTGCGGTTCATGGAGCGTCGGTCTACGGGCGACGTGGAGGTCGTCGGGTGTTCTTCACGCGTCCAGCCCGCGAACGGCTTCCGCGTCCATCCAAGGCGGTCGCGGACCGCCCACCACAGTGACGGTCAGGACGCCCGTCGTTCGCCCCGACCCCGCGCCTCAGCTCGCCTTCCCCTCGATCGGCTCCGCCCGGCACATCCGGATCCGGTCGCAGTGCGGGCACCGCAGCAGCTTCAACGGCCGCCCCGCGGCCCCGATGCGGATCCCCGGATAGGGGAACGTCCGTCCGCAGGTGAGGCAGCGGGCCTGCCAGTGTTTCCTGGTGTGTTCGACGAGCCGCTTGAGGAAGCGGAACATCAGGAGGTCCCTCGCGAGGCGGGTCGGAACGCGCCGTCGGCCACGGCCAGCGACATGCCGAGCCCCTCCGCCAGCCGCTCGCACGCCGCGATCGTCGCGCGACGATGCCGCCCGGCCGGACCCGGCTCGAGCCAAGCCCTCGAGATCCGCAGTTTCCCTGCCTCGCGATCGCTCGACGCGTCGACCCGCGCGACGAGCGACTCGCCGACGAGAATCGGCAGTGTGTAGTAGCCGTGCACTCGCTTCGCTGCGGGCACGAACGCCTCGAAGCGGTAGTCGAAGCCGAACAGGCCCGCGAGGCGGATGCGGTCGCGGATGAGCGGGTCGAACGGGGCAAGGGTTCGCGGCGTCGGGTCGGGTTCGGGCGGGGCGTTCCGCCAGTCGGGTCGTGCGGTGCCCGGCGCCGGCTTCCTGCCGATCCGCTCGAGCATCACGGAAACGCCACGCCCTTCGCGAATCGCCTTCGCCGACCACGCCCGCGCCTCGGCCAACGACACGAGATTCAGGAACTGCGACAGCTCGCGCGGCGTCGCCGTGCCGAGCCGCGCGAGGGCCTCGCCGCACGCGAAATCGACGAGTTGTCCGCGATCCGGCATCGCCTCCGGCTTCCCGTGCACCCGCTCGGCGAGGTCGTACACCTTCTCGAAGCCGCGCCGCGAGTGCACCGCGATCTCGCCGGATCGCCACAGCAGCTCGAGCGCCGCCTTGTGCGGCGACCAGTCCCACCAGCCCTCGGCCTTGCGGCCCGTTCGCGAGGGGAAATCGCGCGTCGACAGCGGCCCGCGCCCGGCGATCTCCGTCCGCACCTCGTCGAGCGTGCGCTTCCAGCCGCGTCCGAGCCGCTCCCGCATCCACGCATGCCGCGCGAGCCGCACGCGATCGCGCTCGAACCGGTGCGTCCACCACGCGAGCCAGTCGCGGCGGATCACGCTCGCGTCGTGCGTCCAGTGCTCGAAGAGCTCGCGGCTCGACTCGAGGTGGTGGCTCAGGTACTCGGGCCGGTAGCCGTCGAGCCGCGCGTGGAGGATCAGGTGGTGGGCCCGCTCGACCGCGTTGATCGAGTCGACCTGCACGAAGCCGAGGCCGCGCACCGTCGCGAGCGTCGTCGCCCGCGTGGCCTTTCGTGGCGGTCCCGAAAGCCCCGCTCCCGCAAGCAGCAGGCGCCGCGCCGCCGCGACGGGAACGATCTCGGGCGCGGCCTTTTTCATCGCGTCAACCTGCGGGCTTCGCGCCCGCCGCGGCCTTGTGCACGCCGAGGTGCGTGAGGGCCGGGCACGCCCGGCTATCGAGGATCTCGATGCGAACGAACTTCGCCTTCGTCTCGGGAACCCGCACGATCCGCTGGTGCCCGATCGTGGTGCCCTCGGCGAGCGTCACCCAATCGCGATGGTTGTTCGACGGGTTCGCCGGCACCGACACCCGGAACGCCTTCACCCGCTGGCCGAGCCAGGTCGGTTCGGCCAGCACCACGCGATCGAACGGCTTCGCGGGATCGAGCTCGACCTCGATCGCCGCCCGCGTCGCGCCGTCATTCGTCGCCCAATACGTCTTCGGGTCGCCGTCGACGGTCTTGTCGCTGCCGAACGGCTCGTCGCGCCGCGGCTCGCTCGCCTCGCGCGGCTGGAGGCCGCGAATGTCGTCGGCCGCGGTCGGCCGCCCCCCGGCGAGCTCGGTGCCCGGCCC
>JBIKVN010000103.1:0-10754 GCA_044356865.1 Phycisphaerales bacterium | reverse complement strand
GCCTGGCCGCTCGCCCCCGACTTCTCCATGTGCGGCTGGAGGTGGGCGACCGCCTTCTTCATGACCGTCGCCGACTGCAGCACGAACGGCAGCTGCATCTTGCCGCTGCCGAAGAGCTCGCCGACGGTCTTCATGCCCGCGAGGAGATGGTCGTTGATGATCGAAAGCGGCGGATGACGCTCGAGCGCCTCGTCGAGGGTCGCCTCGAGGCCGCGGTCCTCGCCGTCGATGATGTGGACCTGCAGGCGTTCCTCGAGCGAAAGGTCGACCGTCGTGTCCCGCGCGACCGTCTCCTCGCCGTCCGGGAAGAGGCCGATGAAGTGGAGCAGCGGGTCGAAGTTCTCCGGCATGCCCGCCGGGCGGTCGGCGCCGCGGCGATCATGGATCAACCAGAGGGCCGCGTCGCGGTGTTCCTCGGAGATCTTCGTCGACGGCAGGATCTTGCTGAAGTGGACGATCGCCGCCGAGAGGCCACGGGCCCGGGCCTCGTCCAGGAAGACCGAGTTCAGCACCGCGCGGGCCGCGGGCTTCAGGCCGAAGCTGATGTTCGAGAGCCCGAGCAGGATGCCGCAGCGCGGGAAGCGCTCGCGGATGAGCCGGATGCCCTCGAGCGTCTCGAGGCCGAGCCGGCGGTCGTCGTCGTTGCCGGTCGCGATGGTGAAGGTGAGCGGGTCGAAGAGGAGGTCGGTCTCGTCGAGGCCCCACTTCCGCGTGTAGAGGTCGTGGATGCGCCCGGCGATCTCGAGCTTGCGGGCGGCGGTCTTCGCCATGCCGGCGACCGGGTCCTCGTCGATGGTCAGGGCGACGCAGGCCGCCCCGAACTTCCGCAGCAGCGGGCAGACCGAGTCGAGCCGCTTCTCGCCGTCCTCGAGGTTGATCGAGTTGACGATCGCCCGGCCGCCCGAGCGGCGGAGGCCCGCCTCGAGCACGTCGGCCTGCGTCGAGTCGAGCATGAGCGGCGCGTTCACCTGCCGCACGAGCCGCGACGAGATCTCGGCCATGTCGGCGACGCCGTCGCGGCCCACGAAATCGACGCAGAGGTCGAGGAGGTGCGAGCCGTCCCGCATCTCTTCCTTCGCCATCGAGACCAGGCCGTCCCAGTCGGCCGCGTCCAGCAGCCGCTTGAACTTCCGGCTGCCGTTCGCGTTGGTCCGCTCGGCGACGATCAGGAACGAGTTCTCCTGCTCGAACTCGACGGCCGAGTAGAGGCTCGAGCAGCCCGCGGCCTGCGGCGTGACCGTTCGCACCGGCCGCGAGCGGCCTTCCGCGAGCTTCGCGAGCTCGGCGATGTGCTCGGGCGTCGTGCCGCAGCAGCCGCCGACGACGCCGACGCCGAACTCCTCGATGAACCGCCGCATCGCCGCCCCGAACGGGACCGGGGCGAGCGGATACTCGGTGCGGCCCTCGACCAGCACCGGCAGGCCCGCGTTCGGGATCACCGAGACGTGACGGTCCCACCGCTTCGAGAGGTACGAGACGTGCTCGCCCATCTCGGTCGGGCCGGTCGCGCAGTTGAGGCCGAGCGAGGCGATCGGGAAGGGCTTGAGGGCGTTCACCACCGCGGTGATGTCGCTGCCGAGCAGCATCGTGCCCGTCGTCTCCATGGTGACCGAGACGAGGATGGGCAGGTCCTCGGGCGTCCGCTTCAGGTGCTCGATCGCCTCGAGGCAGGCGTTGATCGCGCACTTGACCTGCAGCAGGTCCTGGCAGGTCTCGATGATCAGGCCGTCGACGCCGCCCTCGATCAGCCCGAGGGCCTGCTCGCGGTAGCTCGCGAGCATCGTGTCCCAGTCGGCCTGGCCGAGCGTGATGAGCTTGGTGCCGGGGCCCATCGAGCCGACCGCGAAGCGCGGGCGGTCGGGCGTCGAATACCGCTCGCACGCGGCCCGGGCGATCGCGGCCCCCTGCCGGTTCAGGTCGCGGACCCAGCCGACCATCTCGTCGTCGAACTCGGCGGCGACGAGGCGGTTCGAGCCGAAGGTGTCGGTCTCGACGACGTCGGCCCCGGCGGCGAGGAAGCTCTCGTGGATCCGCTGGATCAGGTCGGGCCGGCTGCGGACCAGGATGTCGGTGCAGTTGTCGCGACCGAGCCAGTCCTCGGGACGGCAGTCGGTGCAGGAGTGGATCGAGGTGCCCATCGCGCCGTCGAAGACGACCAGACGGCGTTCGAGGGCCCGGAGAAGGCTCGGCATGGCCGAAAGGTACCGCCGGGACGGCTCCCTTTCAACCGTTCATCCGGATAAATGGATGAAGTAACTCACCGCGGCCGCAGCGCCAGGTACCACCGCGGCAGGCTCGACGAATCGAGATCCAGCCCCCGGCTCCCGTCGCCGAGCCCCGCCGCGTCGGCAAGGGTCCCTTCGCCCGCGTCGCGGAAGATGCCCTTCGCCGTGACGTCGGCCCAACCGGCGATCCATCGGCACCCGCTCGCCCCGGAGTCGGTCTCGGCCAGCACGAACGCCCGAAGCAGCGGCCCGTGGGCCTCGTCGACTCCGGCCGAAGGGGAGGCGAAGACGGGACCGGTCAGGACCACCGGACTTCCGGCGGAAAACCCGTGGATTTCCAGCAGGAGTTCGGGAATGTCGAGATCGATGTCGAGCGACCGGAGCGACGGCGACGGCTCGGGCGCCGCCACGGCCGAAGGAGCCCACGCCAACGAAGTCGCGAGAACGACCGCCGACCCAACGAAAGAAACGTTCTGGAACATGCCTTCTCCCTGTGTGCCGCGACGCCGGCCGGGACGGGCCGAGTCGGCGGTTCCTCCGGTCCGGAATCCGGACCGACGGACAAACTAACGGAACCGCCCGGCTCGGGGAAAGGGCTCGGAGCCGAAAGCGCGGAATTTTGCGCACCTTTCCCGCCAGGATTTCCGGCGAGGCCCGATGGCCGGCCTTGGTAGCCTTTCCGGCATGGCACGGCCGTTCTTACCGCCCCTTCGCGGTCGACAGACCTTCCCAGCCCCGCCCGGTCGAATCCGCCTCCTGCTCGCCGCGGCGACCCTCGCGAGCGGCTGCGCCACCGTGAAGCCCGCCGCGGCGCCCGCACCGCCCGCGCCGGCCGCCGCCGCGCTCCGCCCGCCCGAACGGCCGCTCGAGACCTTCGACGCGGTGTGGACGACGATCGACACGAGGCACTTCGATGCCACCCACAACGGAATCGACTGGAGCGCGGTGCGCGAGGAGTTCCGGCCGCAGGTCGAGGCGTGCGCGACCGAAGCCGAGTTCCGGGCGCTGCTCGAGCGCATGATCGCGCGGCTGGACCAGAGCCACTTCGGGATCATCCCCCGCGAAGTCGTGGGCGAAGTCGTCGGCGAAGTCGTGGGCAACGAAAGTCCGGGCGGCGAGCCGGTCGGCTCGCAAGGACGCGTCGAGGCCCCGCGCGGCGGCGAGGGCGACGCGGGGCTCGAGATCCGGATCCTCGACGGGCGGGCGGTGGTGTCGCGGGTCGCGCCGGGCGGCGCCGCGGCCGCGGCGGGAATCCGGCCCGGCTGGGCGCTCCTCTCGATCGACGGGACGGCCACCGCAGTCGAGTTCGGCCCGGCGCTCGAGGAGATCGTCGCGGCGCTGACCGAGCGCGATCGCGCGCTGCGTTCGCTGCTGCTTTCCCGCCGCATTTCCGGCCGGCTCGACGCGCGACCGGGCGCCGCACGGGCCGTCGCCCTCGAGGACGGCGCCGGCCTCCGCCGCGAGGTCACGCTCGTGCCCGCTCCGCCCGCCGGCGACGCGGTGCGGTTCGGCAACCTCCCGCCGGTGCGGGTCACCGTCGAGGCCCGCGAGATCTCGAGCGAAGAGTTCGCCGCCGCCGGCGTCGCCCCCGAGCGGGCCCCGCGAATCGGCCTGATCGCCTTCCCGATCTGGATGCCGGCCGCGGCGGCGCCGCTCGACGCCGCGGTCGATCGCTTCCGCGGCATGGACGCGATCGTGATCGACCTGCGCGGGAATCCCGGCGGCGTCGGGGGCATGGTCATGGGCTTCGGCGGCCACTTCTTCACCGAGCCGGTGAGCCTCGGGGCGATGCAGTCCCGTGACTCGCGGCTCGAGTTCCGCGTCAACCCGCGGACGGTGACCGCCGACGGCCGCCGCGTCGAGCCGTTCGGCGGCCGGATCGTCATCCTGACCGATCCGCTCTCGGCGAGCACCTCCGAGGTCTTCGCCGCGGGACTGCAGGATCTCGGCCGCGCCGCCGTGGTCGGCGAGCGCAGCGCCGGCGCCGCCCTGCCCTCGGTCGTCGAGCGCCTGCCGAACGGCGACGTGCTGCAGTACGCGATCGCCGACTTCGAGACGCCGAAGGGCCACGCGATCGAAGGCCGGGGCGTGACTCCCGACGTCGCGGTCGACCTCACCCGGGCGGTGCTGCTCGAGGGCGGCGATCCGGCCCTGTCGGCGGCCCTGCGGAAGATCTCGCGCGAGCTTCGCGGTGGCGCTTCGGCCGCAGCCGGGGCGACCTGAGCGGCTTCGCCGGCTTCTATACTCCGACCTCCCCTCCGGAGAAGCCTCATGCGCCGCCGTCCGATCGACTCGCTCCGATCCCTCGCCTTCATCCTTCCCATGCTGGCTACGGCAGCGCTTCCGGCCCAGACCCCGGCGGCGGACCCGGCGGCGCCCGAGGCCGCCCCCGCTCCGCTGCCGAGCCCCGAGGAGCTCTCGAAGCGCCACCTTGCGGCGATCGGCGGCGAGGAAGCCGTCAAGAAGCATGAACACGCCACGATGAAGGGCACCATCTCGATGCCGAGCATGGGCCTCGGCGGCCCGATGACGAGTTTCGCCAGCGAGCCGAACCTCTACCTGATGTCGATCAACATGCCCGGGGTGGGCGAGGTGAAGACCGGTTTCGACGGCACCGTCGCGTGGAGCCAGGACCAGATGCAAGGGCCGCGGCTCATGCAGGGCGGCGAGCTCGCCCAGATCAAGCGCGAGGCGGACTTCCGCCGCAGCCTCGACATCCTCGCGGGCTGGGACGCGGTGAAGGTCTCGGGACGGGCCGAGTTCGGCGGCGCGGCGTGCATCGAGGTCGAGGTGACCGACGGCGGCGAGGTCTCGAAGTTCTACTTCGAGGAGTCGAGCGGCCTCCACCGCGGCTCGCGGATGACCACGCAGAGCCCGCTCGGCAAGATCCAGGTCGAGACCGTGCTGTCCGACTACCGCGACTTCGACGGGGTCAAGGTGCCGGCGAAGACCGAACTCTCGATGATGGGCCAGAAGCAGGTCATGACCATCGAAAGTATAAGTTATGATCCAATTGATCGCATGCTTTTCGCCCCGCCTGCGGCCATCAGGGCGATCGCAAACAGTCCCCCAAAGGCAGATGATCGCGAGAGATCGCCGATTTGGGCCGAAAGAGACCGACAACAGCCTCGAAGGCCAGAAGTGGAGACAGAGGCCTCTCCCGTGCCATCACTACCGGATCTGGCGTACGAACCTCCTAATCCGGACGGCCCAATCGTCAGGATCCCGCTAAAGGGCAGCGTAGGCCTTTGCGCAATCGGGGAACCTTTTTTTACCGCGACAGACTTTCAGCTCGCGATGAGAACAGCCGCGACTCTCCGCCCTTCCGCGATCGTCCTTACCATCGATAGCTCCGGTGGGCGCAACGACTCGATGCGCGAAATCATCGCGGAACTCTTGCTGGCCCAACAATCCGGAACTCGGGTGATCGCGGAGGTCGAGGACGCAGGTAGCGCGGCCGCTTTGATTGCACTTGCTTGCAAAGAGATCGTCGTGTACCCACAGGCGAGACTCGGCGCAGCGGTAACACTCGTGCAAAGAGAGGGCGGCGAATGGATCAGCCGCAAGAGAGCGTTTGCGGACGATCCCGAAGCGGAAGCCAAACACGAATCCTTCGAATCGGCCACCCATCGCGAAGCGGCTTACCTGACTGGCCGCGCCGAGTGCGTTTCACTCGCAATGAGACATCGCGACTTAGAGCTTTGGTGGTCACCGCAATCAGGCTTCACCGCGGCCAGCAACGGAACAGCAGACGAGGTTCGCATCGACAGTCCCGATACCGTACTGACCTTCACGAGCACCGAACTAGTTCAGTACTCGCTTGCCATCCGATGCCTGAATGAGGCGGATCTTCCATCGCTTATCGGGCTGCCCGACAGTCGCGTACACGTGGAATCAAACTGCATCCACAGAACCCCGCACGCTATCGAAAATATTGTTTCTCGCTCAGGATCTGACAAATACCTGGCCGAGCGTCGCCTGAAACCATGGGTCATGTTGCCTTAGGCAGACAACCCGTACTCTCCATTGCTAGCGATGAGTCTGGGCAACTATTCCCATCCCTTGTATCCGCCCCTCGCCATCCGGCCGGCTTCCCACGACGGCGCCGCGATCTCGCTGCGCGGCGTGACCAAGCGCTACGGCTCGCACCTCGCGGTCGAGCGGCTGGACCTGGCGGTGCCCGCGGGCAGCCTGTGCGGGTTTCTCGGCCCGAACGGGGCCGGCAAGAGCACCACGATCCGGATGGTGATGTCGATCACGCATCCCGATGAGGGCGAGGCCCGCGTGCTCGGCGGATCGGCCCTCGCGAGCAAGGACCGCATCGGCTACCTGCCGGAAGAGCGGGGCCTCTACAAGACGATGCGGGTCCTCGAGTGGCTCGTCTACATCGGACGGCTCAAGGGCCTCGACGCCGGCGAGGCCGCGCGGCGGGCGAGAGAGTGGCTCGGACGGATCGAACTGCCCGCGGTCGAGCGGAAGCGCTGCCAGGAACTCTCGAAGGGCATGCAGCAGAAGGTCCAGTTCGTCTCGAGCGTGCTGCACGGGCCCGAGCTGCTGATTCTGGACGAGCCCTTCTCGGGGCTCGACCCGGTGAACGCCCGGCTGCTCGAGCGGCTCATCCGCGAGTTCCACTCCGACGGCCGCACCGTCATCTTCTCGACCCACCAGATGCATGTGGCCGAGTCGATCTGCGACCGCGTGGTGCTCATCCACCGCGGGCGGAAGCTGCTCGACGCGACGCTCGGCGAGGTGCGGGCGGCGTTCGACCCGCGGACGGTCGCGGCGGAACCGGAAGGCGGCGTGACCGCGGCGACGATCGCGCGGCTCGGGGCCCTGCCCGGGGTGCGGCGGGCGAGCGCGGCGCGGGATGGCGTTTCGGTCGACCTCGAGCTCGCGGACGGCGCCGCGCCGCGCGGCCTCATGCAAGCGGCGCTCGAGGCGGTGCCGCTGGTCGGGGTGCGGCTCCGGCAGGTGCGGCTCGACGACGTCTTCATCGATCTCGTCGCGGGCGACCAGGTCGACGAGGCGGAGATCGCCAGCGTCCGCGCCGGCCTCGGCGAGGGGAGCGACGCATGAGCGGGTTCTCGCGGGTCTGGGCGGTGGCGTGGCGAGAGTTCCGCTACACGGCCCTCACCAAGAGCTTCGTCTTCGGCGTGCTGATCGCGCCGATCCTGATGATCGGCCTGTTCGCGGTGGTTCCCCTGCTGCTCGACCGCGAGACGCCGCCGCTCGAGGGGACCGTCGCGATCGTCGACCCCGAGGGGACGGTCGCCGCCGAGCTCGCGGCCGAGTTCGGCCGGCTCGCCGAGCGTCCCGCGGGGCCCGCGGCGGCGATCGGAAGCATGTCGGAGGCGATCGCGATGCCGGGGCCGGTCGGGCTCGACGAGCTCGATTTCGGCGGCGAAGTGCGGCTGGACGCGCGGGTCGAGCCCGACCCGGCGGCGGCGGAAGCCCTCGCGGCCGAGGTGCGGGACGGCAAGCTCCTGGCCCTCGCGACGGTCACGCCCGCGGCGCTCGAGCCCGGCGCGACCGGGGGCCTGACGCTGCTGGTCCGCAACGACACCAGCCCCAAGCACACCCGGCTCTTCGAGCGGAGCTTGCGCGACGCCACGGTCCGGGCCCGCGTCGCGGCGGGCGGCGACGACTTCGCCCGGATCAGCCGGCTGCTCGAGCGGCCCCCGGTCGCGACCAGCCGCGTCTCGCCGCGGGGCGAGACCAACCGCGAGATCGCCAACGCCCGGATGATCATCCCGGTCGCGTTCATGATGCTGCTCTGGGTGGTGACCTTCTCGTGCGGGCAGTTCCTGCTCACCACCACCATCGAGGAGAAGGGCAACCGCGTCATGGAAGTGCTGCTGTCGGCGGTCAGCCCGATGCAGCTGCTCGGCGGGAAGATCCTCGGGCAGGCGATGGTGGCGCTGGTGATGCTCGTGATGTACGGCGGCATGATCGGGGTCGGGCTGTCGGCCCTCGCGATGCTCGACCTGATCGGGTGGGAGATGCTCGTCTACCTCGCGCTCTACTTCGTGATGGCCTACTTCATGGTCAGCGCGATGATGGTCGCGGTGGGCAGCGCGGTCACGAACCTGCAGGAAGCCCAGGCCCTGATGACCCCGGTGATGCTGGTGCTCATCGTGCCGATGATGCTCTGGCTGCCGGTGTCCGACAGCCCCAACGGCACGCTCGCCACGGTGACGAGCCTGGTGCCGCCGCTCGTGCCGTTCATCATGATCCTGCGGGTGTCGACCTCGACCGAGCCGGTCGCGACCTGGCAGGTCGCGGCGAGCCTCGCGATCGGCTTCGGCTCGGTGTTCGCGATGGTGTGGGCGGCGGCGCGGATCTTCCGGGTGGGGATCCTGATGCAGGGGAAGCCGCCGACGCCGCGCGAGCTGCTGCGGTGGGTCAGGATGCGGTGAGGCGGGAGCGTCGGCCCGCGGCCGACGCATGCCACGGAAGGCGCCCGCCCGCGGGCCCGACTGTCGAGCGGCTCCCGCGCTCGTCCTTGCCGGCCGCAGGCCGGCACTCCATGCGCGCCGCCCGGCACGAGGCCCGCTCGCGAGACTCGCCACCGACCACACCCGGCGCATGGAGCGTCGGCCTGCGGCCGACGCATGACGCCACCGGCCTCCGACTACCCTCACCGAACATGCCCGACCCGGCGGTGATCCTGGTCCTCGTCCTCGGCCTGTCCATCGCGGCCGGGCTCATGTGGATCGCGCTCCGGGCCCTCTGCGGCGACTGCTTCCGCGGCACGCCGCGCTGTCCGCGCTGCTGGCACGACCAGACCGGCGTTCCGACGCTGACCTGTCCGGAGTGCGGCTTCGCGATGCGCAGCGAACGCGACCGCGAGCGAACGCGGCGGCATTGGATCCCCGCGACGCTGGCGGTGCTGGCCCTCGCCGGCGGGGCGATCGCCCTGCGCACCCGCTTCACCGGCGAAAGCGTCTGGGCCTTCCTGCCGACCCGGGTGCTGGTGGCGATCCTGCCGTGGACCGAGGGCGGGCCGGTGCCGGAGCTGCCGCAAATCGAGCTGCTCTACCGGATCGGCACCGACGGCATCGCGCCCGTCGCGGCCGACGCGATCGTCGACCGGATGCTTGCGGGCGACGCCGACGCGCCGCTTGGCTCGGACGCCTGGGAGAGCCGCTACGGGCGCTACAGCTGGGAACTCTTCACCGCCGCCACCTCGCGGGGCGAGAACCGGCTGTCCGGCTGGGACGGCTGGAAGCGGCTGGCCGACCTGCCGCCGCGGCTCTCGCTCGAGCGGGCGACCTGGCCCGAACCGGGCGGGCCGATCGTCGTTGAACTCGACGCGAATGGCTGGTGGCCCGGCGGGTGGCAGGCGCGAATCGCGATCGACGACCCCGCGAGCGATGCCGACCCGGCCCCGATCGGCTTCGATCCGAACGCCAGCGGCACGCCGGTGCATGTCGTGACGCTCGCCCCGGCGCGGCCCGACGAGCGGCTACGAACTGTCCGCCTCGCGGTCGACCGGCGCGAGCGGGACGCCGACGGCTCGTGGGGCCCCTGGACGCCGCGGTGGTCGTTCGACCTCGAGGTGCCGCTTCCCGAGCGCCCCGCCCTGGCCGCCGACCGGCCGCGAACCGCGTTCGACACGCCCGAGATGGCGGCACCCCTCCGTCGCGCCTTCGACGACGGCTTCATCACCTGGGAACGCGGCGATCGCCGCCACGGCTTCCGCTTTGACCCCGGCCAGACCATGGGCGAACTCTTCGAGGGCGTGCTCATCGGCCTCGAGGTCGAGGTGCTCGAGGGCGACGCGGTCCGGCGGCGCTCGCGGATCTGGTGGCCCGGTGGGCCGCGCGGCTCGATGCGCGGCTGGGGTTCGCGGTGGGAGATCCTCGCGGAAGATCGCGACGCCCTCGATCGCCTGCCGAGAGTCGCCGGCGAGGTCGCGGGCTGGAGCGTCCGGATCCGCGGCGAACGCGAGATCGCGTGGCGGGCGCTCGCGGCGCCCGGCGTCGATCCGGCGAGGATCCGCGGGTACTGGGCGGGTACCCTCCGCTTCCCGCTGTCGGTTCGCCCCTCGATCGGCGAGGCCCCGCCGCGGCGATTCTTCCCGACCGATCCCTGATTCACCGAGCCGAACCCATGTCGCACGAGGCCCTCTGGGCACCCTGGCGGATGACCTACCTGCGCGACCTCGAGGCGAAGGCCGCCGCGGCCCGGACCCCCGCCGACGCCGGCCTGCCCAACTTCCTCGCGGCGGCGTGGGCCCGGCCCGATCTCGACCGCGAGTCGCTGGTGGTGATGCGGAACGCCGACGGCCTCATCCTCCTGAACCGGTTTCCCTATACGAACGGCCACCTGCTGGTCGCCCTCGGCGAGCCCGCCCCGCGGTTGCTCGACTACTCGCCAAGCCAGCGAGCCGCGTTCTGGTCGCTCGTCGATCGGGCCTTCGCCATCGTCCACCGGGCGTTCCGGCCGCAGGGCATCAACATGGGCATCAACGAGGGGCACGCGGCCGGGGCGGGCCTGCCCGAGCATTTGCACGCCCACGTGCTGCCG
>JBIKVN010000102.1:0-10822 GCA_044356865.1 Phycisphaerales bacterium | reverse complement strand
GCATCGCCGCCAACGCCGCCAGCAGCGGGGCATCGACCGGCCCGAGCAGCAGTCCGGCCAGCAGGAAGAGCGCCACCGCCAGTACCGGCTCGGCCTCGTGGATGCGCTCGGAAAGCGTGCGCACGCTTGCGCCGCGAAGGTTTCCGAGGATCGCCCCGGCCAGGAACCCGGTGAAGATCGGCGTGGTGTGCAGCCATTCGGCGCTGCCGGCCAGCACCGCGAGCGAACCGAGCGTGATCACCAGCCGCTCGCCGGGCCGCCGGGCGATCCGCTCGAGCAGCAACCAACTGCCGATCGCGACGGCCGCCGCGGTCGCGATCGCCGTCGCGACCACCCCGAGCCCGGCCGTGGCGTCGAACCGCAGGTATCCGGTCGTGTCGTAATCGGTGGAACTCGCCGCGAGGCCGAAGATCACGACGGCCGCGATCGAAAGCAGTCCCGCCCCGGCGCGGACGACTGCGGCGAGCGCCTGCTGCTCCCGGTTCGTGCCCAGCACCAGCGAGCGGGTTTCCGCGCTCCAGCCGAGGGCGGTCGCCCCCACGATGGCGGCGGCCATCGCGGCGTTGACCGGCTGGAGGTCGCCGCCGAGCCGCAGCGCCAGCATCCCGACGGTCGCCCCGGCGGCCACCAGCCCGCAGAAGGCGAGATCGAGCCCCGCCCACTTCCACAGCACACCCGGCACCCGGGTCAGCAGGGCGCGGGTGCACTGCAGGCCCACGATCAACCCGATCCAGGTCAGCAGGATGCCGCCGAGCGAGCGGACGCCGACCCGTTCCGCGTCCCCGATCAGCCCGAATCCCGCCGGCCCCGCCGCCCAGCCGACCGCCGCCGCCCCCCACTTGCCGGCCGACACCGCCAGCCGCCGGCGCGAGGCGATCCCCCGCAGCGTCAGGCCGATCAGCGCCAGCAACACCGCCGCCACGACGAAGGTTCGCCACGGGTCGAGGCCGCCGGCCGGCGGGAGCGCCGCCGCCGCAAGCGTCACGGTCCTTCCGCCTCCGGCCCCCGCGACCGCAGCCCGAAGGTCCGCACCACCGGAACCACCGCCCCGACCGGACGGGCTTCCTCGGGCAGTTCCCCGATGAATCGCAGGATCGCCTCGATGCGCCGCTCGTCCGTCAGCGACAGGATCACCCGGCTTCCCGTGGTCGCCGGCATCAGGGCCGACAGCCCCGAGAAGATCGGCAGCTCGTCGCGGACGATCGCCGCCAGGCCCCGGCTGTCGACGACCGTCGCCCCGCCGATGCCGACATCGACCAGCCCGGTCACGAGGGCGTCGAAGCACTCCTCGGTTCGGGCGATGAGGATGAGGAGCCGATCGGCCTCAGTCATGGCGGGCGTCCTCTTCAAGAAGCGTCCCGATCGCGGCTTCGGGCGTTTTCGCCTCGAGCAGACGGCCCCGCGTCTCCGCCCGGGTCACGCAACGCGACAGCCGGGCCAGGGTGCGGATGTGCGCCCACGGGTCAGCCGAAGAACCGACGAGGAAAAAGACGATCGTCGCCGCCGGGACCGCCCCGGGCAGCCGCAGTCCCCGCGGCACGACCACCGGCACCACCACCGCTCGCTTGGCCGCGTAGAGCAGGGCGTGGGGAAAGGCGACCCCCTCCGGGGTGACCGTCGATCGCTTGGCCTCCTGGTCATGGAGGGCGGCCCGGACCTGCGGGATGTTGCCGACCCCCGAAACCTCCGAGGCGATCGCGGCGACGCGGTCGAAGACCTCCTCGACATCGGGGTCGCCGGTCAGCACCAAGCATTGGTCGGGTTGGAGCAGGGGGGCGAGCATCGGGAGGGAGCGGCTGGCCATCGGCGGCAGCGGGGCGGCAGCCTACACTCGGCGGCCTCCGGCCTTGGAACGCGGGCCTTCCACACGAGCCGCCGTCGTCCTGTCGCCGGCGAGGTGACCCTGAAGTAAGGAAGGAAGGGCGAGGAAGTTACGCGGAACACAGATGTTGATTTCCGGATTTGGCGCGATCCCGGTCGGGAAAACTTCCTTGATCTGGTCTCCACCGTCCGAAATGGGTTATTCGTTCCACCGAAACCCGGTCTCCCAAGGCCGGGTTCGTTGACTGCCTCCTCGCCCGTCCATACCATCTTCCGCTTCAGTTCGTGAAAAAAGGCACGATTCTCCCGGCCTTCCTCCCCTTGCCCCCGTCCCCCGACCGGACCGGGACCCGCCCGACTTCAGGATCGACATGAGCCGATTCCTCTTTCCCCGCTGGTCGAATCTCCTTCTTCCCACGCTGCTGGCCGTCGGTGCGGTGATGCCGTTGTACGCGGTCTTCCTCGTCGCCTACGGCTTCAGCCCGAAGACCCTCGATGTCGGCTACATGCCGACCCAACCGGTCCCGTTCAGCCACGCGGTGCACGCGGGCGAGCTGGGGATGGATTGCCGCTATTGCCACAACACCGTCGAACACGCGGCGTTCGCGGCGGTCCCGCCGACGCAGACCTGCATGAACTGCCACACCCAGATCCGGCCCGAGAGCCCCAAGCTCGCGAAGGTGCAGGAGTCGTACCGGAGCGGCATGCCCATCGACTGGGTGAAGGTCCACAAGATCGGCGACTACGCGTACTTCGATCACTCGGCCCACGTGAACCGCGGCATCGGCTGCGTCGAGTGCCACGGTCGCATCGACCGCATGGAAGTCGTGCACCAGCACGCCCCGCTCTCGATGGGCTGGTGCCTTGATTGCCACCGCAATCCCGACGAGCGGCTGCGGCCGGTCACCGAGATGACCAACATGTCCTTCAACGCGGCCACCGACCTCACCGAGGCCGAGCGGGTCGCCCTGAAGGACCAGTACCACATCAATCCGAATTCGAACTGCTCGACCTGCCACCGCTGATCGCGAGCGAGCCCCGTGAAGAACGAGAATCCCATGCAGCGTGACGTGATGAGCGAGTCGGGCGGGTGCGGGTCGAAGGCCCCGGAGGCCACCACGGCCGGCCGCTCCGCCGAGAAGCCGTACTGGCGAAGCGTCGAGGACCTCGAGTCGAGTCCCGAGTTCGCGCGGTGGATGCACCGCGAGTTCCAGGACGAGGCGAGCGAGGCGGGCGACGACGACCGGCGCGACTTCCTCAAGCTGATGGGTGCCTCGGTCGCGCTGGCCGCCGGCGTGGCCGGCTGCCGCCGCCGGCCCGAGCTGCACATCCTGCCCTACGCGCAGCGCCCGGCCAACCGCATGGACGGCGTGCCGGTGCACTACGCGACCGCGTGGGAACTCGACGGCGTGGCCCACGGCGTGCTCGCGAAGAGCTTCGACGGCCGCCCGGTCAAGGTCGACGGCAACCCGAGCCATCCGATCAACCGGGGCCGCAGCGACTCGATGCTGCAGGCCACGGTGCTCGAGCTCTACGACCCGGCCCGCGGCCGCGACCTGCTGCGCAAGGGACAGCCCTCGACCCTCACCGCCTTCCGCGAGTGGTGCAGTTCGCTGGCCGCCACCGGCGGGAAGGGCCTCGCGGTGCTCGCCGAGCCCTCGAGCGGCCCGACCATGGCCGACCTCAAGGCCCGGCTTGCCAAGCGCTTCCCGCAGATGGCCTGGTACACCTGGTTCCCGGCCAACGACGATTACGAGCGGATCGGCACCGAAAGCGCCTTCGGGGCGCCGATGCGGCCGCTGTACGAGCTCGACCGCGCGAAGGTCATCCTCTCGCTCGACTCCGACTTCCTGCAGGTCCATCCCGCCGCGGTGAAGCACGCCCGCGACTTCGCGGCCGCTCGCCGCATCACGGGCGATCCCGCCGCGCAGGCGATGAGCCGGCTCTACGTCGCCGAGAGCGCCCTCAGCCTCACCGGCGCGAACGCCGACGAGCGGTTGCCGATGCGCTCGGCCGACGTCGGCGGCTTCGGGGCGAAGGTCGCAGCGCTGCTGGCCGAGAAGGGCCTCGTCGATCCGGGGGCGTGTGCCGCGCCGCTGGCGACGCTGGCCGCGAGCGAGGGCACGAAGGCCGCGCTCACCGAGCACGACCTCGAGATCGTCGCCGCTCTCGTCGAGGATCTCGCCGAACACCGGGGCGCGTCGCTCGTCGTCGCCGGCCCGGGCCAGCCGCCCGCGGTCCACGCCCTCGCCGCGATGCTCAACGTGGCCCTCGGCAACGTGGGCAAGACCGTCACCTACCTCCCGAACGGCGAGAAGGGCCGCACCGCGACCGGCGACCTCACGACCCTCACGGGTCGCCTGAACGCCGGCGAGATCTCGACGCTGGTGATCGTCGGCGGCAACCCCGTCTACGACGCCCCGGTCGACCTCGACTTCGCGAAGGCGATGGCGAAGGCCGCCGAGGTCGTCCACCTCTCGTTCTACCGCAACGAGACCGGCGTGAATCCCGCCGTCACCTGGAACCTGCCGCGGGCCCACTACCTCGAGGGCTGGGGCGACGGCCGTGCCTTCGACGGCACGATCTGCGTCACGCAGCCGCTCATCGAGCCGATGGTCGGCCTCGACCAGGGCGGCCTCACCCCGATCGAGCTGGCCGCCGAGCTCCTCGGCGAGGACCCGAAGGATGGGTACGGGCTCGTCCGCCGCACCTGGATGGCCACGCTCGGCACGCAAGGTGCCGAGTTCGAGGCCGCGTGGCGCGGCGCCCTCCAGTCGGGCATCCTCGAGACCCGCGGGGCGAAGTCCGCGGTGCCGCTGCTGGATGTCGCGGGCGTCGCGAAAAGCCTCGGCGAACTCGCGAGCTGCCTCGACGGGATGAAGGCGGACGCGGTCGAGGTCACCTTCGCGGCCGACCCGAAGATCCACGACGGCCGCTTCGGCAACGTCGGCTGGCTGCAGGAGCTGCCGGCCCCGATGAGCAAGCTCACCTGGGACAATGCGGCCTACGTCTCGATCGGCACCGCCGCGAAGCTGGGCGTGAGGCAGGGCGACCTGCTCTCGATCGACGCCGGCGGCCGCACCCTGACCGCCGCCGCGTGGGTCATGCCCGGCATGGCGAACGGCAGCGTCGCCCTCCAGCTCGGCTACGGCCGGACCGGCCCGGGCGTCGGCCCGATCGCCACGGACGCGGGCTTCAACGCGTACGCGATCCGCGCCAGCGACGCGATGGGCTTCACGCTGCCCGCGACCGTCGCGAAGGCCGACGGGAAGTACCCCTTCGCCCACACCCAGGACCACGGGGCGGTCGACGCCCTGAAGCCCGAGGTGCCGATGGAGGGCATCCAGGAGCGCCTGCCCGCCCTCGTCCGCGAGACCTCGCTCGACCACTACCGCGACCACCCCGACTTCGCCAAGCACGCGACCCATGTCGCCCACCGGCTGTCGCTCTGGGAAGAGACCAACCTCGACGGCGCCCGGTTCCGCTGGGCGATGAGCATCGACCTCTCGTCCTGCACCGGGTGCGGCGCCTGCATCACCGCCTGCCAGGCCGAGAACAACATCGGCGTGGTCGGCAAGGCCCAGGTGATGCGCGGCCGCGAGATGCACTGGATCCGCGTCGACCGCTACTTCAAGGGCAGCGACCAGGCCCGGCCCGCCGCGGTCGCGGTGCAGCCGGTCGCCTGCATGCACTGCGAGAACGCCCCGTGCGAGCAGGTCTGCCCCGTCGCGGCCACCGTGCACGACGAGGACGGCCTCAACTCGATGGTCTACAACCGCTGCATCGGCACCCGCTACTGCAGCAACAACTGCCCCTACAAGGTCCGCCGCTTCAACTTCTTCGACTGGAACCGCAAGGAGCCGAGCCGCGAGGAGACCCTCCTCATGGTGCAGCCCTCCTACTACGAGGGCATCGTCGACCGGGCGAAGGACGGCCCGAACGACTGGCTGCGGATGCAGTTCAACCCCGAGGTCACCGTCCGGGCCCGCGGCGTCATGGAGAAGTGCACCTTCTGCACGCAGCGGATCCAGGAGGCCAAGATCCAGCGGAAGAACGCCTGGGCGAAGGCCGGCGGCACCGCGAGCGGCCAGTCCGACTGGTCGATTCCCGACGGCACGGTCGTCACCGCCTGCCAGCAGGCGTGCCCGTCCGAGGCGATCGTCTTCGGCGACCTCAACGATTCCGAGAGCCGCGTGGCGAAGCTGCACCGCAGCGCCCGCTCGTACCAGCTGCTCGAGGAACTCAACGTGAAGGCCCGGCTGCAGTACCTCGCGAAGGTGCGCAACCCGGCCCTCGACCACTCCGCCTGCGATCACGACCATGGTCACGGTCACGGCCATGACCACGACCACGCCGCCGCCACGGCCGGCCTGAACGGGACCCGCGCATGAGCAGTCTCCCCCTCGATCCCCACGCCCACGGCCTCGGCTCCGGCGGGCGCCTCGTCGACAACACCGGCGAGACCCCCGGCACCCCGGCGCCGCTGGTCCTGAACATGGAGAACTTCGGCCAGGTCACCACCACGGTGTGCCGGGTGGCCGAGGCGAAGCGGACCCCGCTCGCGTGGATCGTGATGTTCTCGATCAGCCTCGGCCTGCTCGGCGTGCTCGGGGCGTGCGTGACCTTCCTGATCTTCACCGGCGTCGGCGTCTGGGGCCTCAACAACCCCGTGATGTGGGCCTTCGACATCACCAACTTCGTGTTCTGGGTCGGCATCGGCCACGCCGGCACGCTCATCAGCGCCATCCTCTTCCTCTTCCGCCAGAAGTGGCGGACCGGCATCAACCGCTTCGCCGAGGCCATGACCATCTTCGCGGTCATCTGCGCCGGCCTCTTTCCCGGCGTGCACGTCGGCCGGGTGTGGTTCGCCTACTGGCTCTTCCCGATCCCGAACCAGATGGAGATGTGGCCGCAGTTCCGCAGCCCGCTGCTCTGGGACGTGTTCGCGGTCTCGACCTACTTCACGGTGTCGCTCCTCTTCTGGTACACGGGCATGGTGCCCGACCTCGCGACCCTGCGGGACCGGGCCAAGGGCCGGCTGCAGCAGCTCGCCTACGGAATGTTCGCCCTCGGCTGGCGGGGCTCGAACCGCCACTGGCACCGCTACGAGGTCGCGTACCTGCTGCTGGCCGCCCTCTCGACGCCGCTGGTGCTCTCGGTGCACTCGGTGGTGTCGTTCGACTTCGCCACCAGCCAGCTGCCCGGCTGGCACACCACGATCTTCCCGCCCTACTTCGTGGCGGGGGCGATCTTCAGCGGCTTCGCGATGGTGGTGACCCTCGCGGTGCCCGCCCGGGAGATGTTCGGCCTCAAGGACATCATCACCCTGCGGCACCTCGACAACATGAACAAGATCATCCTGGTGACGGGCACCATGGTGGGCTACGCCTACTCGATGGAGTTCTTCATCGCCTGGTACTCCGGGGCGATCTACGAGAAGTTCGCCTTCATCAACCGGGCCTTCGGGCAGTACTGGTGGGCGTACTGGATCATGGTCAGCTGCAACGTGATCACCCCGCAGCTCTTCTGGTTCAAGGCCCTGCGGACCAGCATCCCGATCATGTTCGTGCTCAGCCTGGTGGTGAACATCGGGATGTGGTTCGAGCGGTACGTGATCATCGTCTCGAGCCTCGCCAACGACTTCCTCCCGACCTCCTGGGACGTCTTTACGCCGACCTGGGTCGACATCGGCACGATGATCGGCGCCTTCGGCCTCTTCTTCACGCTGTTCCTCCTCTTCTGCCGGTTCCTGCCCATGATCGCCATGGCCGAGGTCAAGGCCATCATGCCGCAGGCGGATCCGCACCACCATCCACAAGGGCATCCCCACGGGCAATCGCACGGCCACGGTGGGGCCCACTGACATGAGCACCCTCACCAAGACCGCCGGGACCGCGGGCACCGCGGGGCAGGACGCCCCGCCCGAGATCACCGGCGCAAGCCGCCTGTACGGGCTGCTCGCCGAGTTCGGCACGCCGGGCGAGGCGATGGCCGCCGCCGAGAAGGTCCGCGACGCGGGCTACCGGTGGTGGGACGTCTGCACGCCGTTTCCCGTGCACGGCATGGACAAGGCGATGGGCATCCGGCGGACGATCCTGCCGGTGATCGTCTTCTTCGCCGGCATGTCGGGCACCTTCGCGGCCTTCGTCCTGCAGTGGTTCACGATGGGGACCGAGACGCCGATCTGGGCCCTGGTCTGGGTCACCGGCTACCCGTTCCTCATCTCGGGCAAGCCGCTCATGAGCCTGCCGGCGTTCATCCCGGTCATCTTCGAGGTGACCATCCTGTTCGCCGCCCTGACCGCCGTGTTCGGGATGTTCATCATGAACAGCCTGCCGCGGCTCCACCATCCGCTGTTCCAGAGCGACCGCTTCCGCCGCGTCACGAACGACCGCTTCTTCGTGGTCATCGAGGCCCGCGACCCCAAGTTCATCCGCGGGAAGACCGAGTCGTTCCTCCGCACCCTCAACCCGACCGCGATCGAGGCGGTGGACGAATGAGCCTCCCTCCCCGTGTCCTGATCTTCACGGGGGCGCTGCTGGCGCTCCTGCTCATCGTGCCGCCGTTCGTGATCGCCCGCGTGCGGGCCGTGCCGTCGGAAGGCCGCCCCATCCACATCTTCTGGGACATGGACTTCCAGCCGAAGTTCAAGGCCCAGTCGGAGAACACGCTCTTCGCCGACCGGCGGGCGGCCCGGCCCGAGATCCCGGGCACCGTGGCCCTCGGCGAGGCGAACCTCGACGTGCACCTCCACGACGGCGTGCAGGGCGGGGGGTGGGCCGCGACGATGCCGGCGTCGATCGGCCTTGACGACGCCCTGCTCGAGCGCGGGCGTCAGCGCTTCAACATCTACTGCGCGATCTGCCACGGGTACTCGGGCTACGGCGACGGGATCGTGAACCGCCGGGCCCTCGAACTCATGGCGAACTCGAACGGTCCGGTGCAGGGCACCGCCTGGGTCGCGGCGAAGAGCCTGCACGACCCGACGGTGCGCGAGCAGCCGATCGGCCAGGTCTACAACGCCATCAAGAACGGCGTCCGCAACATGGCCGGCTACGCCGCCCAGATCCCGGTCGAGGACCGCTGGGCGATCGCCGCCTATGTCCAGGCCCTGCAGGTGAGCCAGGACGCCACCATCCAAGACGTTCCCCCCGACCGTCGCGAGGCCTTGATCAAGCGATGAGCAGCTCCCACGCCCATTCCGTCCCCGCGGCCGACCTCTCGGCCCGCAGCCTCAACCTCTCGGCCTCGGCCGGCGGCGTCCAGACGGCCGCCCTCGGCGTCGGGGTCGTGGGGCTCGGCCTCGCGATCGCCGCCGGCAAGCTCGGCTGGTTCGGCTCGACCGAGACCGACCTGTGGCGCTCGTGGCTGCAGAACTTCACGTTCGTCCTGCAGATCGCCCTTGGCTGCCTCTTCTTCGTCTTCATCCAGCACCTGACCAAGGCCGGCTGGAGCGTCGCGGTGCGGCGGCCCGCCGAGGCGATCGCGAACAACCTCACCTGGATCTGGGTGCTCTTCCTGCCCATCGCCTGGCTGTTCTGGTCGGGAAAGGCCGGCTCGGTCTTCCCGTGGGCGGATCTCGAGACGATGCGGGCGAACCACCCCGAGGAGGCGTACATCGTCGAGAAGAAGGTCGCGTACCTGAACCCGTCCTTCTTCTGGATCCGCGCGATCTGCTACTTCGTGATCTGGGCGGCCCTCGCGAGCTTCTTCTTCCGCTCGAGCTGCCAGCTCGGCCGCACCGGGAACGTGGCCTACACCCTCCGGATGCAGAAGGCCTCGACGGTCACCGCGATCATCTTCGGCCTCACCGTCACCTTCGCGGCCTTCGACTGGATGATGTCGCTCGCCCCGGCCTGGTTCAGCACCATGTTCGGCGTGTACGCCTTCTGCGGCTGCGCGACCGCGGGCTTCGCGTTCCTGATCCTCTGCTGCGTCCGCCTCCAGGCGACCGGGCACCTCGTCGGGTGCATCACCGGCGAGCATTACCAGGACCTCGGCAAGTACCTCTTCGCCTTCGGCATGGTCTTCTGGGCCTACATCGGGTTCAGCCAGTACATGCTCATCTGGTACGCGAACATCCCCGAGGAGACCGGCTGGTTCCTCGCCCGGCAGTTCGGTGACTGGGCGTGGCTGAGTTTCGCCCTTCTTTTCGGACATTTCGTGGTGCCGTTCGTCGGGCTCATCTCGCGCTGGCCGAAGCGGAACCCGAAGATCCTCGCTGCGTTCGCGGTGTGGATGCTCGCCTTCGCATGGCTCGACACATATTGGCTCACCATGCCGCATGTGCCCGCGGACCTGGCGAAGTTCACGACCTACGCTGAGGCGGCGGAAAAGTACGCCGGCGAGAAGACCCACCTCTCGAACCCGCTCAACTATCTCGTCCTGGTCGGGATGCTGGGCGTGTTCGTCGGGATGACCGTGAAGACCCTGCGGGGCAACCCGCTCCTCTGCGAGCGCGATCCCCGCCTCGCCCAGTCGCTTCGCTTCGAGAACATCTGACCACCCACGACCATGGCCCACGCGAACCCCGGCAACGAACCCGAGATCACGCCCTTCGAGGCGCAGACCGACGACCCCGAAGGGGGCTCGACCTGGTTCATCTCGCTCGCGAGCGTGGTGATCTTCATCGCCATCGTCCTCGCGGTCTGCGACCTCTACTTCTTCGCCGAGAACCGCCTCGTCGAGGAGGTCCAGGTCGACGCCCCGATCAAGGCGTTCCAGGACGGCAAGCAGGCCCAGCTCGCCCAGCTCGCGAGCTACGAGCGGTACTCCGAGACCGACGCCGACGGGAAGACCGTCGAGCGGATCCGCATCCCGATCGACCGCGCCTTCGAGGTGGTCGTCGCCCGCCAGGCCGGAGGTTCCGCGAGGTGAGCCCGCTGGCCGCGATCGCCCGTCCCGCCCGTCTCGCGACGCTCGCCGTCGCGGCGGCGGTGGCGTGGGCGTCGCCGGCGACGGGGCAGCTCAACCTCGGCGTGCCGCACGAGCTCCAGGGCGT
>JBIKVN010000328.1:0-3000 GCA_044356865.1 Phycisphaerales bacterium | reverse complement strand
GCGTCGGCCGCGGGCCGACGTTCCATGCGCGTGGCGTGGTCGGTGGCGAGCCTCGCGAGCGGGCCTCGTGCCGGGGATGGGCGCATGGAGTGCCGGCCTGCGGCCGGCACGATGAACGCTGCGGCCGTCCCGCGCCCCGGCGCGGAGGGCGAGGCCATGCCCCGCCGCGCTGAACGCGGAAGCCGTTCGACGGTTGGGCTTGCCTGAGTACGCCGTCCCCGTCCCGCGTCGGCCGCGGGCCGACGTTCCATGCGCGTGGCGTGGTCGGTGGCGAGTCTCGCGAGCGGGCCTTGTGCCGGGGATGGGCGCATGGAGTGCCGGCCTGCGGCCGGCACGAGCAACGCTGCGGCCGTCCCGCGCCCCGGCTTGGGAACGCCGGCCTTGGCCGGCGTGGATGAACGCCAAAGCCGATTGACGGTTGGGCCCGCGATGTACGCCGGTCGCGTTCCGCGTCGTCCGCGGGCCGACCCTCCCAACAGCGCGCGATGAACCGACCGGCCTCGCTGGCCCAGTCAACGCACATCGCCCGCCGCAAGCGCACGGTCCATCGCTCGCCGCAGGATCCACGCCCGTTCGGAGTCGTCTCGGGTCGCCGCGCCGCGTTCGAGGGCCTCGGCGAGTTCCGCCCGGGCCGTGGCGTCGACCGCATCATCCCCGAGCAGCACGACCGACAGCACGGCCAGCTCGTAGAGGGCCGCGCACGACGCGGCGTCGCCGGCGTTGAAGCGGGGGACGCCGCGCTCGATGGCCAGCTCGAGGATCGCGGCCGCCCGCTGCCGGGGGCTCATGCCCGCGGCGGCATCTGCGGTGGAAGGCGCCTTCGGCAGCAGCACCCGGTCGATCACGTGGATCACGCCGTTCGCGGCCTCGATATCGGCGATCTCGATGCGGGCCCCGTCGACGGTGATCGCGCCCGACTCGAGCGCGAAGGCGACCGGGGCGTTTCCCGCGAGCGTCGCGGCGGAAGCCGCGGCCAGCATGCTCTCGCGACGGATCGCGGTCGGAAGCACATGGCCCGCGAGCACCGTGGTCAGGGCGGGGCGGTCGGCGAGCAGCGCCGCGAGGGCGTCCGACGGCACTTCGGCGAACGCCTCGTTCGACGGCGCGAGGAGCGTCCACGGGCCCGGGTTCGCCTTGCCGAGCTGCTCGCCGAGGCCCGCCGCCCCGATGGCGGTGCGGAGCGTCGCGAGGCGTTCGTCCGTGGCCACGATCTCCTCGATGGTGCGGAGTTCCGGCAACATGACCGCGTCGATCACATGCACCACGCCGCCGTCGAAGGCGACGTCGGTCGCCATGAGGCGGGCGCCGTCGACGGTGAGCGCCGCGGGATCGACCTCGAGCCGCTGCCCGGAAAGCGCCTCGAGCCGCCGGCGATCAAGGACGGCGGCGCTTCCGAGCGAACCGGCCACGACATGGTGCTTCAGTATCGCCTGCAGCGTCGACCGGCCCTCGGGGCTGGTGAGGAACTCGACCTTCTCCTTCGGCAGCGCGGCGAAGGCCTCGTTCACCGGGGCGAAGATCGTGACGGGCCCGTCCTTTGGCAGTTCGAGGCCGGAGGCCTTCACGAGCGCGAGCAGCGTGGTCAAGTTCGCGCCCGTGGCGACCTGCGCAAGCGACCCGGCCGAAGACGGCCCGGCCTCCGCCCGTCCGCCGGCGGGCCGGATCCAGTCGATCTCGAGCGCGAACGAGCCGGGCTTCTTGTCGGACAGCGTGATCCCGATCGACTCGATCGTCGCCGGATCGAGGGCCGGCGCGTTCCGCACGCGGCGACCGAAGTTGTTCAGCTCGCACTCCGCGAAGGGGATCTCGACCTCGATCCACTCGCCGGCCTCGGTCGCGAAGGGTCGCTCGTAACCGCCGGCCATGAGCCTCGCGCGGGATGAACGGAGGTTGCACTGGTAGGTGCGGCCGTCGCCCTTCACGCGCAGGACCAGCCCTGTCGTGCCCGCGAACCGGCCCTCGGGCACCGCGGCCCGGACCTGCGAGAACCCGCCGTTGTTCTCGAGCGAGAGCTCGCCCGTGAACCGAAGCGTGCCGCCCTCGCCGGCGGCGATGCGACCCGTCGAGAGGCCGCCCATGACCCCGTCGAGGACGGTCTGCCAGCCTCGAGTGCCGCCGTCGAACTCGAGGTTCAGGTCGGACGACGCCTGCGAGGGAAAGGCGAGGGCGGCGGGTCCCGGCACGCCCGCGAGGAGGAAGACCAGCGCGACAATGGGGCGGACGAGCGGACGGAGGGCGGAGTCGATCATGATCCAAGGATCTTCGCCGGCGGGCGAAGGACGGATGTACCGATCCGCGGCGATCCTCGACCGTCGTCCGGGTTGCCGGCCACCCCCGAGTCCCCGGTTCCCGGAACCTCCTCCCAGACCTTTCCCCCCGAAACCCCGCCTTGGCCGTTGGAACCCCCGCCGGCGCGGGGTACATTCGCGGGTCTATGCACCCGTCGCACCTCCGCCTGCTGCCGGCCCTCCTCCTGCCCCTCGCCCTCGCCGCAGCCTCCGGCGCCGCGATCCGCCACGTCAACGCCAACCTCACCACGGGCACCGGCGACGGGACCTCCTGGGAGAACGCCTATCGCGGGCCGCAGGGCCTGCAGCTGGCGATGGCCGCCTCGGTCTCGGGTGACCAGATCTGGGTCGCGGCCGGCACCTACAAGGCCTCGACGAGCTCGCGCACCGTGTCGCACGTCATCAAGGCCGGCGTCGCGACCTACGGCGGCTTCGCGGGCGGCGAGACGAGCCTCGACCAGCGCGACTTCGACGCGAACCTCTGCATCGTGAGCGGCGACCTGCTCGGGAACGATACCGCCGCCGCGTCGAGCCGCACCGACAACAGCTACCACGTGCTGACCGCGACGGCGGGAACGACGGGCGTCTTCGACGGCTTCGAGGTCCGCTCCGGCTACGCGAACAGCTCGGCGAACAACGACCGCGGCGCGGGCATCATCTGCCTCTCGAGCCAGAGCCCGACCATCCGCCACGTGCGCTTCTTCGACAACCG
>JBIKVN010000101.1:0-10854 GCA_044356865.1 Phycisphaerales bacterium | reverse complement strand
GAGTGGATCATCGGGGGCCTCTCGTTCCGGCATTGCCGGCTCGGACGACTTGTCGCGACCGCAACATCCGGTCTTTCAGGACCGGGCGGTCGGGTCACTTCGCGGCCATGCGGTTCCCGATTCGTTCTCGCGACGGCTTCCGCCTGCATTTCCGGGGCAACGACCGGAAACCGGGCTATCGCCCCCAAAACCGCGGTCGACAAGCGTTCCGTCTCGAGTTCAGGGAGCGTTCATCGCCCGCACCGAGGCGAACACGAGGTGCTCGTACCGCTTCCAGGCGGCGGTGATCTCGACCGGAAGCACGAGCAGCCCCTCGAAGCCGGCCCGCGGCGTGACCGCGACGGTCAGCAGCACGCTCGAGCCGTCGGCCTTCTGGCCCTCGATGCGAACCGTCGCGTCGGGCGAGAGCGATCGCACCCCCGTGACGCGGGCCTCGCCCATCTTCTTGATCTCGAGCTCGAACGAACCGGTCCCGCCCGGCGCGATGCGACCCGCGCTCGAGCGGAACTCGGCGACCGCGAACGGCGGCGAGATGCGGGTGGTCTCGTGCCTCACCCGCAGGTCGACCAGCGGGCAGTCGTCGCGATCGGTCTCGACGAGGACATACTTGGGCACGCGGAAGCCCGGGGCGGTGAAGTCGTAGGCGAGGCGGTGCGAGGCCCGCGGCGACGACGGATCGCCGCCCCCGGCGGACACCGGCGGCTTCCCGTTGACCGAGATCACCCGGAAGGCCTTGCCGTCCTGGGCGGCGATTTCGAAGGTTCCCTTCATGCGTTCGGCGACTTGCGCGTCGACGAACGGCGGGTTCGCGCGGATCGGCAGGGCCGTCTCGCACTCGATCGCCACGACCAGCACCTGCTGCAGTCCTTCGAACGCCAGCGACACGTTCGCGCTTCGCTGGCCCACGCTCTTGGCGGTCTTCATCGACATCGGCATCTCGATCATGCCGCGGGCGGGAATGACCTTGCCCACCATGTCGATCGTCGTGCACTGGCAGCTCGGGACGGCCCGCACGATGCGAACCGGATGGTCGAGCGGGTTCATCAGCTTGATCGTGGCCTCGACGATCGTCTCGGGTCGTACCACGCCGAAGTTGACGCCGGGCGGGTCGGCCAGGATGGGGCCGCTGGCCGGCGGGGCGACGGCGGGGCGATTCGGCGCGGCGGGAACCTGGGCCGGGAGCGGGGCGGAGGCGAACAGACCGAGGGCGACGGCGAGGACGCTGTTCAGGCAGTTCATGGCGTGAACGATAGGGGTCCGGCTTCCCGTCCGCGGGTGCAGCCGCGATATCCTCGCTTCCCATGCGAGCGATCGTGATCGAACGGCAGGGGGCCCCGGTGGCCCCGAACGTGCGTCTTCTGTCCGAGTTTCCCGACCCCGAGCCGGGGCCGGGCGAGGCCGTGGTCAAGACCGAGGCCGCGGCCCTGAACCATCTCGACCTCTGGGTCGGCATGGGGTTGCCCGGCGTCGACCCGACCTATCCGAAGATCACCGGCTCGGACGGCTGCGGCCGCGTCGAACGGGTCGGGCCGGGAGTCGATCCCGCGTGGGTCGGGCGGCGGGTGCTGCTGAACGCCGCGGTGCCCCAGCCCGAGCCGGCGCAACCCGATCGCGATCCTGCCCCGCCCGACCTCGTGATGATCGGTGAGCATGTCCACGGCTGCCTCGCCGAGCGGTTCAAGGCCCCGGTCGCGAACCTGCTTCCGGTCGGCGAGGCCGACCCGGTCGAGGCGGCCGCGTTCGGGCTCGTGCACCTGACCGCGTGGCGAATGATGGTCACCCGCGGCGGGCTGAAGGCCGGCCAGTCGGTGCTGATCACCGGCATCGGCGGGGGGGTGGCCCTTGCGGCCCTCTCGATCGCCCGCCACCTCGGGTGCACGACGATCGTGACCAGCCGCCATGCCGCGAAGCTCGAGCGGGCGAAGGCCCTGGGGGCCGACGTGACGGTGCTCGACGACGGCGGCGACTGGTCGCGCGAGGTCCGCAAGGCGACCGGCCGCAGAGGCGTCGACCTTTGCGTCGACAGCGTGGGCAAGGCGGTGCATCTCTCGTGCATCAAGAGCCTCGCCCGCGGCGGAACGTTCGCGACCTGCGGCTGCACGAGCGGCCCCGATGCGACCACCGACCTGACCCGGGTGTTCTGGAACCAACTGTCGATCGTCGGCTCGACCATGGGCGACATGGATGAGTTCCGCGCGGTGGTGAGCCTCTTCCGCCGCGGCTTCCTGAAGCCGACCATCGACCGGTGTTTCCGCCCCGAGGCCGCCCGCGACGCCTACACCCGCCTCGAGGCCGGCGAGCAGTTCGGGAAGGTGGTCGTGGACTGGCGGGGGTGACGGCTCCGGCCCCCCGACCGTGGGGCCGAACTGCGGGAAAAACACCGGAAACCGTCAGGCCGGGACGCCCGACCGGTATACTCCGCCCTTCCCGAAGGAGCCCTGTCGATGGCCCAAGAGACTCAACCCAAGGACGCCGATCCGACTCCGGCTGCGCCGGAGGGGTCGGGTGCCAAGCCTGCGGTCGCGACCCGGCCGGCGCCCGCCCGCCCGGCTCCCAAGCCGACGGTCCAGCCCGGCTGGAAGGTCTTGCTGCACAACGACGAGGTGAACGAGATGGGCTACGTGGTCGACACGGTGTCCCGGATCGCCCGGATCAACATCCCGGCGGCCACCCGGTGCATGGTCGAGGCCCACCGCAAGGGCGTTTCGCTGGTGACCGTCACCCACCGCGAGCGGGCCGAGTTCCTCGAGGAGCAGTTCCGGTCGTGCCGGCTCACGGTCACGATCGAGCCGGAGACCTGAACGCCCCTGAACGCCCCTGAAGGCAAAAGTCCGGTAACGGATTTTGGGGGCGGTTGGACCACCGCGGGCTTGTTGTCCAGCCGAGTTGTGTGGCAGGTCTTCGGCTCGCAACTCATTCCCGTAATCCGCGAGATAACTTCAAATTCCATCCCTTCGGGTGGACCTGGTTGATCTGGGGTGTAGATTCCATGAAGTCTGCGGGCTGTCGCGCGCCGGTAACGTTGCCGTCCGCGCGGCCGGCAGACAGAACGCCCCGCACCCCCTTCGTCGTGCGCGGTCTACAGGAGGTCCCTCGTCATGCTTCAGAGCAGTCTTTGGATGAGCGCCGCGGCTCTCGGCGTCACCGGCGCGGTCTTCGCGCAGTGCGGCAACTCGCCCACGCAACCGGTGATCCCGCAGAACGATGCGGCCAATTGCGGCCCGCAGAATCCTGACCCGAACGGCGGGTGCAACTACTCGACGACCGTGCCGGTTCCTTTCCAGGAAGTCGGCAACATCGGGTTCGGATCGGTGGTCCGCGTCGACGGCACCATCGGCACCTTCATCCCCGAGGGCGGCACGGGTTACACCAGCCGTGACCTCGACTGGGTGCGGTTCACCATCGCCGACAACGCGCTGGTGTCGCTCGACCTCGGCAACACCTCGCTCCCCAACACGGTCCTGTTCCTCTTCAAGTGGAACACCAACTGCGACGACGACGTCCAGCTCTACGGCGTCCAAGGCGCGGGCCAGTGCCAGTCGGCGGACTTCGCCCTCGAGGCGGGAACCTACGTCGCCGTCGCGACGACCCCGTTCGAGACCGACGCGGCCAATCCGATCTACACCTGCAACAACTACTCGCTGACCATCGAGGTCCAGGAATCGCCCTACGCGACCTGCAACGCGAAGGCGGCGCCGTGCGATGTCGTGCACCCGACCCCGGGCTGCAACGACTTCGACTGCTGCAACACCATCTGCACGACCGATCCGCTCTGCTGCGACCTGCAGTGGGACGCCAACTGCGTGCAGTACGCCGTCGACCTGTGCGGTTACTTCATCTACACCTGCACGGTTCCGCAGTACAACAACGACTGCCTCACGCAGCCCAGCCTCAAGGCGGTCGGTGATACCTTCGCGGCGACCAACGTGAACGCGAACACCGACGGCCCGGGCAACAGCCCCTGCACCTCGAAGATGGGTCGCGACCTGTGGTACGTGGTGAAGGCTCCCGGCGACGGCGCCCTGACCTTCAACGCCTGCGCCACCACCTTCGACAGCGTGATCGAGGTCTACGCCCTCGGTGACCAGCCGGTCATCGCCGACCCGCAGACGCTGCCGCAGTACTACATCGGCTGCGTCGACGACACCTGCGGCACGACCGCCGGTCCCGAGACCGTGACCATCATCGATGCGATCGAGGACGAGTACTACATGTTCCGCATCGGCGGCTTCTACGACGCCGCCGCCGGGCAGACCCCGAGCCAGGCCGCGACCGGCAACATCGGCGTCTCGATCAGCTTCTCGTTCGTGGTCTACACGACCGGTCCGCAGAAGTTCGTGATCAACACCGCGTCGGGCGCGAACACGAACCTCGGCCTCTCGAGCGGTTCGCTCAATGCGGCGAATCCGCAGCGTTGGCTGGCCATCCCGTGGACCGTCCCGGCGCCTCCCGCGGGCAACAACAAGTGGCAGATCAACGAGATCACCCCGGCGGGCTTCGTCCCGGCCGGCGCCACCAACACCAACATGAGCTACATCGTCTGGAACCGCACCGGCTTCAACAAGCCGGTCAACGGGGACCAGGTGGTGGCGGGCTTCGTGCCCTTCCCGGTTCCGTTCGACGACGCGCTCGATGCGGCGGCCAACGCCTCCCACCCGATCGCGGTCGATTTCGAGCTCGATCCGGGCGACTACTACCTGACGGTGTACGCGAGCGATCCGGCGAACCCCACGACGGTATCGAACTTTGCGTGGTTCATCTACGCTCCGGGCGGCATCGGCATGACCGACACCCAAGGGCCGTTTGCCTGGCGGTCGGCGGTGTTCCCCGGAACCACGGCGGCCCAGGGCTTCCAGCGCTGGACGCTTCCCGGCTACACCGTCCAGTCGGGCGACGACGCCAACGACATCTGGAATTGCAAGTTCAACGTGTTCGGCGAGCCCGTCGAGAACACCGGCACCCCCGGTGACCTCAACGGCGACGGCGTGGTCAACGCCGCCGACCTCGCGATCCTGCTCGGCGCGTGGGGCACCTCGGGCCCCGGCGACTTCAACCTCGACGGCGTGGTGAACGCCGCCGACCTCGCGACCCTCCTCGGCTACTGGACCTGATCCAGGGCCCGAAAGGGAAACCCTCCTGTAGGTATGACCCCCCCGGTCGCAGGACCGGGGGGGTTTTCCGTTTCCGGGGGGCGTAGGGGGCCCGCGTACACTCTCCCCCTTTCCTCTGGCGGAAACGGCCCCGGTCCGCAACCCGGCGGGGGCGTTTCCCAATAACCCGGTCCCGAACCCGCTTCTGCTCTCCTCCCGTGCGAACCCTCCTCGGCATCCTTGTCGGCCTGCTGCTTCTGGTGCTCGTCGCGGCGGTCGTCGCCGGTCCCGAGATCGCGAGATTCCTCCCCTCGTTCAAGACCGAGGAGACCGGCACCGAGGTCCGCAGCGAGCCCGCAGCGATCGGTACCCTGGTCGAGACCGTCTCGGCCCCCGGCGAGATCGTGCCGAACCTGAAGGTCGAGATCTCGGCCGAAGTATCGGCCCGGATCATGGAACTGCCCTTCCGCGAGGGCGACCGGGTCAAGAAGGGCGATGTGGTGGTCCGGCTCGACGACCGGGATTTCAACGCCGCGCTCGAGAGTTCCAAGGCCCGCCGCGACGCCGAGCGGTTCCGGCTCGAGGCCGAGCGGTCGCGGATCGCCGGCCCCGAAAGCGCCCTCGCGAACGCCCGGACCACCCTCGAGCGGCAGCGGAAACTCTTCGAGACCGGCGACGTGCCGCGGCAGACGCTCGACGACGCCGAGGCCCGGGTCCGCGATCTCGAGGCGTCGGTCGCGGCGACGCGGCACGCGATCTCGGTGATCGAAAGCTCGCTCGCCGCCGCCGAGGCCGACATCCGACAGGCGGAGGAGGCCCTCGGCCGCACCGTCATCGCCTCGCCGATGGACGGCATGCTCACCCAGTTGAACGCCGAGGTCGGCGAGCTGGTCGTGGTGGGCACCATGAACAACGCGGGCACGGTGATCCTGACCGTCGGCGACCTGTCGAAGGTCAAGCTCAACGCCGAGATGAACGAGGCCGACATCGCCCGCGTCGAGCGCGACCAGAAGGCCGAGATCCGCATCAACGCCTACAAGGACGAGGTCTTTCCCGGTCGCGTGCGGCAGGTCGCCCTGCAGCGGACCCAGCAACTCGACGGCACCGGCTTCTTCAAGGTCGAGGTCGACGTGCTGCCGCCCGAGGACGGGTCGACGCGGCAGATTCTTTCCGGCCTCGCCGCGAACGTCGACATCGAGATCGAGGCCCACGAGGGCCTGAAGGTCCCGAGCCAGGCCATCCTCGACGCTCCGGTCGACGAGCTGCCCGAGGCGATCCGCACCGGCAGCCCGCTGGTCGACCGCACGCGGCGGACGGCGACGGTCGTCTACCGCATCAAGGACGGCAAGGCGGTGGTGACGCCGGTCCGGACCGGGCCGAGCAGCCTGTCCGAGACGCTGGTCATCGCCGGGCTCGAGCCCGGCGACGAGGTGGTCACCGGGCCGTACAAGGTGCTCGAGAAGCTGAAGGACGGCGAGAAGGTCCGCAAGGAGACGGCGAAATCCGGGTCCGGCGGCGAGGCCGCCCCTGCGGGCGAAGGCGAGGCCGAGGTCTCGGTGACGATCGGCTGAGCCCGCCATGCTCATCGCCCTCCGCGACATCACGAAGGTCTATCGGGTCGGGGTCGAGGAGGTCCACGCCCTGCGGGGCGTCTCGCTCTCGATCGGCTCGAACGAGATGGTCGCGATCATGGGCTCGTCGGGCAGCGGCAAGAGCACGCTCATGAACGTGCTCGGCTGCCTCGACCGGCCGTCGGGCGGCGAGTACCTGCTCGACGGGCGGAAGGTGAGCGCGATGGGCGCGAACGAGCTGGCCGCGGTCCGCAACGAGAAGATCGGCTTCGTGTTCCAGAGTTTCGAGCTGCTCGCCCGGCAGACGGCGCTGCAGAACGTCGAGCTGCCGCTGCTCTATGCCCGCGGGGCCGGCTGGGGCCGCGCCCGCCGGCGGCGGGCCCTCGAGGCCCTCGACCGCGTGGGGCTTGCGAATCGCGTGACGCACCGGCCGAACCAGCTCTCGGGCGGCCAGCGGCAGCGGGTGGCGATCGCCCGGGCGATCCTGAACCGGCCGGCCATTCTTCTCGCCGACGAGCCGACCGGGAACCTCGACAGCGCGACCACGCACGAGATCCTCGGGCTCTTCCGCCAGCTGCACCGCGAGGGCCAGACCATCATCGTCGTGACGCACGAGGACGAGGTGGCGGCGCATTGCCAGCGGATCGTCCGGCTGCGCGACGGCCGGATCCTGACCGACCTGCCGGTGCGCGAGGATTCCGCGGGCCGGCTCGTCGACGAGGTCGAGGCCCGCCTCGCCGCGACCGCCGCGGCCAAGGCGGCCGTATGCTGAACCCGATCTTCTGGATCCAGGCGATCGGGCTGGCCCTGAGCCAGATCTGGGCGAACAAGACGCGTTCGTTCCTCACGACGCTGGGCATCATCGTCGGCGTCGCGAGCGTCACCGCGGTCATCGCGGCCCTCATCGGGCTGAAGACGAAAGTCCTGACCGAGTTCGAGAGCTTCGGGGCGAACCGGGTCTTCATCTTCCCATCGCGGCCGAACAACGCCCCGCGGAACCTCTACCCGTGGGAGCGGATCCGCCTGACCTCGGCCGACGTCGCGGCCATCGCCGACAACTGCCCGTCGCTGCGGGCGATCACGCCGGTGACCGAGATCGGCCTCAGCGTCGAGAGCGAGCGCGAGCGGCTCGAGAGCCTCAGCGCGGTGGGCATCTGGCCCGACTGGCACGAGGTCGAGCGGCGGGGGGTGATCGCGGGGCGGCCGTTCTCGAAAGTCGACATCGAGAACGCCCGGCAGGTCTGCCTGGTGAACGAGGCCGCGGTCACCGAGCTCGGCCTGCCGAACGATCCGACCGGCGAGCACCTGCTGCTGGGCGGACGGCGGTTCCTGGTGGTCGGCATGGTCGAGACGATCCAGTCTTCGATCTTCGGCCGCAGCGCCCAGCGCAGCGAGATCTTCATCCCGTTCTCGCTGGCCGAGAAGCTGCAGGAGCGGAACTTCTTCATGCGGATCTCGGCGCTCACCCGAAGCCCCGAGCTCGCCGACGAGGCCAAGAGCGAGATCCGCTACGTGCTGCGCCGCAACCGCGGCCTCGAGGCGGGCGAGCCCGACACCTTCCAGATCGAGGCGATCGACCAGTACATCACGCAGTTCAAGGCCCTCGCCGCGGGCATCACCGCGATCGCGGGGGGCATCGTGGGCATCAGCCTGCTGGTCGGCGGGATCGGCATCATGAACATCATGCTGGTGTCGGTGTCGGAACGCACCCGCGAGATCGGCCTGCGGAAGGCGGTGGGGGCGACGCCGGCGGCGATCCTCATGCAGTTCCTGCTCGAGGCGGTGACGCTCTGCCTCGTCGGCGGCTTCATCGGGGTGGCGATCGGGCAGCTCTTCGCGTTCGCGCTGGCGAACCTGCCGCAGGCCCAGCTCGAGCAGGCCGAGGTGCCGCCGTGGGCGGTCTTGATGTCGTTTGCGTTCTGCGCCCTCGTGGGCGTGGTTTTCGGCATGTTCCCGGCCATCAAGGCCTCCCGCCTCGACCCGATCGACGCCCTTCGTCATGAGTGACGCGATGCGATCCATCCGCCTGCCGCTTGCCGCGACCATCGCCGCCGGCCTGCTCGCGCCGGCGTGCCAAGTCGGCATCCTCGACAACCGCGACGACACCTGGCAGGCCCCGCCCGGGAAGCTCAAGGAGGTCAGCGAGCAGGATCTCGTCGGCCGTAGCGAGAAACCGCCGGTGTCGCCCGAGGAGGCGACCCGCGAGGCGCTCGAAGGCAAGCGCCGCCTCGCCGAGTACGACGCGATGCAGGACCTGTCGCTGGCCGAGGTGCGGGCGGCGACGCTCGAGAACAACCTCGAGCTGCGGACGCTGCTCTACGACCCGGCCATCGCCGCGAAGACCCTCGACGCCGAGCGGGCGAAGTTCGAGATGTCGCTCTACGGGAACTACACCAATTCCGGCAGCAACTTCCTGACCGACCTCGCCCTCGGCAACACCGTCGACCAGAACAACGCGACGGCGGGTCTCGACATCCCGCTCGCGACGGGCGGCGACCTGAAGGCGTTCACGACGTTCCAGCAGTTCGCAAGCGGCACGCCGGACTTCCTCGATCCCGACGGCGACTGGCAGGCGGGGCTCGGCTTCTCGCTCAGCCAGCCGCTGCTGCGCGGGGCGGGAGTCACGCGCAACACCGCGAGCATCCGCGTGGCGGACTACCAGGGCCAGATCGCGAACGCCCGCACCAAGCTCGAGACGATCCGCATCCTTGCCCTCGCCGACAAGGCGTACTGGAACCTGTACGGGGCGTTCCGCGAGCTCGAGGTGCGGAAGGCCCAGTACGACCTCGCGGTCTCGGTGCGCGACCAGGCGAAGCGGCGGGTCGACCAGGGCCAGGTGGCCGAGATCGAGGTGATCCGGGCGGAGAGCGGCATCGGCCAGCGGATCGAGGGCATCATCGTCGCCGACGCGAACCTGCGCGACCGCGTCCGCGAGCTCAAGCGGATCATGAACCGGAAGGACCTGCCGTTCGAGAGCCGGACCATGTTCGCCCCGGTCACGCCGCCGAACCCGCTCGGCCTCGAGCTCGACCCGTCGAAGCTCGCCGACGAGGCGGTCGCGAACCGCATGGAGATGCTCGAACTCGAGCTGCAGCTCGCGATCGACGCGACGAACCTGGACGTGGCCCGCAACGACATGCTGCCGCTCTTCGCGGTGGACTTCTCGTACTCGCCGCTTGGGGCGGGGAATTCGCTCGGCGAGGCGTACACCAGCATCGGGAACTGGGACCAGGACCAGTACTCGGTCGGCGTGAGCGGCGAGATCCCGCTCGCGAACGACGTGGCGAAGAGCCGCCTCGGTCGGGCGGTGCTCGAGCGGGTGCAGCGGCTGGCGACGCGTGACCAGCGGCGGCTCGCGATCCGGGCCGAGACCTTCGCGGCGGTCGACAAGCTGCGGGCGGCGTGGCTGCGGATCCTCGCGGCCCGGCTCGAGACGGTGCTCGCGGCCCGGACGCTGAAGGGCGAGGAGCGGCAGTTCGAGGTCGGGCTCCGCACCAGCCAGGACGTGCTCGACGCCCAGGGCCGTCTCGCCGACGCCCAGAGCCGCGAGGTGCTGGCCCTGTCGCAGTACCAGATCGCCCTGATCGACATCGCCTTCGCGACCGGCACGCTGCTCGGCTCGGCGGGCGTCGAGTTCGCCCCGATCGATGTCGAGGAGCTCGGCGACCGCGAGACCGCGGGCGTCGAGGCGGCGGTCGAGGCGGGGCGGTAGTCCGGCGCCGATCGGGAATCCTTCCGCGTGGGCAGCGGGGGTCGCTTCGGCGATCCTTGGTCCTCACCAAAGGGGGATTCCATGCTCGCGATCCGTCTGCATCACGCGTCTCTGTTCGTACTTGCCGTCGCCGCGGCCGCCGCGCCCTGGGCCGAAGCCCAAGACACGACGCAAGGGAACTCGAGAAACACCTCCCAGAATGGCGGCCAGAATCACGCCAACGGTGTCAAGGCCGTTGCCGCCGTCGACTACCGGTCGATGCGCTGGCTCCGCAAGCGCGACGTCTTCGACGACAACGGCAACAAGCTCGCGGCGGTCACCGACTTCGTGCTCGACCGCAGCACCGGCGTGATCGACTTTGCCGTGCTGCGGGCCGGCGTCGACGGCGTCGGGGTGCGGCTGGCCGGCCGCCACGTGAGCGTGCCGTACGCGTCGCTGCGCTGGGACGGGAAGAACGACCGGTTCCTGCTGGCGACCACGC
>JBIKVN010000100.1:0-10892 GCA_044356865.1 Phycisphaerales bacterium | reverse complement strand
CCTCCCCGGCGCTCACGACGATCGACGCTCGCGCCGCCGCGTCCGGACTTCCGGCGCGGCCGGCGCGAGCTCGAAACTCATGAACACGCTGCCGAAGAGCGGCGGGAACGGGATCCGCACGCGGTGGGCGGTGAACTCGTCGAGGCTGGTCCCCAAGGCCGCGGCGGTTCGCCGGGCGAGCTCGAGGTGTGCGATGCCGGCCGGGCCGAGGCCACGGCCCGCGTCGGTTGCGGGCAGTTCCTCGGTCTCGCCCTCGAGCGGCAGCCTCGCCTCCTCGTGCCAGCCCGCGAGGGTCCGGATCGAGAGCGGGGTGCCGCAGAGCCACGGCGCCGGGGCGGTCAATTGCGGCATCGAACGGTGGACGAGCACGTCGAAGACGAGCCGGTCGGTCGGCAGGTAGTTGCCCAGCCGAAGATGCACCGGATCCGGGCGACCCGCGACCCGGCGGGCCGCCGTCTCGACGAATTCGGCCAGCGCCACGCGAATCGGAGCCGATCCTCCGGGCGGAACGTCGGCGATCTCGAGGAACGCGCTGCCGTCGCGCTCGCCCGCCGACAGCGGTCCGGCCTTCGCGTTCGGGCTGCTCAGTTCGGCAACGAGCGGCGCCGGTTTCGAGTCGGGATCGATCGGCGTGCCGAGCGAGCGAGTTCCCCTTCGGGTGTCGAGCGTGGCGAGTCGTGAATAGAGCGGCCACGGCATGCCCGGCCGCGAGCGGGTGATGCGGTCGAAGACCGCGGTGCATGCGAGCGCGACCCCGCCCGATCGCCGGGCCGGCGCGAGCATTGCCCCGACGATCGCGAGACCGGCGTGCAGCCCGTACAGGCGTTCGTTCGCCCGCGAGGCCTTCCGTCGCGCCGCCACCATCCGCTCGCGATCCGAGGCCCGGTCGAGTCCGCCCGCGCCGATGGCCCGCAGGAGCGCCGGCTCCTTCCGGAGATCCTCGACGACCGCCATGAGCCGTTCGGCCGACGCGCGGACGGCTTCGCCCGATTCCGCCGAGATTCCCCGGCGGCGGAACGACGCGTAGACCTGGGCCCAGCCGCGGCGACCCGGAAGCACCCGAAGCATGGCCGCGAGGTCGGAGGCGTGGGCGAGGCTCCAGACCTTCCAGCCGAGGGTGCGTTCGAGACCCAACGCCCGGCCGCACGAGCGGGCCCCGCCCGATTCCTGGAGGAGGGGTCCGAGGGCGGTGCGGACGGCGACCCCCAGCGCCGTGGCCGCGGTCTCGGCCTGCTGGAGCGCGGAACGGAAGTCCTTCGGGGGGGAGGTCATCGGTGGTGGCCGGGCGGTCGCCCGCCAGTTTCCGGGAAAGATAGTCCCTCCAGCCCGCCCGCTGTCTCGTCGCGGACACGATCACCGCGGTTCCGGTAGTGTGAATCGGCCTGCATGGTCTCGCTCCTCCGCATCCTCCTCGGGACCGTCGTCGGCGTCGTCCTCGGCGGGGCGGTGAACGTGGGGATCATCCTCGCCGGCTCCCGCCTCGTCCCGCCGCCTTCGGGCGTCGACGTGAACGACCCCGCGAGCATCAACGCCCACCTCGGCGAGTACCCCCCGATCCAGTTCGCCGTGCCCTTCCTCGCCCACGCCCTCGGCGTCGCCTACCTGCCGATGGCCTGGCTCGGGCATCGGATCGTCGCGAGGCCTGCCGCCTGAAACGGCCACTCGACGAGAGCAAATCCGTCACCCCTTCCGAGGCCCAATCCCATGCAGTTCACCCTCCCGATCCTCGTATTCCTGTTCCTCCCGCTCGCCCTCGCCGCCTGCGCCACCGCCCCCGACGACGGCCTCTCGCCGCGGCAGCGAGCCCTGCGCGACATGTGGGAAGAGCACATGAAGGGCGAGTTCGCGACCAAGAGCGTCGACGAGACGATGGCGACGATGGTCGAGCCCGCGCACGTGAACCACGTGCCGACGATGACCGGCGGCACCGGATTCCCGGCGATCAGTTCGTTCTACGGCGCCCACTTCATCCCGAAGATGCCGCCCGACGTGAAGGTCACGCCGGTCTCGCGGACCATCGGCGACACGCAGATCGTCGACGAGTTCATCTTCTCGTTCACCCACACCGTCGAGATGGACTGGATGCTGCCCGGGATCGCCCCGACCGGGAAGCGGGTCGAGGTGCCGTTCGTCGCGATCATCGGGTTCAAGGACGGGAAGGTCCAGCACGAGCACATCTACTGGGACCAGGCGTCGGTCCTCGTCCAGCTCGGCCTGCTCGACGCGTCGCGGCTGCCGGTCGCGGGGGCCGAGACCGCCCGGAAGGTCGTTGACCCGTCGCTGCCGTCGAACGGGCTGATCGAGCGGGCCGCCGCGAGGCGGTGACCGGGCGACTTCAGTCCACCGGCCCCCACGCCGCGAGCATCTTCGCGAGATCCGTCGCGTCGACCGTCCGGCTTCCGTCGAGGTCGGCGGGGCCGTCGCTCGCGCCCCACGACGCGAGCAGCGTCCCGAGATCCGTCGCGTCGACCTCGCCGCTGCAGTCGACGTCGGCCGGCTCGCGGCACGGCGTGTTGACGGCCGCATGGTAGAAGGCCCAGCTGCCCGGCCCGAGCCCCTGGATCGTCGCGAGCGACTGGTGGCCGACGTCGTCGACAATGATGAACTCGTGCGGGATGCCGAGCGCGTCGAGGTGCCCGTGGAACTCGAGGTTCGGCGTGAGCATCGCGTCGAGCTCGCCGACGCCGAGGCGGATCACCGTCTGGAGCGCGACATGCGCCTCCGCCCGCCGCCCGACGATCGTCCACGGGTGCTGCTCGAGGTAGAGGTTCGGGTCGCTGCCCCAGACCGCCTCGAAGAGCGCTGCCCGCTGCTTCGGCGGGACTTCGGTGCCGTCCGGGGCATCCATGAAGTCGAGCTGCATCGGCCCCGCGCCGAGCATCGACACGCCGGCGAAGTGGTCGGGCCGGCGCAGGGCGAACCGGCCGCTGCCCGCGCCGCCCATGCTGAATCCCTCGACGATGCGGCCGTGGCGTCCGGCGATCGTCCGGAGTGTCGCGTCGACGTGCGGGATCAGGTCACCGATCACCACCGATTCCATCGGCACTGCACCGTCGTGCGAGTCGCACCACATGCTGGCGCCCATGCCGTTCGGGAAGACCACGACCATCGGCGGGATCAGCCCCTGCGCCATCGCGTTGGCGTAGAAGGTCCGCATCGACGGGATCCCCGCGATCGGGCTGCCCGAGCCGTGCAGCCAGTAGATCACGGGAAACCGCCGCGCCGGTTCGCTCGCGTACGCCGGCGGCAAGTAGACGTGGAAGCTGACGGTGGCCTGCGCCGTCGGGCTCCAGAAGGTCCGGTACTCGAGGCCCGGCGCGGTCACCGGCGGCGTGGTCCACTGGGCCGCGAGCGTCGCGGCGGGTGCGAGGGCGGCGAGGAGGGTGATCTTCTTCAGGAAACGCATGGCGGGATCAACGGGGGGGGGCCGGTCGAGATTACGGCCGGATCGCCGGATTGGCGGCAAAAACCGGCGGGAAGCCTGGGCTTTCGCGGTCCGGCGGTTCAGGGGAGCTCCGCAAACAGCCGCCCCGCCTCGTCGGCGCCGACCTCCAGCCCGAACTCGTCGCGCAGGATCCCGTGCAGCCGCCCCGCGGCGACGATCTCCTCGCGGGACTCGCCCGAAGCCCGGATCACCCGATACTCGCGGTTCCGCAGCGAACGCACCTCGTCCGCGAGGATCCGCGCCGCCACGAGGTGGTTCACGAACGTCGCCTGCGGATGGCGATGCGACCAGAAGTGCCCGAGTTCGCAGTCGGCCTCGCCGTAACGCGAAAGCTCGAAGCGGTAGAGCGAGAACGGGGCCCCGTCGCGGTCGATCCGCAGGTGGAACTCGCCCGGCGAGAGTTCCTCGATGCGGTGCGGCCCGGAGGCCGGGCCCTCGATCGCCACCGGCCCGCGCGGCCCGAACGCCCCGAAGCCGACGTCGGCGACGTGACTTCGTCCCTCGATTGTGACCAGGCTGATCCGATGCGTCAGCCCCGGATGGTGATTCCCCCCGAGCAGCACGCGGGCGAGCAGCGGTCGCACCTCGAAACCGAGGTCTTCCAGCACCGCAAAAAGCAGCCCGTTCTGCTCGAAGCAGTAGCCGCCGCGCCGCTCGACGACGATCCTGCGGAAGAGCGAAGGCGGATCGATCGGCAGCTCAAGCCCGAGCCGCGGCCCGACGCTCGCGAACGAGTGCCGCGCGACATGCCGCCGCGTGATCTCGTCGAGCAGCCCGGACGACGGCGCGGCCCGTTCGAGCCCGAGATCGGCGAGGTAGCGGTCGGTGAGCTCCCGATCGAGGGTCGAGCCGGATCCTGGGACCGCTTGGACGGGAAGCGTTCGGAAGCTCATGCGATTCCCCTCGGGGCGGCGACGAAGGCGTCGCCCGCGTCCTACCCGTCGCGACGCCCCGGGCTGCCATCGGCGACGGCACGCCATTTCCGCCGGAACGACTCGACCTGGTCCGCCGTCCAGAACCGGGCGGCATGTTCGGTGTCCAGGATGGCGTCGACATAGCCGGGGATCGCCGCGATCACCCGTCGCGTACGGGCGACGAGATCGGCGCGGTCCTTCAGAACCTGCTCGCTGGAGTTGTGGGTCTGGATCGGGCTGATCGGGCGCTGCAGGAACTCCGCGACCTCGCGGGTCCGGGTCGCATCCGGGAGTTCGGTCCGCAGCACGAGCGCCGAGACCCGGTCATTCTCGAGGATCCCCGCACCCCGTTCCCGGTCGAAGGTGTCGGGCCCGAAGGCGAGCCCGGTGGCCGTCCCGAACTCGCGATCCATCCATCGGGTCGAACTGAAGTGCGGATAACGGTCGAGGAAGAGCCGGGCGAACTCGGCATCGGAGAACCGATCCAGCCGACTCCACTCGCGCGGGGCCCACCAGCGATTCATCCAATACAGGAAGAACGAGATGTTCACCGCCACCGGATCGCGGACCGGAACCACGCATCGGATCCGGCCGCGGTCCATCCACGAACGGGCGGCCTCGGCCCGGGAGGTCGCTCCGCAGACCACGCCGTCCTCCGCCACGATCGGGCCGCTGGAACGCCAGAAGGTGTGTTCCCGCGAGATGTTGTGGACATGGAACGTCGCCACGCCTTCGCTGCGGCCGAGAGCCTGGGACATCGAGAGGCTGCCCGTCCGGGGGTGCGCGTACACGAAGACGAGTTCCGCGGCGCGAGCCTGCGATCGTTCGAGCTGCCGCGAGAAGCGAACCCGCCGAATCCGATGGCGAAGGAAGTCGATCGGGCTCCGGACGATCGAGCGGCGGAGATAGGCCTGGTCGGGTCGCAGGGGGAACACGGGCATGGTCCCGATCGAGGGACGGGGTTCGGCTGGGCAGGTGGTCATCGGCAAGGCCCCGATTCCCCGGGGGGCCCGAGCCTATCCCAAACCCCCGGCGATCCCAACGGGATTCTCGCGGAAACGCCGTCCGCACCACGCTTCAGGCAAGGTTACCGGCATCGGAAGGACCGTCGCGAACCCGGCGACGGGCCGGCAGGCACACCCCGAAACCCGCGACCGGCTCACTTCGGCCGATTCGTGTTCGCGATCGCGATCGCCTTCGCCGCGTCGCCGGTGCCGCGATGGACGACCAGGAACGGGGCGGGATCGGCCGGCAGGGTGCTCCAGCCGACCTCCTGCGACATCGAGAGGGTGCAGGTCACGATCGTGAGATCACCGCAACGGGTGGCGCGGGCATCGGCGACGGTCGGAGCGCCGGTGGTCGCCGCCTTCGCGCCCTTCGCCATGTCGGCCTTGCGCTTCTGTCCCTTGAAGTTCACGACCTGCAGCTGCTCGTCCAGCATCGCGTCGAAGGCGTCGAGCTCCTTGCGGTGTTGCGCCCCGAGAAGCCGCGCCACGAAGGCGGCGCCCTCGGCGTTGAGGGTCGCATCGCCCGCAAAGCCGGGCGCGGCCGGGGCCGGTCTCGGCTCCGGTTGCAGCAGCGTCGCCCACGCCGCGAGCTTCCAGCCGTCGCCGTCGGGCAGCCAGACGCCGAGCCGCGGGGTCTCCTCGGCGGGCAAGGACTTGCCGCCGTGCGATTCGGTGACGGTCATCAGGCAGGTCACGACCAGCGCGTCACCGGACCGCGTCGCGATCACGTCGCTCACCTTCGGGGATTTCGCCGCCATGGCCGCGATCGCGGCGACCTCGCCGGCCCGGTCGTGCACCCCGGCGAAGCCCACCCGCTGGAAGCAGGGCAGCATCGCGGCCTCCAGCGCCGCGGCGTCGCGGGCAACGACCTTTCCCATCCACTCGTTGACGAGTCGCGTCCCGAGCGCGTCCAGCCCCTTCTGGTCGGCCGGCCACGCGGGCGGGGCGAGGGCGGGGGCCGGGGCGCTCGGCGCGGCGGCGAGCGGGGCGGGGGTGACGAACGCGATGAGGATGGAGCAGAGCGTGGTGAGCATGGGAGTCTCGCGAGGCGGCGATGATTGCGGCGATCGGACCCGAAGGGTAGTGCCAATCCGGTTTCGCGGAGGGTTCCCGGGGAAAGACCGAGCCAATCGTCAAGAACGGCCACGGTCGCGGCCTGTGCCCGTGCGACCCGGGGCTACGGTCACGCCGTTCGCCGCTCGGGCCGCGTCGGCACGGAGGGGGAATCCGGAGGGAAGAGTCATGCGCCGTTTCCTTGTCTCGATCGTTTCCGTCCCGCTCGCGTCGGTCTCGTCCGCCTCGGCGGGATTCGTGTTCGAACAGCCGCCCCTGCCCGGCGGGGGGATCGCCTCGCAGGAGTTCCCCAACCTCTCGAGTTACAGCTGCGCCTGCCTCGACGACTTCACCCTCACCGAGCGGATCGCCCTCGGGTCGCTGCGGATCTTCGGCCTCGACGATGCGCTGGCCGATCCTTCGGCCAACCTCGATGTGCGGGTGGGTTTCCATGTCGGCCCCGATCTCGGGTCGGCGATCGCCGCGACCTTCCACGGGGTGCAGGTCGACGACGACCTGGTGTTCGACCTCGGGGGGACCTTCCTCGAGGCCGGGACCTATTGGATCGCCGCGCAGGTGGTGCGGCCGTTCGAGTCGGGGCAGCAGTGGTACTGGCAACTGTCCGACACCGTCAACGGCGGGCAGGCCGTCTTCCACAATCCGGGCGGCGGCTTCGGGTTCGGAACGGTCCCCATTCCCGTCTCGGGTCTCGGGAGCGGCGCCCAGGACATGGCCTTCCGGCTCGAGTTCGTGCCGGCGCCCGGCGCGTGGGCGGCCCTGGCGCTGGCCGGCATCGCCGCCCATCGCCGTCGCTGACTCACTGCGGGCACGGCCCCCACGCGGCCAGCACGAGGAAGAGGTCGGCGGCGTCGATGTCGCCGTTGCCGTCAAGGTCGGCGGTGAGGTTCGCCGCGCCCCAGTCGCTGAGCAGCCGCCCGAGGTCGAGCGGACCGACCGCGCGATCGCCGTCGAGGTCGGCCGGACACGGCGTCGCGCCGCAGCCGGGCGCCGGCTCGCCCGCCCCGAACGCGATGAGGGCCTGCTCGCGCGGCGTCGACGGTTGCGTGATCCACTCGAGCACGCTCCAGCAGCCCCACTGCGTGAAGCGGCCGCAGAGCGAGAAGTTCACGAAGGTCCCGCCGCCGGCGTCGCGCCAGGCGTCGAGGTACTCGGCGTACAGCGCCGCCATGCCCTCGCTGCGGACCGCATCGTGGAAGAGCCCGTGCACCGGGTCGCTCGCGGCCAGCTGCGGGGCGCTCAGGTGGTGGCCACCTTCGTAGGCGACGAGGTCCACGCCGAAGGCGTCGGCGACGGCCCGGTTCTGGGCGGCCAATCCGATCGCCCACGGCATCGATTCCTTCCGCAGCGCCTCGACGAGTTGCGGCGCGCCCATGGCCCGGGTTTCCGCCAGGCGATCGGTGCCCCACTCGTGGCCGAAGTAGGGCGCGATCGCGAGGACATCGGTGTGGAGGTGGGCGTCCTCGAACTCGAGGGCCTGCTCGTTTCCCCACGGAACCGTCACGAATCCGCCCATCACCCGCACGAGCTCGCGCTCGCCGCCGAAGGCCTCGCAGAAGATCTCGAAGATCCGCACGCTGCGCCGCGAGTGCCAGAACCAGCCGGCCTGCCAGGCGTTGGTCGACACGCCCGCCGCGAGGCCCTGTTGCTGCACGTGCCAGGCCTGCGGGAAGATCCCGTTCCAGGTCTCGTTCGAGTGCTCGACCCAGACCCGCAATCCGGGAGCGAGTCGGGCATGGATGAGCTCTGCGGCCTCGCGGATGTAGTCGTCGTCGGCGAGGTGCGGGATGTTGAACCACGGCTCCGAGCAGGTCTCGTTCGCGAGATCGCACATGATTTCGAGGGGGACGCCCCTCGCGGTGCTCCAGCGGGCGTCGGACGGTTCCGGCCGGTCGGGCCAGCGGGCGAGATCGGTCTCGTTCGTGTTCGCCCAGTCCATGAAGCGCAGCACGCGATATGACCCGAGCCGGGCGAGGAAGTCGGGGTGGAAGGTCGGCGGGGAGGGATCGTCGGCGTGGGCCTCGGGCACGATGCGGATGTTCCGGACGTGGTCTCCTAGGGTCGTCGCGTAGATGTAGAGGAAGAGCCCGCCGCCCGACCGGGCTTGGATATCGATCACGTCGCGGCCGGGCGAGCTCGAGACGAGCGTCGCGCCGTTCGTGTATTCGATGTCGCCGGTCCCTTGGTAGGTCACGACCCACCGTCCCGCGCCGACCTGCAGGGTGGTGTCGTCGACCAGCATCAGGGTCCGGGCGATCTGGTTCGGCAGCAGCGAGCGGACCCAGCCGTCGGCGTCGAGGTCGAGCGGCCGCCCGTCGTCCCACTGCCAGGTGGCGGAGTTGCCCGAGATCCACGGGCGGCTCGTCTTGAAGAGGTCGAGGAACGGCAGGCTGGTGCCCCAGTCGTTGATCGATTCGAGGTTCGAGCCGAGCCTCGGCAGGTCGGCGCCGGCGGTCGCCGCGAGCAGGAGCGTGGTGAGGGCGAGCCTTTTCGCGTGACGCAGCCGGAACATGGGTGCCTCCGGGGGAAAGGTACGGGGTCGAGACCGATCGTCACAAGATCGGGCCGACGGCCCGCCGCGCGGCGAGGGGATCCGCCCCAAAGGGGGGTTATCCTTCGTCGATGGACCTTGCCGGGTGTCCCGCCGGAACCCAATCCGACGCGCTGCTGCGCCGCCGCGACGCGATTCTCGCCGCGGTGGCGTTCACCGCCGAACGGATGTCCGAGGCCGCCCCGTGGCGGGAGCTGCTTCCTGGTGTGTTGCGGACCCTCGGCGAGGCGACCCGGGTCGACCGGGTCTATGTCTTCGAGCTGACCCGGCGGGAGCGCGACGAGAGTTGGGTCGCCCAGCGGTTCGAGTGGGTCGCCGAGGGCATCAAGCCGCAGATCGACAACCCCGAGCTGCAGGAGGTGCCGTTGCACGGGGCGGGCTTCTCCCGCTGGGGCCGGCTGCTCGAACGCGGATTGCCGGTGGTCGGCGACCTCGACGAGTTCCCCGAGTCCGAGCGGCCGCTCCTCGAGTCGCAGTCGATCCGGTCGCTGCTGGTCCAGCCGATCTTCGTCGGTCCGCGGTGGTGGGGTTTCATGGGCTTCGACGCCTGCCGAAGCACGCAGTCGTGGGCCGAAGTCGAGGTGAACGCCCTCCGTATCGCGGCTCTCGTGCTCGGCTCGACCATCCTCCAGACCGAGCGCGAGGCCCAGTTCCGCCAGGTGCAGAAGATGGACGCCCTCGGCCGCATGGCCGGCGGCGTCGCCCATGACTTCAACAACGTGCTCATGGTGGTCTCGGGCGGCGTCGATCTGCTCCGGAGCGATCTCGAGCGGGCGGGGCCGCTGAGCGAGACCCGATCGAACCACCTGCAGCTCGTGGATCAGGCCCTTCGGCAGGCGGCCGGGTTGACCCGCCGGCTGCTCGACTTCAGCCGCCGCCGCGAAGGTCAGCCGCAGGTCGTCTCGCCGCTCGAGCTGCTGCGGCATTCGGCTCCCCTCCTGGCGCAGGCGGCCGGCGCGACCATCCGGCTCGAGATCTCCGGCGGCGAGCCCGTCGGACGGGTGCGGATCGACCCGGTGCAGTTCGAGCAGGTGACGCTCAACCTCGTGGTGAACGCCCGCGACGCGATGCCGCGCGGCGGGCAGATCCGCATGGAAGTCGAGTCGGTCGATGTGGAGTCGCCGTCGGCGATCGCCGACCGGATCCCGCCCGGCCGTTGGGTGCTCGTGCGGGTCCGCGACAGCGGCGAAGGCATGTCGAGCGAGGTTCGCGAGCGGGTGTTCGAGCCCTTCTTCACCACGAAGAGCATCGAGCGAGGGACCGGTCTCGGCCTCTCGACGGTCTATGGCATCGTGACCGGGGCCGGTGGACAGGTCGCCGTGTCGAGCGAACTCGGCAAGGGCAGCGAGTTCCGCATCTACCTGCCGCAGGTTTCCGCGGAGTGAGGCGAGTCGGAAACGAACGAGGCCCCGCCGGAGCGGGGCCTCGTGATCCATCAATGATGGGGTCCGTGATCGGTGCCGGAAATCACCAGCCGCCGCGACGGCCACCGCCGCCACCGCCGCCGCCGCCGCCACCGTAGCCGCCGCGGCCACCGCCGCCGCCGCCGCCACCGAAGCCACCCCGACCGCCGCCGCCGCCGGCCGGCTTCGGAATCGCCTCGTTCACGGTGAGATCACGACCCATGAAACTCTGGCCGTGGCAGGCCGCGATGGCCGCGTCCGCCGCCGACTTGTCGGGCATCTCGACGAAGCCGAAGCCGCGCGAGCGGCCGGTCTCGCGATCCATCACGATCTGGGCGGAGGTCACCGTGCCGTGAGCCGCGAACAGGTCGCGAAGGTTGTCCTCGGTGGTCTGGAACGAAAGGTTTCCAACGTAAAGCTTCATGACGCTCTGTCCTTGCTCGATGCCCGAATCAGGAGAAACCGTGCGCGAACCCGGGCGGAGAACAGGCGTCGGTCGGT
>JBIKVN010000099.1:0-10894 GCA_044356865.1 Phycisphaerales bacterium | reverse complement strand
TTATCTTCAGGGGGGCTTCCCGCTTAGATGCTTTCAGCGGTTATCCCTGCCGTACTTAGCTACCCAGCCATGGACCGAGCGGTCCAACTGGCACACCAGGGGTACGTCCATCCCAATCCTCTCGTACTAAGGATGTCTCCCGTCAATATTGCAACGCCCACGACAGATAGGGACCGACCTGGCTCACGCCGGTCTGAACCCAGCTCGCGTACCACTTTAATAGGCGAACAGCCTAACCCTTGGGACCGCCTTCAGCCCCAGGATGTGATGAGCCGACATCGAGGTGCCAAACCGCTCCGCCGCTATGGACGCTCGGGAGCGATCAGCCTGTTATCCCCGGGGTACCTTTTATCCGTTGAGCGACGACCCTTCCACACGGGATCGCCGGATCACTAGAGCCCTCTTTCGAGACCGTTCGTCCTGCATGACTCACGGTAAAGCTGGCTTATGCTCTTACACTCTACATGCGGTTTCCAACCGCACTGAGCCAACCTTTGCGCTCCTCCGTTACTGTTTGGGAGGAGACCGCCCCAGTCAAACTGCCCGGCATGCAGTGTCCCCTGCCCGGTTTCACGGGAGTCAGGGTTAGACCACGAATCCACTCAGGGTGGTATTTCACCAATGGCTCCACCGGACCCGAAAGCCCGGCTTCAAAGCCTCCCACCTATCCTACGCAGATTGAATCCATGATCACTGCAAGCGTACAGTAAAGGTCCACGGGGTCTTTCCGTCTTGCCGCGGGTAGGCGGCATCTTCACCGCCACTACTATTTCACCGAGTCGGTCGTGGAGACAGTGCTCCAGTGATTACGCTATTCATGCGCGTCGGAACTTACCCGACAAGGAACTTCGCTACCTTAGGACCGTCAGAGTTACGGCCGCCGTTTACCGGCGCTTCAGTCGCCAGCTTCGCATTGCTGCTAACCGGCTCCTTTGACGTTCCGGCACCGGGCAAGCGTCACACTGTATACATCCTCTTGCGAGTTAGCACAGTGCTGTGTTTTTGATAAACAGTTCCCAGAGCCTTTTCTCTGCGCCCTCTCTTGCGAGGAGGGCCCCCTTATTGCGAACGTACGGGGTCAAATTGCCTAGTTCCTTCACGACCGTTTTCTCGAGCGCCTGAGGCTATTCGCCTCGCCCACCTGTGTCAGTTTTGGTACGGACCGTACAGGGTCCACGTCGGTTTTTCTTGGAACCCATCACCCCAGCTTCGGCCTCAAGGGCCTGGACGCTTCACTGTCCCGCTGAGACTCAGGATCCGTCGCGACGCTTCAACCCCTGGACGGGGGCCGGAATGTTGACCGGCTGTCCATCGACTACGCTTTTCAGCCTCGCCTTAGGATCCGCCTAACCCTGGGCGGAATTACCTTCCCCAGGAAACCTTGGGCTTTCGGCGACGGAGATTCTCACTCCGTTTATCGTTACTCAAGCTGGCATATTCACTTGCTGCCGCTCCACCCCCCCTTGTCGGGAAGGCTTCGATGCGGGCAGCGACGCTCCTCTACCACCGCAATGCGGTCCACGGCTTCGGCACGGGCCTTGATTCCCGATAATTATCGGCGCCGGATTCCTCGACCAGTAAGCTGTTACGCACTTTTTAAATGGTGGCTGCTTCTAAGCCAACATCCTGGCTGTCACGGCAATCCGACTACCTTATTAACTGAGACCCGTTCAGGGGCCTTAGCCGGTGGTCTGGGTTGTTTCCCTTTTGACCACGGAGATTATCCCCCGCAGTCTTACTCCCACGCCGACTCGCACGGTATTCGGAGTTTGATTGGAACGGATAGGCTTGTGGCCCTCCTGTCCCATTCAGTAGCTCTACCCCCGTACGATGACGCGTGAGGCTAGTCCAAAAACTATTTCGAGGAGAACGAGATATCTCCGGTTATGATTAGACTTTAACTCCTCCCCACAGGTCATGCCAGAACTTTTCAACGTTCACGGCTTCGGTCCTCCAGGAGGTTTTACCCTCCCTTCAACCTGCCCATGGGTAGATCAACCGGTTTCGCGTCTACCCCCTGCTACTTGGCGCCCTTTTAAGACTCGGTTTCCCTACGGTTACGGCGGGATTCGCCTTAACCTTGCAGCAAAGAGTAACTCGCCAGCTCATTATGCAAAAGGCACGCCGTCACCCCTTGCGGGGCTCCGACCGCTGTGTAGGCAGATGATTTCAGGTGCTTTTCACTCCCCTTATCGGGGTGCTTTTCATCGTTCAGTCGCCTTACTTGTTCACTATCGGTCGTCGAGGAGTACTTAGGCTTGGAGGGTGGTCCCCCCATGTTCAAGCCGGATTTCACGAGTCCGACTCTACTCAAGGCCTCACCAGCAACGGCTCTACAGGACTTTCACCTTCTTTGGTCCGGCTTTCCAGCCGGTTCACGCCGCAATCTGGCTAATCCGCTTTCGCTCGGCGCTACTCACGGAGTCGCGGTTGCTTTCCTTTCCTCTAGCTACTAAGATGTTTCAGTTCGCTAGGTTCGCTTCGCCGCCCTATACATTCAGGCGGCGATGGCCTTACGGCCGGGTTGCCCCATTCGGAAATCCCAGGATCAGGGCTCGGTTACCAGCTCCCCTGGGCTTATCGCAGGTTCCTACGTCCTTCATCGCCTCTCGACGCCAAGACATCCGTCATCTGCCCTTAATGACTTGGTCATGCCTACCGACCGCCGTCCATGCGGATCCCATGGGGATACGCATGCATCGACGCCCGGAGTCATGCCACCGACATGCAGCTTCGCCATCGAAACCCATGCCGGTTTCGTCGGCACTCCGAAGAATGGCCGACGGCTCAGGCTTGCTCTCGTCTCGGTTCAATTCGCGTTTCCGCTGCGCGCACCCTTCGGCACGCGTCGCGGAACGCAACGCTTTTTGATTCTCGTGACTTGTCAAAGAACCGGCTGCCGGCGAACCGGGCCGCTCCTCGCGACAGAACCGCGAAGAGTCGAACATCGTACCGACTCCCTTCCGCCTGTCAACGCTTCGGAACGCTTGGGAGCGGAAAATTCGAGCGAGCAATCTTCCGGAGCGAGCGGAGGGTGTTGCGGGGGCCGAAGTGCGCGGCTCATGCCGATCTTGGGCCAATAAGAAGCGTGTTCTCGGCCTAGCTTGCGCGGGCTGCGATGGAATCACCGTTGCCGAGCGGCGAACAAACAGGTTGTTCACATGCCTCTCAGTGTTCCTTCCGAGGGTGCTGGTCGGTCCGCATGAGCCCAGATTCTCTTCGGGCTCTACGCGGTGCGGCGTGCCCTTGAACGACAAGGGCCCCAGTCGAATGTCGACTGGGGCCCGGTCTGTCGTGGGAGCCGATCGCGGCCTTAGGCCGGACTCAGTTGCCTGCCGGGGTTCCCCGACCACCGGATGGACCGCCGGCCGGCGTCATTGGCGGTGCCCCACCGGCCGCGGGTTCGCCCGAGTCGGCGGGCTTCAGGGCCTCAAGGCGAGCGTCCTCGACCTGGTCGTTGAACTTTCGCCGACTTGGATGCGATACATCGACGGCGACCGAACGGTACATGGTTCGACCTTGATCGTCCGAGACGAGCACCCGGGCGTTTCGACCGCGAGCGTCTCCGCGGGAGTCGCCCGGAAGGCCTTCCACCACATCGACGACGAACCACTCGGTTCCAAAATCCACCTCGCGCTTGGCCGCTCCGGCCTCGCGAGCATCGCCGATCCGGTCGCCAGGCTGCACCACGAAGGTCTCGCGGCGTCGCTCGCCGTCCTCGTAACGGAACAGCTCGAACTTCGCCGAGCCGAGGCCCAAACGCCCTTCTCCCGGCCCCGCGTCGACGAGGAAGAAAGCCACCTCGGGCTCCATGGACACCGGCCGGCTCCACTCGCTCACCGCGGTTCGGAGGGTGAACGCCTCGGCCAGATCGGCTTGCGCGGCGGAGAGCTGGCGCTTCCGGGCGAAGAACGGGTTGAAGATCTCCAGTCGGACCCGATACCGATAGGTGACGCCGGGTCGGACGGCCAGATCATGGGCCCACACCAGGATCGACTCCGCCTTGGAGAGGTCCGAATCATCGCTGGCGGCGACCCCCGCCGAATCCGGCGCGAGTTTCTGGAGCTGGGCGACCAGACGCTCCACCTCGGCCGTGAGACGATCGAACTGCCCCGTCAGGAGGCGCCGCTTGGACCGGGTCGCCTCGTCATCCGGCGAGGAACCCGTCGTGCCTCGCTTGCCACCGGTGGTTCCCGAGCCGAACCCCATGCCGCCTCCCGGTGCCTTCGTCCCGCTGTCGGAACCACCCTGGTCCCGGGACTGGTCGTCTTTCTTCCGGTCCTTGTCGTCACCGCCCCGCAGCGGACCGCCGAGTTCCTTCAGGTCGGCCTCGACTCGCTCGAGGTTGGCTCGCTTGACGGCCAGCGATCGCTTCAGGCGGCGCACCTCGTCGCTCTCCCCGGTGTCCGCCGGACCCGTGTCGCCGAGAATCGCCCCCGCCGAGAACACCTCACGCTCGGTCTCGAGGAACTCCGGCTGCAGGATGGCAAGGGCCCGTTCGCGGGAGGCCAGGAGCCGAAAAACCTCGTCCCGCAGCTCCGCGTCCGCGTTGCCGAGCTCCTTGCGCAGCGAGAAGGCCCCGGGCAGCGGCGGAACCACGGCCGCCTCGCCCCATCCTTCCTCACCGAGTTCCTGTCGCTCGAACACCAGGTCGAGAAGGTAGAGATTCCCGTTGTACCAAAGCTCGGGAATCGCCGTGGATTCCCCCGGCGAGGCCCGCAACTCGCCGCGCAGCGCCGCCAGATCGATCTCCGCGATCGGGATCGACCAGGTCACGTCGGCCTCGCCCGCGGAGGCCAGCATCTCCTTCAGTCCCGGATTGGCCGCGACGACGGACTCCCGGATGGTCGCGCTCTCCTGGCGAACCTCCACCATCGCCAAGGGAGCGAAGCGAGGGACGTGGTACATCGCGTCACCGCTCGAGACATCGCCGGGCAACAGGCTCTTGGCGAGTCCGTGATCGATCAGGGGAAGTTTCGGACGGGGAGCGACCGCGCGATCGAGCCCGGCCACGAAATCGTCGGCAACCTTCGGGACGCCGCCCTCGACCAGCGGGGCATCGGCCCCTCCCCCCGCAAGCCTGCCGCGGATCGCATCGGCCTTGGCCCGGAGCCGCCCTTCGATCTCGCCGGGGTCGACCTCTTCGCCGCCCATCGAGACCCGGTTCGGCGAGGAAAGGAACTGCAGGGCGAGCACCGCGACGAGGACGATGGCCAAGAGCGCTACGACGAGCTTCTCGACATGCTGCTCGATGGACGAAATGCCCTTCATGATGAGACTCCGGATCGGTCGGCGGACAAGGTCAGGATGGAACGGTGCACGACGAGGTGGCGGTCAGGACGGGATCTGCTCGGAACCGTCTTCGGGGACGGGCATGGCCGTGCCGCCGACGCCCAGGGCCTCACGGACCCGGGCGGGCATCAACGGTGCGGTCCAGCTGCGTAACCAGACCGTCTCGAGCTCGAGACGGACGTTCGACACGGGATCCTTCCCGTAGATGAACCCCTGTTGGGCGGCGGCGAACGGATCGGCCCGCTCGACCGAGACATCGACCACGGTGATGAAGTTGACCTTGGCCAGGGCATCGAAGAGCAACGGCAATTCCGCCGTGGCCGCCACGAGGCGGACCTCGACGCGGCGGACGTCAAAGACCGGATTGTCCTCTCGCCCGGTCAGGCCACGGTCGAAGGCGGGCTGGATCGACGCCCCGAGGTCAATCACCGGTTCGGCCAGCGGCGGGTCCTCCCCGCCCGGAACCGCCGGCGGTGCCATCGCCCCGTCCCCTCCCCCGCCGAAACCGCCGGCGGACATGCCGCTCGCCATCCCCGCCGATCCCCCGCCGGAACCGCTTCCGGCCCCGCCCAACGGGATCGCATCGAGCGTCCGGATCGACAGGATCCGCTTCACGGGCGAGTTGAGTACCGAACCGAGATTCCCGGCGTTGGCCGCTTCGCTCGCCTCGACGACCGCCGCCAGGATGTCGCGGGCGATCCAGAACCGCCACTGCCAGTCGAACATCACGTCGACGGAGGGTGGGGACTTCCCCTCGGGCGAGGGCGGAATCTCCAAAGCCGCGAGATCGGCATAGACGGTGAGCTTGGAAGCGTCCTCGCCGTACATCGCGAGCCGACTCTTGGTGAGCTCGGCCTTGAGATCCTCGAGTTCGGCCGGGGCCAGCGCCGCGCGGTCGCTCTTGCGGAGCGTGGACTGGATGTACTGGATCTCGCGCCGCATGAGGCTATCGACGATGTCGGTGGCGGGCGGCGGCGAGCCGGCACCCGACTTCGCAAGCAGATCGCGATACGCCGCGACGAGGCGAGCATGGAAATCGATCGCCAGCGTCTGCCGCCGTCGCTCGGCCTTCGGCTGCGGGAAGACCTTGTCCATCACCGGGGCATGGTCGCGGCGATTGCGGGCGAGGGCCGACTGGACGATCCGGTCGGCGTCGCCGCGGAGCGCGCCGGTCGCCGCCGTGTACTCGTCGAGGATCCGCTGGTTGATGACGGTGGTCCGCGAGACCGGCTCCCGGCCCGGAACGACCAGGTTCACGGAACCCTTCTCGATCGACGCGAGCTCGTTCAACTTGGCGGCCTGGGCCTCGGCGTCGGAACGGACGGACGCGTTCACCCCGCCGGAGAACCACCAGCCGAGGCCGAGCGCCACGATGGCCACGGCCGAGAAGACCGGAATGAGGGGATGCTGCTTGATCCACGCCAGGATGTCCTTCAGGACCGGACTCTTCACTCGGAACCTCCGGCGGACTCGCCGCCACCGCCCGCGACCGCGGGCAACTCGACCTCGAACGTGACGAGCGCCAGGAAGACCTTGTCTCCGGCCTTGAACAACGACGGCAGGTCGCCGATCCGGGCCAACTCGTCGAGGCGGAACTTCTCCGCATCATCTCCCTCGGACTTCCCGCCCTCTCTGCCGGTCCGATTCACCTTGCCGTCGGGGTCGGTTCCGGCACCGGCATCCGGATCGCGGCCCCCTCCGGAACCGCCGAACTGGGTGCCGTCGGAACCGCCGAAGCCGAGGCCCGAGCCGGGAGCCTGCGTCCCGCCGCCCTGGATGCCTCGCTTGCCTTGGATGCCGCCGGATCCCATCGGACCCGAGACCCCGCCGCCTTGGCCTCCGCCGGTGGCCGCGGTCGGATTCTGCTCGTCGGAAGCCTGCGGAGCCTGGTCGCCGCGACCGGGCTCGCTGCCCGCCGGACGGCCCTGGTCGTTGATCTCGACCGCCCGGAACTTGTCCGTGTTGATGCTGATCGACTCGGGCACGATGCGGTACGGAGCCTCGGGGCGGACCGCGTTCTCGCGGAGCCACTTCGCCACGGTGTCCTCGAGGAAGGTCTCGCGCCCGGCGTTGCTGAAGGTCACGTCCATCGAGACCGCGATGCGACGGCTGCCGTTGGCGAAGCGATAGTCCCCCTTGAGGCGATCGAGCTGGATGGCCCGTCGCTGCCCGGGGGGAATCGCCGCGATCGCGTCCAGGCTGTCGCCGAGGAGCGCCGGCTGCGGGCCGGCGCTCGCGATCGAAGCGGTGACATCGTCGATGATCTGCGGCCAGACCCGACGGTCGTCGAGCAGGGTCCGCATGGTCTCGGCGCCCGCCCCGAGCGCCCCCTCGGCCTCGAGGGCCTGGTACTGGCTCTTGAACTGCTTGCCCTGCCGGAGGACATTCTCCACGAGGGAGGAAGTCTCGGCCGCCGCGCCGGACTGGAGGGCGCCGCGGTCGAGCAGGCCGCGGATGAAGAGCGCCCCGGACGCAAGCACCGCGATCGCGGCGGCGGCGGCGAACCACTTGGTCTTCTGCGCCCAGACCTGCTCGCGCAGGACCTTCTTCGGGGTGAGGTTGATGTCGACCGGACCCAGCCCGATGCCCTGCAGCGCCAGCCCGTAGGCGGTCGCCATGTTGACGGCGTGCTCGGCGAAATCCGCGGCCTCGCGGCCCTCGACCCGGATGCGACGGAAGTCGTCGAGCCGCTGCACATCGAGGTTCAGCTGCTGGCCGAGGAACTTGCGGAGCCCGGGGATCTTGAAGGTCGAGCCGATGCCGATCATCGTCTCGATCTGGGCCCCGCGGTGCAGCTGCTGGTAGTAGCTGATCGACTTCTGCACGTCGGCGAGGAGGTCGCCGAAGACCGGCCGCATCGCCTGCATGATCTGCTTGGCGTACTTGCTGGTCGCCGACTCCTGCTTGAGGAGTTCGCCCTTGCCGTACGAGAGCTTGAACTGGTCGGAGATCGCCTCGGTGAAGTGGTGGCCCCCGAGGGGGAAGGTGCGGATCCAGCACCGGTTGTCGTCGACCACCACCAGGTCGGTCGAGGTGGTCCCGATGTCGAGGAACACGGTCGGCTTGCCCGTTCCCGCGAGCTGCAGGTCGTAGGCCAGGGCGTTGAAGACCGCGAGCGGGCTCAGCGTGATGACGTCCGGGTTGATGCCGAGCTCGCGATAGACCGAGAGCCGCTGCTCGAGCCTCTCCCGGGTGACCGCGAAGATGCCCACCTCGATCTCCGGGCTGTCGGGACGCTCGAAGGTCTGGTAGTCCCACTCGACCTCGTCGATCGGGAACGGGATCTGCTGCACGGCCTCGAACTTGACGATGTCCGGCACCTTCTTGGGCTCGACCGGCGGCAACTTCGTGAAGCGGGCGAAGGCCTGGTTGCCCGGGATCGAGATCGCGACCCGTTCACCCTCGACGCTCTTCTGGCTCACGAACTGGCCGAGGCTGAGACGGATCATCTCGTCCTGGTCGAGGTCCGGCGAGGTCAGGACCTTCTTGTGCGGGATGAACGCGAAGTCGGTCATGCGGGCGGCGTCGCCGTCCCGCTCGAGGCGGATCGCCTTGATGCCGTAGGCACCGACCTCGAGTCCCCAAGAGGCTTTCGCAGTGGCCATGGTCGTGGTCCTCGGGAAGCGGCCAGGATGAAGGGACGGTGGCGGGATCCCCGCCGGTAACCGACCCTTATCCGGGCCTCGCACTATAAACGAAGGTTTTTCGAGGGTCAGGGGACCTTCGCAAGGTCCGAGAACCATTTCCTCGACCAGTCGTCCGGATTCTACGGCAGGGCCGAAACGCCCTGCCCCCATCGCTCCCGTCCCGGCCGAGCGGGCCGGGGAACCGCTTTCGGCCGAGAGTCCGCTTCCGTACGGAGATCGATCCGCCGCGGATCCCATGGAGGCCCCCGCTTCGCGCCGTAACCCGGCGCGGCGTCGCCGGCATGAAATCCTCGAGCCTCGTCTCCCGTGACGCGGGCTCCCGGCTACCTTGATGCGTTCACCTTCAAGGCCCCATCGATGACCGAAAACGCGTCCCCGGAATCTCCCCGCCCCTCCAACTCCAGCCCGGCGTCCGCCCGGAGCGACCTCGACGCGATGCTCGAGGCGGAGGTGTCCGCCGCGCTCGGAGGCATGAGCGTCGAGGACCTCGTGGGCGAGAAGCCCCGGTCCCGCGCGGCCCCTGCCCCGGCGAACAAGGGTCGCCAACTTCGTACCGGCAAGGTCCTCCGCGTGCACGGCGGCGACGTCTTCGTCGAGTTTGGGCCGCGTTCGCAGGGCGTCTGCCCGGCGATTCAGTTCGAGACGCCGCCGCAACCGGGCGACGAGCTCGAGTTCGTGGTCGATCGGCTCGACGCGTTCGAGGGCCTGCTGCTGCTCTCGCGGCCGGGCGTGGTGCAGAAGGCCGACTGGGGCAACCTCGCCGAGGGCATGACCGTCGAGGCCCGCTGCATCGGCATGAACAAGGGCGGCCTCGAGATGGAGGTCGCGCACCACAAGGGCTTCATGCCCGCGGGCATGGTCGACGTGCGGCACGTGGCCGACATTTCCGTCTTCATCGGCGAGAAGTTCCCCTGCCGGATCGTCGAGCTCAATCGCGAGAAGGGCCGGATCATCCTGAGCCGCAAGGCGGTGCTCGCGGCCGAGCGGCGCGAGAAGGCCGAGCAGCTGCTCGCGGTGCTCGAGGAGGGGCAGACCCGCAGCGCCACGATCCTTTCGCTGCAGCCGTACGGGGCCTTCGCCGATCTCGGCGGAATCGACGGCCTCATCCACATCTCCGACCTTTCGCACGACCGGATCCGCCACGCGAAGGACGCGGTCAAGGAAGGCGAGGTCGTGCAGGTGAAGGTCCTGCGGATCGACCGCAGCGTCTCGCCGCCGAAGATCTCGCTCGGCCGCAAGCAGACCATGTCGGACCCGATCGCCTCGGCGCTGAACACCGTGGCCGCGGGCGAGACGGTCACCGGCAAGGTCACCAAGACCACCGAGTTCGGGGCGTTCGTCGAGATCGCCCCGGGCGTCGAGGGCCTCGTCCACATCAGCGAGGTGAGCCACGACCGGATCCCGACCGTCGACACCGTGCTCAAGCGCGACGAGGTCGTCACCTGCAAGGTGCTCGCGGTCGATCCGGGCCGCAAGCGGATCAGCCTCTCGATCAAGGCCCTCGTCGATCCGCCGGTGCGGGCGGCACCGGCCGAGCGGGCCGGCCCGGGCGGCAACCGTGGCCGCGGCGATCGCCGTGACGGCCCGAAGCCCGAGGCGCCGCGCGAGGACGATCCCGAGTTGCGCAAGCTCAAGGCCCGCTTCGGCGGCGGCAGCCAGCTGCGCGGCGGGCTCGGCTGATCAGCCGGCGGCCGCGATCGCGCGGCGGAACGAGGCCAGGTCGAGAGCCGGCTGCGGCTTGCCCGTCACGAGGTCGCGCTCGGGCACGGCCGCGGTGCGCGGCGGGCATCGGGTGATGCGGATCCGCAGCGGCGGCTCGTCGAAACCAAGTCGATCGAAGTCGCCGAACGGCCCGTGCACCGTCGTGAACCCGGGTTCCGGGGCTCCGTGCGAAACCAGCGTGGCCGCCAGCGCGGCGATCGGCAGGTCGGTCGCGACCCGAAGGTGCACCCCGA
>JBIKVN010000327.1:0-3018 GCA_044356865.1 Phycisphaerales bacterium | reverse complement strand
CTCGCCGTTGGTCGCGACGCCCGAGCGGACCCCGACCTCGGTGAAGCGGGGCGAGCCGTCCGGGCCGGTTTCCCCGCGGAAAAGGTGGCTCGGCTCGCTGTCGTTGCCGACGAAGATGTCGGGCCGCCGGTCGCCCACGAGGTCGAGGATCGCCACATTCAGCCCGTACGACGGCTTCGCGGCGGCGATGCCCGTCGCCTCGGTCGCATCGGTGAAACGGCCGGTGCCGTCGTTGAGGTAGAGGCGGTCCCGCTGCGGCTCGAGGCCTTTCGGGCCGGCCAGCACCTCGACGCCCTTGAAGCGAGCGGGCGGCGGTACGGCGGCGGGGTCGATCTTCAGGTAGTTCGCGACGAAGAGGTCGAGGTCGCCGTCGAGGTCGACATCGGCGAGGGCGGCGCCGGTCGACCACTCGTCGTCGCCGCCCGCGACGCCGGCCAGCGCGGTGAAATCCTCGAAGGTGCCGTCGCCGCGGTTCCGCAGCAGGACATTCGGCCCGTGGCAGGCGATGAAGAGGTCCTCGTGGCCGTCGGCATCGACGTCGCCCGCGGCCACGCCGAAACTCCAGCCCGCGTGGCGGATGCCGCTTGCGGCGGTGACGTCGGCGAAGCGGATCGAGCCGGGCACGCTGTCGTTGCGGAAGAGCCGGGCCCCGGGACCGTTCCGTGGCGACTCGAGCGTCGCGCCGTTCGGCAGGAAGAGGTCGAGATCGCCGTCGGAGTCGAAGTCGAGAAGGGCCAGTCCCCCGCCCTTCACCTCGAGGATCGCCCGGCTCGGCGTGCCGCCGCTGGTCATGACCGCCGCGCCGAGGCCGCTCGCGGCGGTGACATCCTCGAGGCGGATCGAGGTCTCGGGCGAGGCCTGGAAAGACAGTAAAAACAGGCAGATTCCGAGGATCATGGCGATTCTCCTCCCCGCCGCTCCCGCGCCCGCCCGGCCTCGTGGCGGGCGCTCGCGGCCTCGGGCTCCTTGCCGAGCCGGTCGCGGACCCGGGCGAGCTTCTCCCACACCTCGACCGAGTTGGGGTACTTCGCGAGCGACTGCATGTAGAGCTCCTCGGCCTCGGCGTGAAGATCGCGCTGCTCGCGGGCGTCGCCGAGCCGGGCGAGGGCCTTCGCGAGGTCGCGGGGGTTCGCGTCGGGCCCCGACTGCACCTCGATCGCCAGCGTGAAGAGCCGCTCGGCCTCGTCGAGCTCGCCCGCGTCAAGGGCGATGAGCCCCAGCCCGAAGGTCGAGTCGGGCTCGTCGGGCACGAGCTCGAGATGGCGGCGGAACCGCGCCGCCGACGCCTCGGGCTCGCCGAGGTAGTAGTGGCACCAGCCGAGGAAATGATCGGCGTGGCGGCGTTCGGGGAACTCCCCGTCGCCGGCGAGCGACGCCTCGATCAGCTCGCGGGCCTGCTGGTAGCGGCGCTGCTTCTGGATCGCGAGGCCGAGGAGGAAGCGCAGCCGGCTCTCGGCCGGCCGCTCGGCCGACCAGACCGCGAGGACCGTCTCGGCGTCGGCGAACGATCCGCGGGCCAGCATTCGCTGCACCACCGTCCACCGCGGATCCGCCTCGAGCGGAGAAGCCGTTGGCCGCGGCGCTGCGGCGACCGGCGGCGGAAGCGGCGCGGGCGCCTCGCGCTCGCAGGCCACGAGGCATCCGGCCAGCAGCAGGCAAGGCCCGAAAATAGTGCGTGCAAATCTATGTTTCATAGGGACTTGCAACTTTCATCCGCCCCCTTATTCGGCCTCGGCGTCGGCCCGCCGGCTTCCGTCCCGATTGATCTGCCCTCGCGAAAACCGGCAAGATCCTGGCATCCCGACCCCGATCCGACCGGTAACTTGGCCCTTGCGTCCGCATCGTACGGTGCGGGCGTCGGAAGAGTGGATTCACGCCGAGTTCGGGCGTTGCCGCTTCGACTTCCGGTCAGGATCGTGCAAACTGTCCCGATACGGGCCCGACCCGTCGGCTCGGCCGGCATCGGGGCCGTAGGAAGGTCTTTCCTGGTCCCGCCCGCACGGATGGAACCGGACCAGTCCCGCCCCCGCCCCGGTTCTCGTGAGGATCCGACGTGTCTCAGACGCTTGCCGCCCGACTGCTCGTCCCCTTCGCCTCGCTCGCCCCGATCGCCCCGATCCTTTGGGCCTCGACCGCCCTCGCGGGCGACCTCACGCTGCAACCCAAGGCCGGCGCCCCGCTGACGGGCCTCAGCCCCGCCGAACTCGAGCTGTTCGAGACCGGTCGGCAACTCTACGTGACGCCGCTCTCGCCCCTGATGGGACTCGGGCCGATCTTCAACAAGAGCAACTGCGGCAGCTGCCACTCGACGCCGCTCGGAGGCTGGGGTTCGATCTCGGTCACCCACTTCGGCTACGAGAAGAAGGGCGAGTACGTCCCGCTCGACCATCTCGGCGGCTCGCTGCTGCAAGGGTTCTCGATCAGCGGCGGCTGCTCGGAGTTCGTGCCGATCGAAGCGAACTTCACGACCAACCGGGTCACGAACTCGTCCATGGCGTTCGGCCTCGTCGAGGCGATTCCCGACGCGGCGATCGCGGCGAACGCCGATCCGGATGACCTCGACGGCGACGGCATCTCGGGCCGCGTGAACTGGGTGGTGCCGCTCGAGACGCCCGACGGCCCGCCTCGCGCGGGCCGTTTCGGCTGGAAGGCCCAAGTCGCGACGGTCCTGACGTTTTCCGCCGACGCGAGCCGCAACGAGATGGGCCTGACCAACCGGCTCATCCCGACCGAGAACGCCCCGAACGGGAACGTCGAACTGCTGGCCCAGTGCGACGAGATCGCCGATCCCGAGGACATCGCCGACGAGGAAGGTTTCGATTTCATCGACCGCGTCACGCACTTCCAGCGACTCCTCGGCCCGCCGCCGCAGACGCCGAAGTCCGGCATGGCCGGCGAGGTGATCTTCGGGGCGATCGGCTGCGCGGCCTGCCACATTCCCGAGTGGACGGCCTCGAGCGCGAAGTCGCTCGAGAGCGCGATCCGCGGCAAGACCTTCCGGCCCTACTCCGACTTCCT
>JBIKVN010000326.1:0-3024 GCA_044356865.1 Phycisphaerales bacterium | reverse complement strand
ACGCGGCCCGGCCGCCGCTCGAGCCCGATGACGAGGACCCGCGCTTCCTCGAGGCGATCGTCGAGGCCCTCGAGGAGGTCGAGCGGACGCCCGCGGCGGGCGGCGGACCGCGGAACTCGCTCGTCTTCCTCTCGGGGGAACGGGCGATCCGCGAGGCGACCGACGCGGTACGGGGCCGTTTTCCCGACGCCGAGGTCCTGCCGCTGCACGGACGCCTGCCCGCGGCCGAGCAGGATCGGATCTTCACGCCCGGCCCGCGCCGCCGCATCGTGCTCGCGACGAACGTGGCCGAGACCTCGCTGACCGTCCCGGGCATCGACGCGGTCGTCGACGGCGGCCTCGCCCGCCTCTCGCGGTTCAGCGTGAGGGCCGGGGTGCAGCGGCTGCCGATCGAACCGATCGCCCGTTCGGCGGCCGAGCAGCGGAAGGGACGGGCGGGGCGAACCGCGCCCGGACTCTGCATCCGGCTCTATCCGGAAGCGGACTTCCTCGCCCGGCCGGCCTTCACCCCACCCGAGATCCGCCGCACCAATCTCGCCAGCGTGATCCTCCAGATGCTCGGGGCGGGCCTCGGGCGGCCCGAGACCTTCCCGTTCCTCGACCCGCCGTCGCCGGGACTCGTCGCCGCGGGCTACCGCACGCTGTTCATGCTCGGGGCCGTCGACGCCCGGAACGAGCTCACGCCGCTCGGCCGGCGGCTGGCGAAGTTGCCGGTCGACCCGCGGATCGGCCGGATCGCCCTCGCCGGCCTCGACGAGCGCTGCCCCGAGGAAGCGCTCGTGATCGCCGCGGCGCTCTCGGTGCAGGATCCCCGCGAGCGGCCCGCCGACCGGGCGGGCCCCGCCGACCTCGCCCACGCGGGCTTCCGCGACCCCAACAGTGATTTCCTCGGCTGGATTCGCCTCTGGAGAGCCTGGCGCGAGGCGTCGGCATCGCTCGGGTCCTCGGCCCTGCGGCGCTGGTGCCGCGAGCGCTTCCTCTCGGCAAGCCGGATGCGGGAGTGGACCGAAGTGCACCGGCAGCTGCGCTCGCTGGTGCACGAGCGGATCCTTCCGATCGAGAGCCGCCTCGCCGACGCGCCCGACGAGGCCGCGGTGCACCGGGCGGTGCTGGCGGGACTCGTCGCGAACGTGGCCCGCCGCGGCGAGAAGGGCGAGTGGCGGACCGCCGCGGGCATCGAGGTCTTCCTCCATCCCTCAAGCACGCTGGTGCGGCGGAACCCGACCTGGATCGTCGCCGCCGAGATCGTCGAGACCTCGCGGCGCTTCGCCCGTACCGTCGGGCGGATCCAGCCCGACTGGATCGAGCGGATCGCCCCGCAGCTCTGCGAGCGAAGCGTCGCGGAACCGCACTGGGTCGAGGCGACGGGGCAGGTCGCGGCCTGGGAGCGGGTGGCCTTCGGCGGACTCACGCTGATCCCGCGGCGGCGGGTGCCGTACGGGCCGCGCGACCCCGAGGGAAGCCGCAACATCTTCCTGCACGCCCTCGTCGCGGGACGGGTCCGGACCGACGGGGCATTCCTCGCCCACAACCTCGAGCTTCGCGAGCGGATCGAACGGATGGAAGAGCGCCGCCGCCGCCGCGGGCTGCTCGTCGACGAGGAGGCCCGCTTCGCCTTCTACGAGAGAACCGTACCCGCCGGGATCCACAGCGGGCCGAGTTTCGAGCGTTGGCGCCGGGAAGCCGAGGCCGCGAACCCGCGGGTGCTCTGGATGGGCCTCTCCGACCTCTTGAAGCCCGGGGCCGAACTGCCCGACCGGTCGCTCCTGCCCGACCGCCTCGAGCAGGGCGGGGCGAGTCTTGAACTCGTCTACCGACACGAGCCGGGCGCGGTCCGCGACGGCATCGCGGTGCGGGTGCCCGCCGCGGCGGCCGCCTGGCTCGACCCCCGTCGGCTCGAGTGGCTCGTGCCCGGGCGGCTCGTCGAGAAGATCGAGGCCCTCATCCGGTCGTTGCCGAAGCGGATCCGCACCCGTTTCCAGCCCGCCGCCGAGTACGCCGCCGGCGCCGCGGAGGCGTTGGCGTTCGGCGAGGGTGAGCTGCTGCCGAGATTGGCCCGGCATCTCTCCGCGGTCGGCGGCCTCGAGGTCTTCCCGCGGGACTTCGACCGGGCGGCGCTGCCCGAGCATCTCTCGATGCTGGTCGAGGTGATCGGCGACGACGGGGCGATCCTCGCCAGCGGCCGCGACGCGGCGGCGATCGCGGCGAGGTTCCGGCCGGGGGCCGAGCGGCTGGTCGCCGAGGCGGCGGCGGGGGGCGAGTTCGGGGCCGCGGTCGCCCGCCTCTGGGGTCGCGACCTCGACGATCTCGACCCCGAGCCGCTGCCAACGCGGGCGACGCTCGAGCGGGGCGGGTTTCGCGTCGCGACGCATCCGGCACTGGCCCGCGCCGCCGGCGGGGCGATCCGCCTCGTGCTGCTCGACGATCCGCACGCCGCGGAACGGGCCCACGCCGCCGCGGTGCGGCGGATCCTCGCCGAACGCGGCGGCGAGGCGCTTCGGCACCATCTCGAATACCTGCCCGGGATCGAGTCGATGGAGCGGGCGTTCGCGCCGCTCGGGACGCCGGGGGAGCTTCGCGAGCGGCTGGCCGACGCCGCGGTGACGGCGGGGCTCGCGCGGGAGCGCGTCGACGGGCTTCCCCGCGACGCGGTGGCCCTTGCCGGGCTCTCCCGACGGCTCGAGCCCTCCTGGTTCGAGGCCGTCCACGAGGCGGCCGGGCGGATCGGCCCGGCCCTCGAGGCCTTCGCCTCGCTGCACGCGGCGCTGCGCGAACCTCACCCCGCGGACTGGACCGACGCGATCGAGGACCTGCGATGCGAACTGGATCGGCTGGCCCGCGAGGCGTTCGCGGACTCGGGCCCGGCGGGCCGGCTCGAGCACCTCCCGCGCCGCCTTGCCGCCCTGCGCTCGCGGTTCCGTCGCCTTGCCGGCGGGCTCGAGCGTGACCGCCTGCTGCGGGCCGAGCGGGATGCCCGCCTCGCCCGGTGCCGCGAACTTGTCGCCGGCGGGCTCGACGCGACCG
>JBIKVN010000325.1:0-3025 GCA_044356865.1 Phycisphaerales bacterium | reverse complement strand
CTTCGGAGTTCGGTCGCGAGAGGATTTCATCGGCAGGATCGGGCGGTTACAGGACACCAAACGACGAACGTCCCTCCGGATCGCTACCTTCCGGCACGCATCCGCGGAGCGACCCGTGCCCGACCGCTTTTCCTGGAACCTTCCCTACCCGTCGCAGCGCCAGCCCGCGCTCGGCGATGCCGCGGTCGCGACGAGCCAGCCGTTGGCGACCGAGGCCGGGCTCGAGATGCTGCGGCGAGGCGGAACGGCGGTCGATGCCGCGATCGCGGCGGCGGCGGCGCTGACCGTGGTCGAGCCGACCACGAACGGCATCGGCGGTGATGCGTTCGCGATCGTGCACGCCGACGGCGGGATCCACGGCTTCAACGGTTCGGGCCGATCGGCCGCGGCGTTCGATCCGGCGACGGTGGCCGGTGCCTCCGAGTTCCCCCGCCAGGGCTGGTTGCCGGTGACGGTGCCGGGGCAGATCGGGTTGTGGGAAGCCCTCCACGCGAAGTTCGGACGGCTGAAGTTCCGCGAGCTGTTCGAGCCCGCGGTACGGTTCGCCCGCGAAGGCTATCTCGTAGCGCCACTCACCTCGGGACTCTGGAAGCGGGCCGTCCGCGGGTACGCGTCGCACCCCGAATGGATGCGGGTCTTCACGATCGACGGCCGGGCTCCCGAGCCCGGCCAGCGGATGCGGCTGCCCGATCACGCCCGGACGCTCGAGGCGATCGGGGCGGGCGGCGCCGAGGTCTTCTACCGCGGCGAGATCGCCCGGAAAATCGCCGACGCGGCCCGCGCCGCGAATGCCCCGCTGGCCGCGGCCGATCTCGCGTCGCATCTCGATCGCATCGGCGAAGACTGGTGCGGCACGATCTCGGTGGCCTACCGCGGCTGCCGGCTGCACGAGATCCCGCCGAACGGGCAGGGCCTGGCGGCGCTCGTCGCGCTGGCCATCCTCGCCCGCTTCGACCTGCCGTCGCTCGACCCCGATTGCCCCGACGCGACGCACCTGCGGATCGAAGCGACCAAGCTCGGCTTCCTCGTGGCGCACCGCGAGATCGCCGACGCCACGCGGATGCGCACCACCGTCGACGAGCTGCTCTCCCCCGCCGCGATCGACGCCCTCGCGGCCCGCATCGATCCCGCCCGCGCCGGCGACTTCCACGCGGGCGTCCCGAAGCCCGGCGGCACGGTCTACCTCTGCACGGCCGATCGCGAAGGCCGCATGGTCTCGCTCATCCAGAGCAATTACACCGGCTGGGGTTCGGGCATCGTGGTTCCCGGCACCGGCATCGCGATGCAGAATCGCGGGGCGTGCTTCACGCTCGAGCCCGGCCATCCGAACGCGGCGGCGCCCGGCGCGCGGCCGTACCACACGATCATCCCGGGCTTCCTCACCCGCGACAGGCCCGGCGGCGGAAGCGAACCCGCGATGGCCTTCGGCGTGATGGGCGGCTTCATGCAGCCGCAAGGCCATGTGCAGGTCACCGGCCGCATCGTCGACCACCGGCAGAATCCGCAGGCGGCACTCGACGCGCCTCGCTGGCAATGGATCCGCGACCGCCGCGTCGAACTCGAACCGGGCTGGGATCCGGCCGCGATCGAGGAGCTCCTTCGTCGTGGACATGAGATCGAAAAGGTCCGGGAACCCTCGATCGCCTTCGGACGCGGCCAGGCCATAGCGGCCTTGCCCGACAGGGGATACGCCGCAGCGAGCGACTTGCGGGCCGACGGTCACGCCGGCGTCGCCTGAGCGTTCTTCCCCGGAACTCTTCCCGCCGAGCCCGCGGGAGTTTGGGAAACGGTGATGACCTTGGCATACTGCCTCCCCCATGTTCAAGGTCGGCCACATCATCAACCTCGCGCCGGACACCGAGTCGACCCGCAAGAGCTACCTGCACATCGCCCAACCGGTGACCACGCGTTCGATGGTGGAATCTCGCGCGAGACTGGATGATCCCGCCCGAGTCGAGTTGATGGCGATCCGGCACCGCTCCGAAAACGATCCCTTTCCCGACGGTTTCCGCGAGCTCACCCCCGTCGAGACCTTCGCGTGGGAGCATCTCCCGGAGATGGCCGATCCCGCGGTCCGACGCGGTTTCATCCGGCTGGTCGACGTGCTCGGCGCCGCCCATCGCGAGTCCACCGCCGACTGGCTGGTCTACACCAACTGCGACATCGGGCTCCACCCGCACTTTTACCGCGAGGTGATCCGCCGCATCGAAGGCGGATGGGATGCCTTCTGCATCAATCGCCAGGACCTTCCCAAGACCTGGAAGGGAAAGACGCTGGACATCCACGAGCTGGAGACGATCTGGAAGGTGCCCGGCGCCGCGCATCGCGGAATCGACTGCTGCGTCTTCCGGCGCGAGATCGTTCCCCAGCTCGACCTGGGCCATGTGTTCATCGGCGCCCCGCCCGTCGGGCTGGTGCTCATGCAGCAGATCGCGCGGCACTCGCGCCGGTTCGACTGGATCAAGACCGGCCGCTTCACCTTCCACCTCGGATCCGACCGCGCGTGGCGACAGGGCAAGCCCACGCCCTATGCCATCGCGAACAAGCGGGCGGCCGAAGGTCGCTATCGCCGCCAACGCCTTCGCCTGCCCCTGATGATCGGCCTCTGGCGGCGCGTCCGACAGGCGGTCGGCCTCAATCCGACCCCGTGAGTCCCGATCCCGCCCGGTCCGGGCTGGTTCTCGGCCGCACCGTCCCGTGATCCGCCGGTGTCCTCGAAGGTCACGGAATCACTCCACTGCTATCTTTCCGGGCCCGATGGAGTCCGCGGGGTCTCGCCCCGCATTCATCGCCTTTCACCCGCAGGTCCGACCATGCCGAAGACGATCGCCTTCAAGACCGAGATCGAGCGCCTGTCCATCCTCGACGAGCACGGGAACTTCGACGAGAAGCTCGGCCAGGGCCTCATCCCCGACGCCGACCTCCTGAAGCTCTACGAGGCGATGGTCGCCTGCCGCCAACTCGACGAGGTCGCGTTCAAGCTGCAGCGCTCGGGCCGCATGGGCACCTACCCGCAGAACATGGG
>JBIKVN010000324.1:0-3028 GCA_044356865.1 Phycisphaerales bacterium | reverse complement strand
TCCTGGTGCACGATGTCGCCGGCGTCGAGCTTGCGGGCCACGCGATGGATCGTGAAGCCGGTCTCGGCGATTCCCTCGTGGATCGGCCAGAGCACGCCGAGCCCGCCCTGGAACTGCGGCAGGATCTCGGTGTGGATGTTGAGCATGCCGAGGCGCGGCAGCGAGAAGACGCTCTCGGAGATGTAACCGTTCCCGAGCGAGAGGCCGAGGTCGGCCCGGGCTTCGCGGAAGAGCTCGCGGGTCGTGTCGCAGTTCAGGAACGGCGTCTCGCGGAACGGCACGCCGAGGCGGCGGCATTCCGCCTCGAGGTCCGGGGCGTCGGGGTCGCGGAACCAGTCACGCATGCGGATGCCGTTGATCGCCCCGAGGAACCCGATGCGGAAGGCCTTCCGCCACTTCTTGCCTCGCTCGCTGCGGCCGGGCGTGCCGCCGTGGGCGAGGATCGCGGCGACGACCTCCACGCCCGGGGTCGCGACGAGCGCCGGCAGGCAGCGTGAGGCGAAGTCGCGGCGGAGGCAGGTGAGGACGAGGACGCGGACGCTCACGCGGATCCCTCGCGGTTCCCGCGGGCGAAGGAGGTCACGTGCGCGACCGGCCACTCGACCTCGAAGTGGTGGCGCGGGATCGCGAAGCGGTCGGTCCTGCCCGGCACCATCGTGCCGCGGAAGGCCCCGAAGCAGGCGCGGTAGCCGGCGGCGCGGACGGCGGCGAGCGAGGCGGCGTCGGCGTCGGCGCGGCCGCCGAAGGGCCAGGAGATCGTCTCGCACGCGACGCCGAGGCGACGCGAGAGGTCGTCGCGCGAGCCGGCGATCTCGTCGTGGAGGCGGGCGGGGTCGGAGGAGAGCTCGGCGAAGCGGGCGTGGGTGCGGGTGTGCGAGCCGATCTCGTGGCCGGCGGTGCGGAGGGCGAGGATGTCCTCCCAGTCCATCATCTCGATCGAGGCGGGATACTCGATGCGGCGGCAATAGCGGGCGACCTCGTCGGGCGGGGCTCCGACCATCGCGGTCGGGACGAAGAACGCCGCCTTGATCCCCCGCTCGTCGAGGATCGGGGCCGCGACGGAGCGGTGGTTGCGGAAGCCGTCGTCAAAGGAAAGGTGGAACAGGCGACCGTCGATCGGACGGCGGCCCTCGAGCAGGTCGAGGCATTCCGAGGTCGAGACGAAGCGGCCGACGCGGCCGAGGGCGTCGAGCAGACGCCGGAAGCGGTCGACCTGGTCGGGGAAGACATAGTGGCAATAGAGGCCGCGCAGGAAGCGGTCGGAAAGCCCGCGGCAGGTCGCGGCCTCGAGCGAGAGAAGTGCGTCGCGAACGAACCGGCGGGCGCGAGGCCAGACGCCCACGGGCCGTTGGGCGGCTTGGCGCCAACTCGTGGCGAATTCGGTCGATCGATCGGTCGGGAGCGTCCGGACCATGGCGATCCTGTATCGGCTCGGCCGGCGAGTCGGCACTCGCGTCGCGCGTTCATCTCCTCGGTTTGGACAGGCAACTTGGACAGGCAACTTGCTTGGACAGGCCGCTTGGACAAGGCCGCCGCTTGGACAGGCAACTTGGATCAAGCAACTTGGACAGGCAGTTTGGACAGGCAACTCAGCCGTCGCTTGGCCATGCAGCTCGCTTGGACAGGCAACTCGACCACCCTTGGACAGGCAACTCGACCACCAATCGAAAGTGGGCAATCGAACGTGGACAGGCAGAACTTCTACCGACTTGACCCGATCCGCCTTGTCACTGAGACTGAGTCGCAATATCGTCCTGACTAGACCCCTCCCGCCCAACCCACCCCATGCCCGATCGCCTTCCAAGCCAGAGCCCCCCAAGCGTCGCAAACACATCTGCGACAAAGGCTTCCGTTCGAGTGCCCCTCACCCAGCTCCGGCAAGGCGAACGGGCCATCGTGGACACCCGCGATCTCCCCGAGGCCGAGTCGAGACTCCTTGCGGCCATGGGCCTCGGCGAACGCTGCGAGATCCGCGTCTGCCGCGCCGGTACCCCCTGCATCGTGCAGATCCAGGCCGTCCGGGTCGGGATCGGCCGCGAAGTGGCGGAACGGATCATCACCACACCGTGCGGCTGCGAGGCCGGATGCGAAGCGAATCCCTCGACCGGGCCGGGATCTCGCCAGTCCCCGACGGAACGGCCCTCCTGACCGAAACCGTCCGAGATGCAGGAACCCGCGAAGATCGCCGTCGGTGAACCTTCCCCAGCGTCCGTTCGGGTCGCCCTCGTCGGCAATCCAAACGTCGGAAAGACCACCCTCTTCAATGTCCTGTGCGGCGTGCGGGCCAAGACCGCGAACTTCCCCGGCTCGACCGTCGAGGCCCGGGTAGGCACGGTCGCCCGGCCGGGTCGTGTCCCGCTCGAGATCGTCGACCTGCCGGGCATCTACGCCCTCGACCTCGAGCTGCCCGAGTCGCGACTCTGCCGCGAATGCCTGTCCGGCCAGGTCGCCGGCTGCGAGCCCGACCGCCTCGTCGTCGTCCTCGACGCGACCAACCTCCCCCGCGGGCTCCGCTTCCTCGCCAGCGTCGCCCGCTGCGGCCTTCCCTGCTCGATCGCGGTGACGATGGTCGACGTCGCCCGCCGACGTGGCCTGTCCATCGACGCGAACGCCCTCGCCGCCCGCCTCGGCGTCCCCGTGACCTGCGTCTCGGGCCGCACCGGCGAAGGCGTCGCCGAGCTCCTCGCCTCGCTCGACCGCGCGGTGCCCATCGCCGGCGAGGCCCTCGCCCCCGACGGGAACGACGCGAACTGGGCCGCCGCGACGATCGCGGCCTGCGTCGGCGGGAAGGACGCCGTCGGGAGCGACCTCGATACGGTCACGGACCGCCTCGACCGGGCCTTCACCCACCCGTGGCTCGGCACCGCGATCTTCGCGGCGGTGATGTCCGGCCTCTTCCTCACCATCTTCTCGCTCGCGTCGGTCCCCATGGACCTGATCGAAGGCCTCTTCGGCGGCCTCGCCGACGCGGTCCGCGGCTCGCTGCCCCCCGGTCCCGTCGCCGACCTCCTCGCCGACGGCGTGGTCG
>JBIKVN010000323.1:0-3033 GCA_044356865.1 Phycisphaerales bacterium | reverse complement strand
TCCACTGGTCGTGCGACCGGACCGTGCCGAGCATGAGCCGCCCCGCCTTCGGCAGCGTGTCGGGCAGCGGCGCGAGCGAGAACTCGGCCGTTCCCGACGGCGTCTGGAAGACCCGCTCCCGGGCGGCCTGACGCAACCGGAAGCCCTGCGGACGCCGGACCCGCCGGTTGAAATCCTCGAAGCCCTCGAGGGCGTGGGCCATGCGGTCGCGCACGAGATCGAGATCCGACGCCCAATCGGCCCACGGCGTCGGAGTGCGGTCGAGGGTCGCGAGGGCGATGCCCGCGATGATCGACGCTTCGGACTTCAGGTGCGGCGACGCGGGCTCGCGATGGCCGGTCGAGAGGTGCACGATGCTCATCGAGTTCTCGACGCTGACCGACTGCGGGCCGTTCCTCCCGAGGTCGCGTTCGCTGCGGGGCAGGCAGGGCAGGATCAGCGCCTCCCGGCCGTGCACGAGGTGGCTTCGGTTCAGCTTGGTGCTGACGTGCACGGTCAGGTCGCAGTTCCGCAGGCCGGCAAACGTCGCATCGGGATCGGGCGTGGCCATCGCGAAGTTGCCGCCCATGCCCACGAAGACCTTGACGTCGCCACGGACCATCGCGGCGATCGTGCCGACGGTATCGAACCCGTGCTGCCGCGGCGAGCGGATCCCGTTCGCCGCGTCGAACCGCGCGAGCCACGCCTCGGTCGGCCGGCTGTGCACGCCGCAGGTGCGGTTGCCCTGCACGTTCGAGTGGCCGCGGATCGGGCACGCCCCCGCCCCCTCGCGGCCGATGTTGCCGCGCAGCAAGAGGACGTTCGCGATCTCGCGTATGGTGTCGACCGAGTGCTCCTGCTGCGTGAGCCCGAGGCACCACGCGAAGACCGCCGACGGGGCCTTGCGGTAGATCTCGCCGAACTCGCGGATCCGCTCGCGGCCGAGCCCGGCCTGCCGCTCGATCTCCTCCCACGGCGTGGACTCGACGATCTCGCGGTACCGGTCGAAGCCGCTCGTGAATCGCCCGATGAACGCCCGGTCGATCGCCGCGGGATCCTCCGCGACCCGCTCGAACAGGTGCTTCGCCACGCCGCGCAGCACGGCAAGATCGCCGCAGATCCTCGGCTGCAGCGTCAGCGTCGACGTCGGCGTCGAGCGGAACAAGGCCATGTCGAGGAACTCGCGGGGCACGATGGTGCGCCCCGACGCCCCCTCGACCAGCGGATTCACGTGGACGACCGCCCCGCCGCGCCGCATGACCTTCGCGAGCGACGCCAGCATGCGCGGCGCGTTCGACGCCGCGTTCGAGCCGATGAGCACGACGAGGTCGGTCCGCTCGAGGTCGGTGAGGTCGACCGTGCCCTTCCCGGTGCCGATCGACGCCCGCAGGGCCCGCCCGCTCGCCTCGTGGCACATGTTCGAGCAGTCGGGCAGGTTGTTCGTGCCGAATTCGCGGGCGAACAGGCCGTACATGAACGTCGCCTCGTTCGAGAGCCGGCCCGAGGTGTAGAACGACGCCCGCGACGGGTCGCCGAGGCCGCGAAGGTGGCGGGCGACCGTGGCGAAGGCCTCGTCCCAGCCCACCGGCCGGTACCGGTCGCTCGCCGCGTCGTACCGCATCGGCTCGACGAGCCGGCCCGCGTCCTCGAGGGCGAAGTCGGTCCAGGCCGACAGTTCCGCCACGGTGTGCCGAGCGAAGAACTCGCGATCGACGCGCTTCGAGGTCAGCTCCCACGCCGCGTGCTTGATGCCGTTCTCGCAGAGGTCGAGCCGCGGGGCCTCGGGATCCTCGGGCCACGCGCAACCGGGGCAGTCGAAGCCCCGCTCGGGATGGTTCATCCCGAGGATGGCCCGCGCATCCTCGAGCGGCTGCCCGCCCTTCAGCAGCACCGCCGCCACGCTGCGGGCCGCCCCCCAACCCGCGGTGGGGCGGTCGTACGGCTCGTGGGAGAACCCCCCCGCGCTCTCGGGTCCGAATCCCCGGGCAGGTCGATCAGGCGGAGTGGGGTCGGCCGGGTGCGTCATGCTTCTCAGGCGGGAGCATACCCCTCGGAGCGGCGGCCGAACCGCGGGGCCGCCTGCTTCAGGCTCCTTGCCAACTCCAGGATTGGGCTCGTGCTCGCGCGCTCTCGGCGGACGCAGGTGGTTTTCGACCGACACCGAGTTCCGCAAGCGTCCGGATGGACCGTACATCGTGCACTTCAGCGTGCACTTCAGCCTTCACCTCGGGTGATGATCTCCCATCCGACCGTCCGTGCGTCCATTGCCCTTCGCAGCCGCTTGGCCCTTGCAACCCCGGGATTCGCGCCACGCCGGGCGCGACGGTACGGCCCCGCGCTTCAGCGCGACTCAGGGCGGCGAGGCTGGAGAGTACGGAGAGCGGGCACGGCGGGTGCGGGCGGGGGTGGGCGTGGGCGTGTCCAGTACCGGCAGGCCGCCGGGGCCGCTGGGCGGGCTGCGACGATCCCCCACAGCGTTCCCGCATGGATTGGCCGTCGGCGAGACCTTGCCGAGACCTTCCAAGGCCGCTCGGGATCCATCCGCCACGGATGAACAGATCACGAAGCCGACGCCGCCGGTCCCGGCAATCTCAGGGCAACCTCATGCCTCGCATGGACTTGCGAGGGCCGATGATGCGAACGGCGTGGGCGAGATCGGCGCTCATCTGACGATCGAGTCAGGGGAGGCGGCCGACTTCCACCCGCGTGCGTACCCGCCGCATCGGGCGACGTCCTCCCGTATCGACCTGACTGAACCTGCGATCCCGACCGGATCGCACGGAGACTGAGAGGTGAATTCCTCCCGACACCTCGTCCCGACCGCCGCTCTTGCCGCCGCCGCCCTGGCCGCGTCGGCCCAAGCTTCCATCATCCAGATCGACCGGGTCTCTCCGACGAACGAGTACGGAACCGGCGGCTATGGGCAGCGCACCGGAAACTCGGGCTCGAACTCGCTCCTCGAGTCGTTCAACCTGACGCGCCAGGCCAACTGGGTGAGCCAGCAAGCGCTCTCCTACGTGACCATGCCGCTCACCTTCGACCAGTCCACCACCG
>JBIKVN010000322.1:0-3041 GCA_044356865.1 Phycisphaerales bacterium | reverse complement strand
CCCAGCAGGGCAACCTCGCCCCGGATCGGTTCCTTGAGGTCCGCTACGAGGACCTGGTCCAGGACCTCCCGGGCATGGCCCGCCGTCTCGCCGGATTCCTCGGCCTGGCCTTTGACGAGCGGATGCTCGAGCCGGAACGGCATGGGGCCCGGTACGTCGAGGCGCAGGCGTGGCACGGCATGTCCCGGACCGCGGTCGCGAAGGGCGTGAACGAACGGCGGAAGTCCTCGCTCGACCCGGTGCAGCGTCGGGTCGTCGAGATGATCGCGGGCGAGCTCCTCGAGGTCTACGGCTACCCGCCACCGACCGGATCCGATGCCGCAACCGAGCGAAAGGCCGAGCGGATCGTCCGACGCGAGCGGCTCGTCGCATCGATCTCGCCGCGCGGGTTCCTGTACCGCGCGGTCAGCCGGGTCCAGCGGCTCTTCGGCTAGACTCCGGCCGTGCCCTCGCCGTACGAGATCGTGGTCGCGACGCGGAACCGTCCGGAGGCATTGAGCCTCTCGATTCCCCGCTTCCTGCGCCAGTCGGTCCTGCCGGCCCGGATCGTCGTGGTCGATGCCAGCGACGACCCGTCGGCGTCCCGCCGGGCCGTCGAGACGGCGTCCCGGGGGGCTCCGGTCGAGGTCCTCTTCATCGAGGGCCCGCGGGGGGCTTCCCACCAGCGCAACGTGGGGGTGACGCAGGTTCGCAGCGGCATCGTGCTCTTCCCGGACGACGATTCACTCTGGGCGGTCGACACCGCGGAGGAGTTCGTCCGCGTCTACGACCTGGATGTCGAGGGGAAGGTCGGGGCCGTCTGCGGATTGCCCGTGGTCGGTTTCGACGCGATCGACGCCGCCGAGCCCGCCGCGGGGTACCGGGTCTCGGCCCGGGATGCGATCAACCCCCGGATCGAGCGGTACCGCCGTCGTTTCGCCGCCCGCACGGCCATGGAGCCCTTCGTGGTGCTCGGACGGAGTTTCCACGAGACCTGGACGCTTCCGCCTTGGTGCCGCGAGCACGATGTGGTTCCCGTCGAGTGGATGGCCGGCTTCCGGATGTCGTTCAGGACCGACGCCATCCGTGCCTCGCCGTTCGACGAGAACCTCACGAACTACTCGCTCTTCGAGGACACCGAGGCGTCGTTTGCGGTGATGGCCTCGGGCCGGATGGTGCTCGCGGCGAGGAAGGCCCGCGTCTACCACCACCGGTTCCCGGGCAAGCGCGGGAACGGGAGGTTTCTCGGGGCGCTCCAGGTGCTGAACCGCGCCTACGCCGTCGCGAAGCACTGCCCGCCGGGGCATCCGGCCCGGGCCGCGATCGTCCCGTTCTCGAGGGCGAAATGCCGCGCCTACCTGCTCGGGGCCTGGTCCCGGTACGGGCTCGATCGCTACCTCGGGGCCCGGGCGGCCACCCGAGAGGTCGCACGGATCGCCGAGGCCCCGCAGGAGCGGGCCCTCGCGACCTACCTTGAGGTTCGGCGGGCGGTCGCAGGGGCGTGAACCCTCCGATCGGGCTCGGCGTCGAACAGGTCGGGAAATTCAGGCCATGGAACACGCGGTCACGACCTTCCCCATTCCGATCCCGCTCGTCGCGGTGGTGCTGCTCATGCTCATGGCCCTCGTGGTCGTGAAGGTGCGGGTGGCCCGACTTCCCCGCGAACGCGACGGCCGGCGACCGGCCGCCGATCGTCGGGCGGCGTCACGGGGCGACCTTCCGCCCGATCCGGCGTCGGCCTTGGCGGCCTTGAAGGGCATCGCCGACCGGGAAGGGACCCCATGAGCGGCTCCGATCGGGTCGACCATCGCCTGACGGTGCCCGGCGAGCTCGGTCATCCGATCGCGATCGGGCGCGACCTTGCGGCGTGGATCGCCGACGAGGTCCGCGCCGCGGGGCTCGAGCCGCCGCGCCGGTTCCTGCTTGTCGTCGATTCGAAGGTCGGGTCGTTCGGCGAGTCGATCGGGGCGGCGCTCGGCAACGCCGGCCATCGCACGACGGTCGCCCAGGTGCTCGCGAGCGAGAGCCGCAAGGATGTCAAGACCCTCGATTGGATCTGGTCGGCCGCGCTCGTCGCCGGACTCGGGCGACGCGATGCGGTCGTCGCGGTCGGCGGGGGCGTGATCGGGGACCTGGCCGGTTTCGCCGCGGCGACCTTCCTGCGCGGCATCGCCCTCGTGGCCGTCCCGACCACGCTGCTCGCGATGGTCGACGCCAGCACCGGCGGCAAGTGCGGCATCAACCTGGCCTTGCCGCGGGGCGGGACGGGCAAGAACCTCGCGGGGGCCTTTCACGCCCCGAAGCTCGTCGCGATCGACCCGGGGGTGCTTGCCTCGCTCGGCGAGCGCGACTTCCGTTCGGGCCTCGCCGAGTGCGTGAAGCATGCGATCCTCGATGGCGAGGGGCACCTCGCGTGGCTCGAGGGACATCGGGCCGCGATCCTGCGTCGCGATCCGGCGACGCTCGGTGATCTCATCGCCCGCAGCGTGGCGGTGAAGGCCGCGATCGTCGGGCGCGACCCGTTCGAGCGGGGCGAGCGGGCCCTGCTCAACCTCGGGCATACCTTCGGGCACGCCCTCGAGACGATGCCCGGACTCGACCTGACCCACGGTGAGGCGGTCGGCCTCGGTCTCGTCGCGGCGAGCGCCGCGGGCGGCGACCCCGGGTTCGCCGCGCGGGTGGCGGCGCTGGTGAAGTCCTTCGGGCTGCCGGTCGCGCTGCCGGGCGGTGCGCTCGATCGCGCCGAGTTCGACCTTCGCCTCGGCGTCGACAAGAAGGCGGACGCGGGTGGGTTGCGGCTCGTGCTGCCCCGGGCGCCCGGTCGGGTCGAGGTGGTGCCCGCCGAACGCGGGCTCGTCGAGCGCGGGCTCGCGGCGCTCACCGCTTCTTGACCGGCAATTCCGCAAGATCGACGCGGTGGGGGACCGATGGAGCGATTCCTCTCGGACCGTCCATGCGCACCATCGCGATCGTGAACCAGAAGGGCGGCTGCGGGAAGACCACCACGGCGATCAACCTCGCCGCGGTGCTGGCCCGCAAGGGCCGCCGCACGCTGCTCGTCG